>JBDHSX010000032.1:0-28115 GCA_039808365.1 Xanthobacteraceae bacterium | reverse complement strand
CGTCGGGCAGCGGCAATCGCAGCGTATAGCGCTCATAGGGCCGGAAACCGTCGTCGCACAGCGAACGCGGCGGCGAGACCTCGACGCCCAAGGCGCGGTCGGCGATGCCGCCGGCCTCCTCGCGCTCAGCCACTGACGTCCCCCGCCCCGTTGGCGGTTTCCAGCCGGAACGCGGCGGCGAACAGCGCGCGGGTGTAGTCGGTCTTCGGATGCTTGAACAATTCCGACGCCGGCCCTTCCTCGACCATCTTGCCGTGCCGCATCACGATGAGATGGCTCGCCAATGAGGCCACCACGCGCAGGTCGTGCGAAATGAACATGTAGGTGAGGTCGCGCTTGCGCTGCAAATCGCGCAGCAGGTCGACCATCTGCGCCTGCAGCAGCATGTCGAGCGCGCTGGTCGGCTCGTCCAGCACGATGAAGCTCGGCTCCAGCACCACGGCGCGGGCGACGCTGATGCGTTGGCGCTGGCCGCCGGAGAACTCGTGCGGATAACGGAAGCGCGTCGCCGGATCGAGCCCGGCGTCGACCAGCGCCTTCACCACCCGCGCCTCGCGCTGCTCGGGCGAAAGCTGCGGCTGATGCACGCTCAAACCCTCGGCGATGATGTCGTTGATCGACATGCGCGGGCTGAGCGAGCCGAACGGATCCTGAAACACCACCTGCATGTCGCGGCGGAACGGCCGCATCGCCTTGAACCGCAGGCCCTGAATGTTGTTGCCGAGAAACACGATGGGCCCCTCGGAGGAAATCAGCCGCAGCAGCGCCAGGCCAAGCGTGGTCTTGCCGGAGCCGGATTCGCCGACCACGCCCAGCGTCTCGCCGCGCCGCACCGCGAGCGTGACGCCGTCCACCGCCTTGACGTGGCCCACCGTCTTGCGCAGCAGGCCGCGCTTGATCGGAAACCACACCTTGAGATCGGTCGCCTGCATCACCACCGGCGCGTCGTGTTGCGGCGGCGCGGGGTCGGGCTTGGGCTCGGCGGCGAGCAGCGCCTTGGTGTACGGATGTTGCGGCGCGGTGAACACCTGCTCTACCGGCCCCTGCTCGACGATCCGGCCGTGATTCATCACGCAGACCACGTCGGCGATGCGGCGCACGATGCCGAGATCATGGGTGATGAACAGCATGCTCATGCCGAGCCGGGCGCGGATATCCGCCAAGAGCCGCAGGATCTGCGCCTGCACGGTGACGTCGAGCGCGGTGGTCGGCTCGTCGGCGATCAGCAGATCCGGCTCGTTGGCCAGCGCCATCGCGATCATCACGCGCTGGCGCTGCCCGCCCGACAGTTGATGCGGATAGCTGGCGAGCCGCGTTTCCGGCTCCGGGATGCCGACCTGCGTCAGCAGCTCCAGCACCCGCGCGCGGATCGCCGCGCCGCGCATCGGCTTGTGCAACTGGATGATTTCCGCGATCTGCGCCTCGATGGTGTGGAGCGGATTGAGCGAGGTCATCGGCTCCTGGAAGATGATCGAGATGTCGTTGCCGCGAATGCCGCGCATCTCGCGCTCGGACATCGTCAAGAGGTCCTGCCCCTTGAAGCGGATCGTGCCCGAGGGATGCGAGGCGCTCGGGTAAGGCAGCAGCTTCAGGATCGACAGCGCGCTGACCGACTTGCCCGAACCGGATTCGCCCACCAGCGCCACGCACTCGCCGCGCCGCATGGTGTAGGATATGCGATCGACCGCCAGCGTCGCCCGCTCGCCCCGGCCGAAGGCGACCGAGAGATCGCGAATATCGAGCAGCGGCTGGTTGACAGCGTCCATCATGCGAGCTCACGGATGAGCGCGTCGAGGTTCGCGGGCTCGGGAGAAATAACAGAATATCCCGCGGGCAAGCGAAGCCGACGATCGCTTGACAGGATCTTATGGCATCCGGCACGGATCGCCGTCACCGCATGAATGGCATCCGGCAGCTTCGGCATTCCCGCCGCTTTCCTGTAATCAGCGGTTTCCATCAGAATATCCCTGCTCACGGCGCGCAAATCGAAAATTCCGCTCCAAACAATCAGATTGAGATAGTTGCGACGATCGACGTCTCGCGCTCCGGGCAAAACCTCGGCCAGCGTCAGTTCGCTGGTTACGGCAATCCCCTTCTTCATTCGCAGCAGGTCGAACAATTCCTGGAGCGGTCCGAAAATCTGCTCATCGCCCTGGATCGCGTAGATGAAAATGTTGGTATCGAGATAAATTCGGGATGTCCCATTCGGTTCAATCATCCCATTCATCCCGCTGCCGACGCAGGTCGCTATCGATCTCCTCGGCGGTTTTGAAAGGCGGTCGCCGGGCGGCAAAAATTTCCTCCAGCGACATGACGCGCTCGGGAGGCTTTTCCTCCTGCACGATGGTCACCGTCACCGTGGCGTGAGGATCGACGCCTTCCCGCAAGTCGTCAGGAAGCCGCGACGCCGGATAGTGCTCCCGAATGATCCTGTTCATGGCCATCCTCTCACGGCGCGAACCTATCATATCCTCAACTGAACGTCTTGCGCGGGTCGAAGGCGTCGCGCACCGCCTCGCCGATGAAGATCAGCAGCGACAGCATGATCGCCAGCGAGAAGAAGCCGGTGAAGCCGAGCCACGGCGCCTGCACGTTGGCCTTGCCCTGCGACAGCATCTCGCCCAGCGACGGCGAGCCCGGCGGCAGGCCGAAGCCGAGGAAATCCAGCGCGGTGAGCGTCATCACCGAGGACGACACGATGAACGGCAGGAACGTCATGGTCGCCACCATCGCGTTCGGCAGCAGATGGCGGAACATGATGACGCCGTTGGAGACGCCGAGCGCGCGCGCCGCCTGGATGTATTCGAAGTTGCGGCCGCGCAGGAACTCGGCGCGCACCAGCCCGACCAGCGACACCCACGAGAACAAGAGCAGCGTGCCGAGCAGCACGAAGAAGCCCGGCACCAGGATCGACGACAGGATCAACAGCAGATAGAGCGAGGGGATCGCGGTCCACACCTCGATGAAGCGCTGGAAGGCGAGATCGACCCAGCCGCCGAAATAGCCCTGCACGCCGCCGGCGGCGATGCCGATGATCGACGAGACCACAGTGAGGCACAGCCCGAACAGCACCGAGATGCGGAAGCCGTAGATCAGCCGCGCCAGCACGTCGCGGCCCTGATCGTCGGTGCCGAGCCAGTTGTATTCGAGGTCGCGGCAGCCGGTGAGGCCCTTGCGCTCGACCACGCTTTTGCATTCCGCCTCGGTCAGAAGCCAGGTCGGCTTCGAGGGCGCCGGCGTCGGCAGGTCGAGGTTGTGGGTGTCGTAGGAATAGCGGATCGGCGCCCAGATCACGGTGCCGCCCTTGGCCGCGATCTGCTTCTGCAGATAGGGATCGCGATAGTCGGCGGCGGTCTCGAAGTCGCCGCCGAAGGTGGTTTCCGAATAGGTGACGAAGGCCGGCCAGTACCAATGGCCGTCATAGGCGATGAACAGCGGCCGGTCGTTGGCGATCAGTTCGGCGAACAGCGACACCACGAACAGCACCGAGAAAATCCACAGCGACCAGTAGCCGCGCCGGTTGGCCTTGAAGTTGCGCCAGCGCCGGCGGTTGAGCGGCGACAGCGCCAGGCGATGCCGCGACGGCGGCACGGCCTCGCCGAGCGGCGCCTGCGCGGTGGTCTCGATCGGTTCGCGGGCGGTCAGCGTCATCACACCTCCCGCGCCTCGAAGTCGATCCGCGGATCGATCCACATATAGGTGAGATCGGAGGCGAGGTTCACCACCAGGCCGACCAGCGAGAAGATGAACAGCGTGCCGAACACCACCGGATAATCGCGGTTGAGCACGCTCTCGAAGCCGAGCAGGCCGAGCCCGTCGAGCGAGAAGATGGTTTCGATCAACAACGATCCCGAGAAGAAGGCATGGATGAACGCGCCGGGGAAGCCGGCGATGACGATCAGCATGGCGTTGCGGAAAATGTGGTTGTAGAGCACCTGCCGCTCGGTGCAGCCCTTGGCGCGCGCCGTCATCACGTATTGCTTGCGGATTTCGTCGAGGAACGAGTTCTTGGTCAGCAGCGTCATGGTCGCGAACGCGCCGAGGATCATCGATAACAGCGGCAAGGTGATGTGCCAGAAATAATCGAGGATCTTCCAGTACCACGGAAAGTCCGACCAGCCGTCGGAGGTCAGCCCGCGCAGCGGAAACCAGCTGAAGAACGAGCCGCCGGCGAACAGGATGATCAGGAGGATCGCGAACAGGAAGCCGGGAATGGCGAAGCCGATGATGATCACCCCCGAGGTCCAGACGTCGAAGCGCGACCCGTCCGCGACCGCCTTGCGGATGCCGAGCGGGATCGAGATCAGATAGGTGATCAGCGTCATCCACACCCCGAGCGAGATCGAGACCGGCAGCTTCTCCTTGATCAGTTGCAGCACGCTGACGTCGCGGAAATAGCTCTTGCCGAAATCGAACCGCATGTAGTCGCGCAGCATCAGGAGGAAGCGCTCCGGGGCCGGCTTGTCGAAGCCGAACTGCTTCTCGAGGCTCTTGATGAATTCGGGATCGAGCCCCTGCGCGCCGCGATATTTCGAATTGACCGCGTCGCCGGAGGCGCCGACCTGGGCGCGCGCGCCGAAATCGC
This sequence comes from Xanthobacteraceae bacterium, assembly GCA_039808365.1. GTDB lineage: Bacteria > Pseudomonadota > Alphaproteobacteria > Rhizobiales > Xanthobacteraceae > 62-47. The sequence continues at coordinate 23,530 of JBDHSX010000032.1, read as the reverse complement.
CGCTGGCGCCGGAGATGCGCGAGGTGCCGCCGGTGTCGGCGCCGGACAGTTGCGCGATGACGCGCTCCACCGGGCCGCCGGGCGCGAACTGCACCACCACGAAGGACACGAACAGGATGCCGAGCAGGGTCGGGATCATCAGCAGGATGCGACGGGCGATATAGGCGGTCATGGCTTGCCCGCCTTGTCGGCCCGCGCGGCCTTGTCACGATCGCTCCACCACAATTCGATGCCGCCGACCGAGCCGAGATAGCGCGGCAGCTTTTCGGGATGCGCGAACACGTCCCAATAGGCGATCGGGTGGTTGGTGCGATACCACTGCGGCACCCAGTAGCGGCCGGCGCGGAACACGCGGTCGAAGGCGCGGCAGGCGGTCGTCAGTTCCGCGCGGCTTGGCGCGTTGATGATCTTCTCGACCAGCGCGTCGATGGCCGGGCTTGAAATGCCGGCGAGATTGTACGAGCCCTTGGTCGCCGCCGCCTGCGAGGTGAAGAACGGCCGCATCGAGTCGCCCGGCGTCGCCGACATGCTGAAGCGTTCGATGGTCATGTCGAAATCGAAATCCTCCACCCGGGCGCGATACTGCACCGGATCGACCAGGCGCAGCGACGCCGCGATGCCCAGCGTGCCGAGGTTCTTGATGTAGGGCGCGTGATGCGCCTGCAACTGCGGCTCGTCGGCGAGAAACTCGATGGCGAACGGCTCGCCGTTCGGCAACAGCCGCCGGCCGTCCTTCACCGCGCAGCCGGCGTCGCGCAACAGTTGCACCGCCTTGCGCAGCAGCGCGCGATCCTGCCCCGAGCCGTCGGAGGCCGGCGGCGACACCGGCGCGCCGAACACCTCGTCGGGCACCTGGCCGCGGAATGGCTCCAGCAATTGCAGTTCCTCCGGGGAAGGCATGCCCTGCGCCATCATGTCGGAGTTCTGGAACGGCGACTGGGTGCGCGCATAGGCGCCGTACATGATGGTCTTGTTGGTCCATTCGAAGTCGAAGGCGAGATCGAGCGCCTGCCGCACGCGCGGGTCCTTGAACTTGTCGCGCCTGGTGTTGATGAACCAGCCCTGCGCGCCGGATGGCGTCTGGTCCGGCAGCATCTCGCGCTTAACGCGGCCGTCCTTCACCGCCGGGAAATCGTAGCGCGTCGCCCACACCCGCGCGGTGAATTCCTCGCGGAACAGATAGTTTTTCGCGGTGAAACCTTCGAAAGCGACGTCGCGGTCGCGATAGAATTCATAACGCACGGTGTCGAAGTTGTAGCCGCCGCGCATCGGCGCGAGATCCGCGCCCCACCAGTCCCTGACGCGCTCGAACTCGATGAAGCGGTTGACCTCGAAGCGCGCCACCTTGTAGGGGCCACAGCCGAGCGGAATGTCCAGCGTCGATTCGTCGAACGGCCGCTCCGCGTAGTAGGCGCGAGAAAAAATCGGCAGTCCGGCGACGTAGAGCGGCACGTCGCGCGCGTGGCCCTTGGCGAAGCGCACCACCACGGTGGCGTCGTCCAGCGCCTCCGCGCCGGCGACGTCGCGCATCTGTTGCAGGATCAGGGGATGCCCCTTGGCCTTCAGCGTGTTCAGCGAAAACGCCACGTCATGCGCGGTCAGTTTCGAGCCGTCGTGAAACCGCGCCTGCGGCCGCAGCGTGAACCGCCACGCCAGCCGGTCGTCGGACACCGCCACCGATTGCGCGACCAGCCCATACATCGCGTCGGGCTCGTCATAGGCGCGCACCATCAGGGCGGCGAAGGTCAGGTCCATGCCCTGCGCGCCCTCGCCCTTCAGGATGTAGGCGTTGAGCGAATTGAAGGTCTGGTACGACTGGTTGTAGGCGCGCGTCGAGGGAATGGTGGAGAACGCGCCGCCCTTCGGCGCTTGCGGATTGGCGTAGTCGAAATGGGTGAAATCGGCCGGATATTTCAGATCGCCGAACACCGACATGCCATGCGTCGCCGCGCCGAACGCCGGCGCGTCCGCCGCCGCCGGCTGCGCGACCGCTTCGCGCGCACCAAACCCCGCCGCGACGCCGGCGACACCGAGCGAGAGGCCGAACACCTGCCGGCGATTGAGGGTGACGGGGCGGGTCATGGGGAAAGGACCGATCGCAGGTCGTGACGGCGAACATCCGGATGGCCACTGCGAACCTCGGGACCATCATTGCGAGCACCCGGATCGGCGCTCCGCGCCGTCCGAGCACAGGCGCCGCGAAGCAATCCGGAAGCCGCATAGTAAGGACTGGATTGCTTCGTCGCCAACGCTCCTCGCAATGACGGTGATCGCGACGCAATCTCACTGGACGGTGATCGTGGAGGGGTGTCATTGACGACGACTATTCGCAAAACCCTCGCCCTCACTTGCCGATCCTCGCGGCCTTGTCGGCGTCATACCACCAGATCGTGGGGAACGACGCCAGGCCGTATTTCGGCATCGTCTCCGGCCGGCCGAAGCGGTCCCAGCGCGCGGTGCGCTGGTACGGATAGGTCCATTGCGGCACGACATAATAATGATGCAGCAGCACGCGGTCGAGCGCGCGGGTGGCGGCGACCAGGTCGTCGCGATCCCTGGTGAAGATGACGCGCTCGATCAGTTTGTCGATCGCCGGATTCTTGATGCCGATCAGGTTGCGCGAGCCCGGGGTGTCGGCGGCCTGCGAGCCCCAGTATTCGCGCTGCTCGTTGCCCGGCGACAGCGATTGCAGCCACGATGTCACGATGACGTCGAAATCCCAGCTCCGCAGCCGGTTCTCGTATTGCGTCGGGTCGATGGTGCGCACGCTCACCGCGATGCCGAGCCGCTCCAGCGACGGCTTGTAGAACAGCATCACCCGCTCCATGCTGGGGTCGTCGGCCAACAGCTCGATGGTGAACGGCGCGCCGCTTTTGGCCTCGACCAGCTTGCGGTCGCGCACCTCGTAGCCGGCGTCCTTCAGGAGCTTCAGCGCCTCGCGCAGATTGTCGCGCACCGCCTGCGGATTGCCGCCGACCGGATTGACGTAAGGCGTGGTGAACACCTCCGGCGGCACCTCGGCGCGCACGGTTTCGAGAATCTCCAGTTCCTTGCCCTGCGGCAGGCCGGACGACGCCAGCTCGGTGCCGTGGAAATAGCTGCTGATGCGCTGATACTGGCCGAAGAAGATCTGCCGGTTCATCTCCTCGAAATCGAACGCGAAGTTCATCGCGCGGCGCACCCGCGCGTCGGAAAATTTCGGCCGCCGGATGTTCATCACGAACGCCTGCATGACGCCGGAATTGCGGTTGGGGAATTCCTCCAGCACCACGCGCTTGTCCTTCACCGCCGGGAAATCGTAGGCGGTGGCCCAGTTCTTGGCGCTGTTCTCGGTGCGCCAGTCGATCTGATCGGCCTTGAAGGCTTCCAGCGCCACGGTCGGATCGCGGAAATACTCGTAGCGGATCTCGTCGAAATTGTTGCGGCCGACATTGACGTTGAGCGCCGCGCCCCAATAGTCCTTCACGCGCTCCACCGTCACCGTCCGGCCCGCGACGAAATTCTTGATGCGATAGGCGGCGCTGCCGAGCGGCGGCTCCAGCGTGGTGGCGGAGACGTCGCGCTTGTTGCCGGCGGCGTCGGTGCCCTCCCACCAGTGTTTCGGCAGGATCAGCAGCTGGCCGACGATCTGCGGCAGTTCGCGGTTGCCCGGTGCGTCGAAGGTGAAGGTCACCTCGTGCTCGCCGGTCTTCTCCGCCTTCACCACATGGCGGTAATAGGCGGCGTATTGCGGATGGTATTTCTTGAACACCTCCAGCGAATAGATCACGTCCTCCGGCGTCACCGGCTTGCCGTCGTGCCAGCGCGCGGCGGCGCGCAGCCGGTACGTCACCGAGGAATAATCCTCGGGATAGCGCACCGCCTCGGCCAGCAGGCCGTATTCGGTGGATACTTCGTCGAGCGCCGGCGTCGTCAGCGATTCATAGATCAGCCCCACCGCGCTGGCGATGGTGCCCTTCACGCCGGACACCACGACGTTGAAACTGTCGAAGGTGCCGCCGACCCCGATCTGCCGCACCACGCCGCCCTTCGGCGCGGCCGGGTTGACATAGTCGAAATGCGCGAAGCCTTCCGGGTATTTGACCTTGCCGAACAGCGACAGGCCGTGCCGCCAGGCCGGGGCGGCGGCCTGCGCCCGCGCCGCGGCGATCAGCGGCCGTCCCGCCGCGAGAGGAAAAACCGGAGCGGCGGCCAGCGCCGCGCCGCCCTGCAACAAAACTCGTCGGGTGATGGCCAATGCGTGTTCCTCGTCAATGCCGGTCGGCGCGGCGGCTTCGGACGAATCGACCCCGAAGGCGCGCATGATCTAACCATAAGGAGCCCGACGAAGTGGACACCGATTTGACGGCAAGAGCACGTGAAATCGGTGTCATTTTACGGGATGCACGGATTCGCCGCACCAAGGCCGGCGTCCTCGCGCGGGCGCGGACGGCGTCAGGGGGAGCACTTGGATCGGCCCCTCAGCCGTCATTGCGCGCCTCCCAATCGTCATTGCGAGCAAAGCGAAGCAATCCAGGGGCCATGAAGCACCGACTGGATTGCTTCGTCGGCTTCGCCTCCTCGCAATGACGAAGTGTGGGTTTCGTCGCTTGCGCTCCGCTCGCAAGGACGGCTGCTGGGCTGGATCCGAGTGCGCGCAATGACCATTGGGAGGCGCGCAATGACGTCACTCCGGCCGCGGCCAAACGTCCCGCCCCTTGCCGCCAACAAAAAAGGCCGGGAAACCCCGGCCTTTTGGTGTCGATTGGTGACGCGCCGCGAGGCGCTTACTTCGACGCGGACGGGATCGGCTGCGGATGATCCGACATCGAATTGAGGTAGGCGATCACGTCGGCGCGCTCGCTGTCCTTGCTGATGCCGGCGAAACCCATCGCCGTGCCGGGAATGAAAGCCTTCGGGTTCTTCAGGAACTCGTTGAGGTCCTGGAAGGTCCAGTCGCCGCCCTTGGCCTTCATCGCCGCCGAGAAGTTGAAGCCGCGGCCCTCGCCGCGCTTCTCGCCGACCACGCCGAACAGATTGGGGCCGACGCGGTTGGGGCCGCCCTTCTCGAAGGTGTGGCAGGCGGCGCACTTCTTGGCGACGGTCGCGCCCTTCTCCACTGAGGCGGTCTGGAGCAGCTTCTCGATCGGCTCGGACTTCTCCGCCGGGGCGCCCTTGGCCTCGCCGCCGCCGGTCTCCTGCACGGCGACCTCGAAGCCCGGCTTCTCCGGCATGGTCGGCGAGAAAATCGCCTGGGCGGCAAAGGAGGTCACGAGAACGAAAAGACAGGTGCCGAGGAGCGCACCGAGAATCTTATTAAGCTCAAAGGAGTCCATTGCGGATCAGGCTCCAGACCGGAAGGGCAACTTGCAGGCCGCGACACGGCGGCCTTGAGGATTCTGCGCCCGGAATCGATCTAAAAAGACCGGGCGATGGCGATGAGATACCGGTTTGCCCCGCCTCTGGCAACCCGTATAAACAGGCCGCCACGGGAAAAAACCCCGCGTTTCCGGCGCAAGTCGCGCCCCCGCCAGACCCCGCTGAAGGACGATGTCAGAACCGCTGATCCTGATCCCCGCGCGCATGGCCGCGACCCGCCTGCCCGGCAAGCCGCTCGCCGATATCGGCGGCGTGCCGATGATCGTCCAGGTGCTGCGCCGCGCCCGCGAGGCGGCGCTGGGCCGCGTCGCGGTGGCGACCGATTCCCCCGAGATCGCCGCCGCGGTCGCCGCCCACGGCGGCGAGGTGGTGATGACCCGCGCCGACCACCCCTCCGGCTCCGACCGCATCTTCGAGGCGATGGAAAAGCTCGATGGGGCGGCTGCCCACCCGGTCGTCATCAACCTCCAGGGCGATTTTCCGACCATCCGCCCCGGCCACATTCGCGCCGTGTTGTCGCCATTGGACGACCCCAAGATTCCCATCGCCACTTTGGCCGCCGAAATCCACACCGCGGAGGAGGCCACCAACCCCAACGTGGTCAAGGTGATCGGCTCACCGCTCGGCGCCAACCGGCTGCGCGCGCTCTACTTCACCCGCGCCACCGCGCCCTACGGCGAAGGGCCGCGCTATCATCATATCGGGCTCTACGCCTACCGCCGCGAGGCGCTCGCGCGCTTCGTCGCGCTGCCGCCCTCGCCGCTCGAACAACGCGAGAAGCTTGAGCAGTTGCGCGCCATCGAGGCCGGCATGCGCATCGACGTCACCATCGTCGACGAAGTGCCGCGCGGCGTCGACACGCCGGCCGACCTCGAAACCGCGCGGCGCGTGCTCGCGCCGTAGCGACGCGCATTCGCAAACTTTTCACCTCAACCACTGGCAAAAGCCGCAACCGCTGTTACAACGCGCCATGACCCAACCGAAAACCATTTCATTCCAGGGCGAAATGGGAGCCAACTCCCACCTCGCCATCGTCGAAGCCTATCCGGACGCCACGCCGCTGCCGTGCGCGACTTTTGAAGACGCGCTGTCGGCGATTTCCTCCGGCGAGGCCGATCTCGGCATGATCCCGATCGAGAACTCGATCGCCGGCCGCGTCACCGACATCCATTATCTGCTGCCGCGCTCCAACCTCTCGATCATCGGCGAATGGTTTCTGCCGATCCGCCACCAACTGATGGCGCCGCGCGGCGCCAAGCTCGAAGACATCCGCACCGTCGAGAGCCACGTCCAGGCGCTCGGCCAGTGCCGCAACGTGATCCGCAAGCTCGGCATCAAGCCGATCGTCGCCGCCGACACCGCCGGCTCCGCCCGCGCCGTCGCCGAGCGCGGCGACAAAAGCTGCGCCGCGCTGGCCTCGCGCCTGGCCTCGGAGATCTACGGCCTCGACATCCTGGCGCAGGACGTCGAGGACGAGACCAGCAACACCACGCGCTTCGTGGTGCTGGCGCGCGAGCCGCAATGGGCCAAGGCGAACAACGGCCCGGTCATCACCAGCTTCGTGTTCCGCGTCCGCAACCTGCCCGCCGCGCTCTACAAGGCGATGGGCGGCTTCGCCACCAACGGCGTCAACATGACCAAGCTGGAAAGCTACATGGTGGACGGCAACTTCTTCGCGACCCAGTTCTTCGCCGACGTCGACGGCCATCCCGACGATCGCGGGCTGACGTTCGCGCTGGAGGAGCTGAAATTCTTCTCCAAGGAACTGCGCATCGTCGGCGTCTACCCCGCCCACCCGTTCCGCGCCACCTTCCGCGAGCGCAACGACTGACACAACGCACCACCGCCAGCCGCTTGAGATTCATAAAGCCCAACGCGAGCGGTGGGCGGCAAAAATTTACTCTCAGTGGAGCGAATGTTTCCCAAAAGAAAAACTTGATTGAGATTGACCGGAGTTAAAAATTTGTAACTAAAAACATGATGTTATAAATACGACCGATAGACCGGATAAACAGCGTTCTGCCCACTCAATTTTATAAGATGCTAAAAATCGTTGAATTTTGATTGTTATGGGAAACTTCCCAATTAAAGAATGTCGCTTTGCCCGCGCCGAAACCGCTCGATTGGCGTAATCTTTATCCAGATGTTGAAAACCGCGGGGCGCGCGGTCACGCGAAGCCGAACGCCCCTCCAGACAAAGCAAGCGACCCCATGAGTGCGAGCGCCCGTCATTTCGAGCCCGGTTCGGCTCCGTCCAAATTGCCGACCATCTCCTTTGAATTCTTCCCGCCGAAAACCGAGGAGATGGAGCGCAGCCTTTGGGACACCATCACGCGTCTCGCGCCGCTTGCCCCCAGCTTTGTCTCGGTGACATACGGCGCCGGCGGCTCGACGCGGGAGCGCACCCACGCCACCATCGCGCGTATCCTGAAGGAGACCGACCTCGTCCCGGCCGCGCATCTCACCTGCGTCAACGCCCCCCGCGCCGCCATCGACGAGGTGGTGGCGCGCTATCACGAGGTCGGCGTCCGCCACATCGTGGCGCTGCGTGGCGATCCGACCACCGGCATCGGCACGCCTTATGTCGCCCATCCCGACGGCTACCAGACCTCGGCCGAACTCGTGGCCGGCATCAAGACGCGTTATCCGGACATCGACGTCACCGTCGCGGCCTATCCCGAAAAACACCCCGAGAGCCGCGACTTCGACGCCGACCTCGACACGCTGCAAGCCAAGGTCGACGCCGGCGCGACCCGCGCCATCACTCAGGTGTTCTTCGACAACGATCTGTACTTCCGCTATCTCGACCGGGTGCGGGCGCGCGGCATCGACATCCCGATCCTGCCGGGCATCATGCCGATGCACAATTTCAGGCAGGCGAAAGGCTTCGTCACCCGCGCCGGAACCACCGTGCCGGCATGGCTGGAGGAAAAGTTCGACGGCCTCGATGCCGACGCTGAAACGCGCAAGCTGGTGGCCGCCGCCGTCGCCGCCGGTCAGGTGCAGAAACTCGCCAAGCATGGCGTCGAGAACTTCCATTTCTACACCATGAACCGCGCCGACCTGGTGTTCGCGATCTGCCACTTGCTCGGCATCCGGCCCGCGACGCAGAAGGCGGCATAACGTTCATTGCCGTCATGGCCGGGCCCGTCCCGGCCCTCCACGTCTTTTTGGTCGATAGGAAAGAAGACGTGGATGCCCGGCACAAGCGACGCCGTTCTTCCAACGGCTATGGCAGGGCATGACCTTCGGAGATACATTGTGACCAAAGTTTCGAATCCCATCGCCGATCAAATCCGCAGCCTCGCGCGCGAGCGCATTCTGGTGCTTGACGGCGCGATGGGCACCATGATCCAGGCGCTGCAATTCGACGAGGCGGCGTTCCGTGGCGAGCGCTTCAAGGATTTCCATCGCGACCAGCGCGGCAACAACGATCTCTTGATCCTCACCCAGCCGCAGGCGATCGAGGACATCCACGCGCAATACTTGCGCGCCGGCGCCGACATCGTCGCCACCAACACGTTTTCGTCGACCTCGATCGCGCAGGCCGACTATGACTTGAGCGACATCGTCTACGAGATGAACCGCGAGGGCGCGCGGCTGGCGCGCGCCGCCGCGACGCGCGTCAGCGCCGAGGATGGCAAGCCGCGCTTCGTCGCCGGCGCGATCGGCCCGACCAACCGCACCGCCTCGATCTCGCCGGACGTCTCCAATCCCGGTTATCGCGCGGTCACCTTCGACGATTTGCGCAAGGCTTACGGCGAACAGATCAACGGCCTCATCGACGGCGGCGCGGATCTGCTGCTGGTCGAAACCATCTTCGACACGCTCAACGCCAAGGCGGCGCTCTACGCCATCGCCGAAATCGGCGAGGAGCGCGGCATCAATATTCCGGTGATGGTCTCCGGCACCATCACCGACAAGTCCGGCCGCCTGTTGTCGGGACAACTGCCGGAAGCGTTCTGGCATTCGGTGCGCCACGCCGACCCGCTCACCATCGGCTTCAACTGCGCGCTCGGCGCGGAAGATTTGCGCGCCCACGTCGCCGATATCGGCCGCGTCGCCGACACGCTGGTGTGCGCCTATCCGAACGCCGGCCTGCCCAACGAATTCGGCCAGTACGACGAAAGCCCGGACTACATGGCGCGGCTGGTCGGCGAGTTCGCGCAAGCCGGTCTCGTCAACATCGTCGGCGGCTGCTGCGGCACCACGCCGGATCATATCGCCGCCATCGCCGCCGCCGTCGCGCCGCATCAGCCGCGGGTCGTGCCGGTGATCGAGCCGCGCTTGCGGCTGTCAGGGCTGGAGCCGTTCTCGCTCACGGCCGACATTCCCTTCGTCAATATCGGCGAGCGCACCAACGTCACCGGCTCGGCGAAATTCCGCAACCTCATCAAGGCCGGCGACTACACCGCCGCCCTCGACGTGGCGCGCAGCCAGGTCGAGAACGGCGCGCAGATCATCGACGTCAACATGGACGAGGGCCTGCTCGATTCCGAACAGGCGATGGTCACGTTCCTCAACCTGATCGCGGCGGAGCCGGACATCGCCCGCGTACCGGTGATGGTCGACTCGTCGAAATTCTCGGTGATCGAGGCCGGGCTGAAGTGCCTGCAAGGCAAGCCAGTAGTCAACTCGATCTCGCTCAAGGAAGGCGAGGAAAAATTCCTGCACGAGGCGCGGATCGCGCGTCGCCACGGCGCGGCCGTGGTGGTGATGGCGTTCGACGAAACCGGCCAGGCCGACACCTATCAGCGCAAGACTGAAATCTGCAAGCGCGCCTACGATATCCTGGTCGAGCAGGTCGGCTTCCCGCCGGAGGACATCATCTTCGATCCGAACATTTTCGCGATCGCGACGGGGCTTGAGGAACACAACAATTACGGCGTCGATTTCATCGAGGCGACGCGCTGGATCCGCGAAAACCTGCCGCACGCGCATATTTCCGGCGGCGTCTCCAACCTGTCGTTCTCGTTCCGCGGCAACGAGCCGGTGCGCGAGGCGATGCATTCGGTGTTCCTGTATCACGCCATCAAGGCCGGCATGGACATGGGCATCGTCAACGCCGGGCAGATGATCATCTATGACGACATCGACCCCGAACTGCGGCAGGTCTGCGAGGATGTCATCCTCAACCGCGACGCGGGCGCCTCGGAGCGGCTGCTCAACCTCGCGGAGAAATTCCGCGGCCAGGGCAAGCAGGCCAAGGAAGCGGATCTGTCGTGGCGCGAATGGCCGGTGGAAAAGCGGCTGTCCCACGCGCTGGTCAACGGCATCACAGAATACATCGAGCAGGACACCGAGGAGGCCCGCCAAAGCGCCGATCGTCCGCTGTCGGTGATCGAGGGCCCCCTGATGGCCGGCATGAACGTGGTCGGCGACCTGTTCGGCGACGGCAAGATGTTCTTGCCGCAGGTGGTGAAGTCGGCGCGGGTGATGAAGCAGGCGGTCGCCTATCTGATGCCGTTCATGGAGGAGGAGAAGGCGCGCAATCAGGCCGCCGGCATCGCCGGGGACCAAAGCAGTTCCGCCGGCAAGATCGTGCTCGCCACCGTGAAGGGCGACGTCCACGACATCGGCAAGAACATCGTCGGCATCGTGCTCCAGTGCAACAATTACGAGGTGATCGACCTCGGCGTCATGGTGCCGGCCGCGAAGATCATCGAGACGGCGCGCACCGAGAAGGCCGATATCGTCGGGCTGTCCGGCCTGATTACACCGTCGCTGGATGAGATGGGTTATTTCGCCGCCGAACTGGAACGCCAGGGGCTCAAACTTCCCTTGCTGATCGGCGGCGCCACCACCAGCCGCGTGCATACGGCGGTGAAGATCGATCCCAACTATCTCAGCGGCCCGGTGGTGCATGTCAACGACGCCAGCCGCGCCGTCGGCGTGGTCGCGTCGCTGATGTCGCCGGAGCGGCGCGAGGCCTATGCCGCCGAGGTGCGCGCCGAATACGCCAAAATTTCCGCGGCGCATTTCCGCGCCCAGCAGGACAAGAAGCGGCTTTCGCTCGCGGCCGCGCGCGCCAACGCGGTGCCGATCGACTGGTCGAGCTATCGTCCGACCAAGCCGACCTTCCTCGGCACCAGAGTGTTCACCGATTATCCGCTGGAGGACCTGGTCGAGGTGATCGACTGGACGCCGTTCTTCCAGGTCTGGGAGCTGGCCGGCCGCTTCCCCGCCATCCTCGACGACAAGGTGGTCGGCGAGACCGCGCGCGCGCTCTATGACGACGCCCGCCAGATGCTCGACCGCATCGTCAAGGAGAAGTGGTTCAAGGCATCGGGCGTGATCGGCCTCTGGCCGGCCAACGCCGTCGGCGACGACGTCGTGGTCTATAGCGACGAAGGCCGCACCACGCCGATCGCCACCTATCACACGCTGCGCCAGCAGCTTGAGAAGCGCGAGGGCCGCCGCAACGCCGCGCTTTCGGATTTCATCGCGCCGAAGGACACCGGCATCGCCGATTATATCGGCGGCTTCGCCGTCACCGCCGGCCTTGGCGAGGACGAGATCGCCGCGCGCTTCAAGAACGCCAACGACGACTATTCCTCGATCCTGGTCAAGGCGCTGGCGGACCGCCTCGCGGAGGCTTTCGCGGAACGCATGCACCAGCGCGTGCGCATGGAGTTCTGGGGCTACGCGCCGGACGAGGCACTGACCAACGACCAGCTCATTCGCGAGGAATATCAGGGCATCCGCCCCGCGCCCGGCTATCCCGCGCAGCCCGACCACACCGAGAAGGCGACGCTGTTTCGGCTGCTCGACGCCACCCGCGCGACCGGCATCGAACTGACCGAGAGTTACGCGATGTGGCCCGGCTCCTCGGTGTCGGGACTTTATTACAGCCATCCCGAGAGTTATTACTTCGGCGTCGGCAAGATCGAGCGCGACCAGGTCGAGGACTACGCCGCGCGCAAGGGGCGGCCGCTTCAGGAGATGGAACGGTGGCTGGCGCCGATCCTCAACTACATTCCGTCGCGCGAGGCGCCGGTGAGCAGCATTTCCAGCACTGACGCGCCGGCGCCGGCCAACGACCTCGCCGAGGCCGACCCGTCGTCGCATCCGCCGGGCTGCGGCTGCGCCTTTCATCTGCGTTACCGCGACAGGAAGGCCAACGCCGCCGGCTGATCGCAGGCAGGGCCGCGACGCGGTTGCGCGGCGCGCGAATAGATGCGTCAATGCGCGGACCATTCAGCGGCGCGGTGCGACGATGGTTCCGGAGAAGCTGGTTATTCTGTTGTGCGCCATTCTCGGCCAGGCGACCTGGGCCGACGCCGACGTCGTCGACGTGCGCCACGCCGGGCCGGTCGATCTCGCGCCGTTCGTCTGCACCGAGATCACCCGCAGCACCATGATCGGCCGCGCCTGCTACGATGAGGCGACACGATCCGCGGTCATCGAGGTCCGCTCAGTCTATCGGCAATTCTGCAATCTGCCGAAACCGACTTTCGACGCGCTGCTCGACGCCCCGTCGATGGGACAGTTTTACCTGAAGCAGATTCAGGACCCCAAAGCCGCGCCGTCCTATGCCTGCGCGCCACCGCTGCGACAGCGCGGCTAGCGCCCCCCGCAAGACCTGCCCTCCCGTCGCTCCGGGGATCGAATTGCGCCGCGAGGCCCGACCAAATCCCATTTATGGGCTCCCGACCTAGACCTTAACGGATTTTAAAGATATCGGTGCGGACGCCGCCGCCAGCGCGGCCAGGATGACCGAGCCGATGCCCGTGACCCGCACCCGATCCGCCCGCGCCGTGTGGCGCATCGCACTGGTTGTCGCGCTGGGCGGCGCGCTGGCGGGCTGCGTCAGCGACGGTCAGGGACCGGCGGCCTCGCAAGCCGCGCCGGGCGGCGCGACGGTGGCGTTCGAGTCGATCGACGGCCCGCCGCGCCCGGTGTTCGACCGCATGGTCGACATCCTCGACAGCGAGGCCCAGCTGCGCAATGTCGCCGTGGTGTCGCGCCAGTCTCCCGCCGCCTACCGCGTGCGCGGCTATCTCGCCGCCCAGACCGTTCGCGGCCAGACCTCGATCGACTGGGTCTGGGACGTCTACGACCGCGACCAGCGCCGCGCGCTGCGACTCAGCGGCACCGAACCGGTGAGCCGGACCGGCGGCGACGCCTGGGCGGCGGCCGACGACGTCACGCTGCGGCGCATCGCGCAAGCCGGCCTCAGCGGGCTCAACGCGGTGACCGGCGGCAACGCCGCGCCGGCCAATGCGGCGCCAGCAGCCGTCCCGCCGGCGCCGGCGCGCGGGCCGGCCATCGCCGCCAACGAGGATTCGGCCGCGGCTCCCCGCAACGCGCTCGGCTTCGCCAGCGCGGACGATGGCGCCTCCAGCCCTGGCCGCTGATTTAACCCCCGAAAAGCGCCCGCGACGGGTTGCCATTGCCGGGCCCGCCTTGATATCACCACGCCGTCACCCGCGCCCCCGATGTCCGGGGCGTCAGTTCGATAGGTCGCCGATATGCTTAACGTTGTGTCCACCAAAACCGGGGGAAAAGCGACGATGTCGGCCAAGAACGGCGCGATCAAGCTGGTCGCCGGGAACTCCAATCCCGCGCTGGCGCGGCAGATTTCCGCCGTCCTCGATATTCCGCTGACCAAGGCCAGCGTGCGGCGCTTCGCCGACATGGAGATCTTCGTCGAGATTCTGGAAAACGTGCGCGGCTCTGACGTTTTCGTGATCCAGTCGACCTCCTATCCGGCCAACGACCACCTGATGGAACTGCTGATCATCATCGACGCGCTGCGCCGCGCCTCGGCGCGCCGCATCACCGCGGTGGTGCCGTATTTCGGCTATGCCCGGCAGGACCGCAAGGTCGGCTCGCGGGCGCCGATTTCCGCCAAGCTGGTCGCCAACCTGATCACCCACGCCGGCGCCGACCGCGTGCTGACGCTCGACCTGCACGCCGTGCAGATCCAGGGCTTCTTCGATATCCCCACCGACAACCTCTACGCCTCGCCGGTGATGGTGCGCGACATCCGCGAGCGGTTCGACCTTTCCAAGGTGATGGTGGTGTCGCCCGACGTCGGCGGCGTGGCGCGCGCGCGCGGCCTCGCCAAGCGCATCTCGGCGCCGCTCGCCATCATCGACAAGCGCCGCGAGCGCGCCGGCGAATCCGAGGTGATGAACGTGATCGGCGACGTCGCCGGCGCCACCTGCATCCTGATCGACGACATCGTCGATTCCGGCGGCACGCTGGTCAACGCCGCCGACGCGCTGCTCGCCAACGGCGCCAAGGAGGTCTACGCCTATCTTACCCATGGCGTGCTGTCGGGCGGCGCCACCGCGCGCATCGCCAATTCCCGATTGAAGGAAATGGTGATCACCGACTCGATCCAGCCGACCGACGCCGTGCTGGCGGCGAAGAACATCCGCCTGCTGCCGATCGCGCCGCTGATCGCCGAAGCGATCAGCCGCACCGCCGCCGAAGAATCGGTGTCCAGCCTGTTCGACTGAACACGCCGTCATCCCGAAAGCCCGACCGGTAACGTCGCGGAATCAAAACAACGCCGGCGTCGCCCTCGCGCGGCGGGGCCCATAACCCCTGGCGCTGGTTGTCGCAAAGAGTCTCATCTGTCGTTGATGATGCCGAACCGCTGCGGCGTATGGGTCCCCGCCCGCGCGGGGACGACGATGGTCGTGTTGCAACTTCCCTGCCCTCAAGCGGCAATGCGAACGGACTCGCATCGCGCGAATCCGCCGCCCGGACTCGCCCGCCGCGAATCCGATTCCGTTTTGTTCTCAGCGGTCGGCGGTCGCGCCGCGATGATCTGTGGACGAGCGGCGGTTTGCCTGTGGATGGAGTCCGCGCGCCGTTGCGCGGATTCGGCAAATCACATCACTTGATCCTCGCGCACCTGATCGAAGCGACTGCATTCCGTCACGGTACGCGACATGCAGCGACGTGTCGGGCCTGGCGCCTATTGTCCTGCCGCGTGCGTATCAGAACAAACAACAGCAAGGTCGAGACGGCATGTCCCTCCTCGAAGGCACGTTCGATTCCCGAAACAGTCCGCTGGAAGTGGTGGAGGAGATCGCCGCCACCAACGACTGGTCGTTCGAGCGTTCCGGCGACGACGAAATCACCATCGTCACGCAGGGCGCGTGGACCGATTACCAGCTTTCCTTCACCTGGATGAACGAGATCGAAGCGCTGCATCTGGCCTGCGCCTTCGACATGAAGATTCCACCGGCGCGGCGCGGCGAGGTGCAGAAGCTGGTCGCCGCGATCAACGAACAGCTCTGGGTCGGACATTTCGACATCTGGGTGCAGACCGGCACCGTCATGTACCGCCAGTCGCTGCTGCTGCCCGAGGGGCTGACGGCGTCGAGCGCGCAATGCCGGGCCATGCTGTCCGGCGCCATCGAGGCGTGCGAGCGCTACTATCCGGCCCTGCAGTTCGTCGTCTGGGCCGGCAAGTCCGCCCCCGAGGCCATGAGCGCGGCGATGTTCGACACCGAGGGCGAGGCGTAGCCGCTTCGCGTCATTGCGAAGCAATCCAGTCTTGCTTCGTGGTTTCTGGATTGCTTCGCCGTTTCGCTCCCTCGCAATGACGATTCAATTCACGATGCCATTGTGTGCTAACGTCGCGCATCCTGACCGAAGACGGACTCCGTCATGACTGAATCATCGAACGCGCTCGCTCAGATAAAGGGCACCGTCATCCTCGCCGGCGCCGGCAAGATGGGCGGCGCGCTCTTGACCGGCTGGCTGGCGCGGGGACTGGACCCCGCCCGCGTCGTCATCCTCGACCCGCACGTCACTGACGACATCCGCGCGCTCGGCGCCGGCCGCCTGCGCATCAACCCCGCGCCCGCGGAGATCGGCCCGGTCGACGCGCTGGTGCTCGCGGTCAAGCCGCAGATGTTTCATGACGCCGCCGCGACGCTGAAGTCGCAGGTCGCGCCCGCGACGCTGGTGGTGTCGATCATGGCCGGCGTCACCATCGCGACCATCGGCGGCGCTTGCGGCGGCAAGGTGGTGCGGGCCATGCCCAACACGCCGGCGGCGATCGGCCGCGGCATCACCGTCGCGGTGCCCGACGGATCGGTCAGCGCCGGCCAGCGCGCCATCGCCGACGCCCTGCTCGCCGCCACCGGCAAGATCGAGTGGCTCGACGACGAGACGCTGATGGACGCGGTGACGGCGGTGTCCGGCTCCGGCCCGGCCTATGTGTTCCTGCTGGCGGAGGAACTGGCGCGCGCCGGCGTCGCGGTCGGCCTGCCGGCGGCGCTGGCGGCGCGGCTAGCGCGCGAGACGGTCGCGGGCGCCGGCGAACTGCTCTACCGCTCCGATCTCGACGCCGCGACCTTGCGCCAGAATGTCACCTCGCCCGGCGGCACCACCGCCGCCGCGCTCGGCGTGCTGATGGCCGACGACGGCTTCGAGCCGCTGCTGGAGCGCGCGGTGATGGCGGCGACCCGGCGCTCGAAAGAACTGGCGAAGTCATGAACTGCATCGTCCCCGCCGGCGCGGGGACAACGGTCGCGGCGCGGGCCGCGCGAGACAAGGCGCTTGTCTGCGCGAAACCGGCAGTCCATGCTGGATGACCGTGACATAAGAAAATTCCGGAGGAACGAATGCTCTTTTTCCACCGCGCGGCCGCCGCCGTCATCCTTTCAATGATCGTGAGCGGCCCGGCGCTGGCGCAATCATCGGATGCGCCGCTCAAGATCGGCGTCCTGGCTGATTTCTCCTCGGTCTATTCCGACATCGGCGGTCAAGGCAATGTCGAAGCCACCAAGATCGCCATCGAGGAATTCGGCGGCTCGATGTTCGGCAAGCCGATCGAGATGATCTCGGCGGATGCCCAGAACAAGCCGGACGTCGCCGCCGCGCTGGCGCGCAAATGGTATGGCAACGAAAACGTCGACATGATCATCGATCTGCCGACCTCCGCGACCGCGCTGGCGGCGATGGAGATGTCGAAGCAGTTCGAAAAGCTCATGATCATCACCGACGCGGCGAGCTCGGACATCACCGGAAAGTCCTGCTCGCCCTACACCGTGCACTGGACCTACGACACCTATGGCAACGCCCAGACGGTCGGCAGCGCCATCGTCAAGCAAGGTGGCGATAGCTGGTTCTTCATCACCGCCGATTACCTGTTCGGCCATTCCATCGAGCGCGACGTCAGCGCGGTGGTGAAAGCCGCCGGCGGCAAGATTCTCGGCAGCGCCCGGCATCCGCTCAACAACGCCGACTTCTCGTCGTTCCTGCTGCAGGCGCAGGCCTCCAAGGCGAAGATCGTCGGTCTCGCCAACGGCGGCGGCGACACCATCAACGCCATCAAGCAGGCGGCCGAGTTCGGCATCGTCGCCGGCGGCCAGAAGCTCGCCGGCATCGTGATGTTCATTTCCGACATCCACAGCCTCGGGCTGAAGATGGCGCAGGGGCTCATCATCACCGAAGCCTATTACTGGGACAAGGACGACCGCACCCGCGCCTTCGGCAACAAGTTTTTCGCGCGCATGAAGCGGATGCCGACGATGAATCAGGCCGCCACCTACAGCGCGACCCTGCATTACCTGAACGCGGTCAAGGCCGCTGGCAGCCGCGACACCAAGGCGGTGCTGGCCAAGATGCGCGAGACGCCGGTGCGCGACGCCTTCACCGACAACGGCTTCCTGCGCGAGGACGGCCGGATGGTCCACAGCATGCTGCTGCTGGAAGTGAAGAAGCCGGAAGAATCGAAATATCCGTGGGACTACTACAAGGTGCTCGCGGAAGTCCCCGGCGATCAGGTGTTCCGCCCGATGAAGGATGGCGGTTGCCCGCTGGTCAAGTAAGCGGCGGCGTTCAACGGTCCCGGAAACGATGAACCGGGGACAACGAACGTCCATGACTTGACACGTGTTCCGGCACTTCGGAGGTTGCCGGAACCCATTCGCATTCATCACCGGGAGGTCGACATGGCTTATAAATTCGAGGTTTACAAGGACAAGGCGGGGGAGTTTCGCTTTCGCTTCAAGGCGCCGAACGGCGAGAACATGTTCGGATCGGAAGGCTACGCCCAGAAGGCATCGGCGCTGAGCGCCATCGAATCCATCAAGAAGAACGCCCCCGGCGCCACGGTCGACGACCAGACCAAGTAAGAAATCACCCCGATCCTGTCATTCCGGGGCGACAGCCCTTGCGAGCGAGCCGAACTTCACAACCACCGCCGACGCATGAATTCCGGGCCCGCGCGCTAAGTGTGCGCATCCCGGAATGACGGCGGTGCTTGGGTCATCCGTCAAGCCGACCGAAAAAGCGCTTACCGTTTCTTCGCGCGCTTCGCGGTGGCCCGTGGCTGGGATCGCTTAGTCGCTGCCTTGGCCCGGGCGGCGGCGTTGCGCTTGCGGGTGGCGGCGGCTTTCTTGGCGGAGGCGGACCGGGCCGCCGCCGGGCGTCGCGCCGCCGCCTTGCCGCCGCGCGGGCCGCCGATCCGGCCGCCCTTCTTCGCCGCGACCTTGGTATCGGGTACGCCGCGACCGGAGCCGCTCTTGTTGCCGCCGCCGCTTTCCTTGTTGACGGTGGCCCAGGCGCGCCGCTCCGCTTCCTTCTTCGCGACGCCGCGCTCCTCGTAGCCTTCCTCGATATGCTCGGCCTTGCGCTTCTGCTTGTCGGTGTAACTGGATTTGTCACCGCGTGGCATGATCGTCATCCCTGTTGTTGCGGATCAAGTCGCAACGTGCGGGCGCGCCGACGGTTCCGGTCGGCCAATCGTCCGGGGGACGCGAACGATCGATTGACGGTCAGCCGCCGCGCACCGGCGGCATCGACATCGTGCCACGCCGGCAGGCGCGGCGATTGATCTCGTCGCAGGCGCGGAATTGCAGGTCCCGCGTCATGCAGATCCGCACCTCGCTCAGCCGCGCGCGGTCGCACATGACGGCGATGGCCGTCTCGCTCAGGCCGGGATTGGCCCGGATGAAGGCGGCCTCCACGGCCGCGGGCGTGACGGTCTTGGTCTGGGTCAGGTCCTGAAACTCGGACGGAATTTTCACCGCCGCGCGGGCCTTGCGGATGGCCGCGAAATAACCGCGCGAATCAAGGCCGGAGCAGGTGCCGTGCTTGTCCCATTCGTTGTAGATCAGCCCCGGCGCCGGCATCAGATCGAGCATCGACGTCATCACCTGGCGCGACAGCCGCGGCGCCGGCCGCGCGCAATAATCCGGAAAGCCGCGCTCGTATTGCGGCCACAGGCCATGCACCACGAAGGAAAACGGCCGGCCGCCGCATTGCACCTGCTGCGAGCGGCTGATGCTGCCGCGCTCGCGCGCGGCTTCGCAATATGACGGCGACCACGACAGCGACAGCACGTAGAAATCGAACTGCCCCGGCACGTTCGAATGGCGATCCTGGGCCTTAGCCGGCATCGCCGCCAGCCACAACGCCGCCGCGACGAGCCACAGGGCCGACAAACCGGCGCGCGAGAACAGCGAGGCTTGCCTCATCGCCATCGATCTCACCGTCCTCTGCCTCAGCGGCGCGCCGCCCGGCAGCGCGGGTTGAACGCCCAGTTGCGATCCAGCCCGACCACGCACCATTCGACGCCGGGCCCGTAGCCGGCGAAGCCGCCATCCTCGATGATCGAATAATCCACCGTGCGCGGCTTGCCGTCGCTGAGCATGGCGCGGGCGCTGCAGAAACGGCGCGGAACATTGTCCGATAGCCAGGGCCGGAATCCGGTTTCCCGAACCCGATCGTAACCGGTGATCTGCAACGCCGAATTCCAGAAGGTGCTCTCCTTCTCCGCGAATTGCGCGGAGATGGTGCCGAGCGCCGATTCGCAAGGCGGCAGCACACCGTCGTAGCGCGGGCCAAACAGCCCGAAATTCATTTCCAGCAAATTGGCGGCGTGGGCTGCCGGCGAAAGCCCCATCACGCCCAGCAGGACACCCAGTACGGCGCCGACACCACGTTTCCCGAAAGGCATGACAAAGCCGCTCATCGCATCATCCATCGCATCATGATGGCGGGGACGGTGCCGCGATCGCCCCCCGAGGTCAAGTGCGGCGCGGCAACACCGGCGGAAAACCGGCGAAATACGGCGTGACGGCGCTTTCCTCGCCGCCCGGAGCCCCCTAGATTGAGCCAGAATGAATCGGAGACATCCATGCGAACGATCGGTGCGGCCACTCTCGCGGCAATGGCAGTCATCATGGCGTGCGGAAGCGCCCGCGCCGACATCGTGCCGCCCTTCAAGGGCAACGACACCGGCGGCATCATCTCCACCAGCCTGAACAGCCGGACCGATATCCGCGCCCTCGCGGCCAGCCATTGCGCGCGATTCGGCAAGACCGTCAGATGGCTGTCGGTGCAGCGCAGCTACGGCCAGTACAGTTCGTTCGCCTGCCACTGGACCCGCCACGGCAGCTACGAGCATCCGCTGCGCGTCCGCTACTGAGACGGTTTGGAAAACTCCGGGGTTCGGCGCTCATCTTGGCCTTGACCGCTTGGCCTTGACCGCGTCCCGGTTCTGCGGAACGGCATGCCGCGCCGCTTCCGGGGCACGGGGCCGTTTTCAACAGTCCGCTAAACCACGCCGAAGCGCGTGCTGAAATCGGCGATGTTGACAAGGCCGCGACCGTGCCGCCCCTCGCCGATCCGGCGGTCGCCGTCGAACGCCTCGACCTCGAAACGCACCCCCCGCCGCAGCACCTCGACGACCCGCGCGGTGGTGCGCACCCGGCGCCCGACCGGCGTGGCGGCGAGATGCCGGATATCGACCTCGGTGCCGACCGTCACCCAGCCCGCCGGCAGCGCGGGCGCGATCGCATCCCCCGACGTCAGCTCCATTTCGAGAATCATCATCGGCGTGCCGTAAACCGCCGGCATCGCCGGGACGACGTGCTGAACGGTCAGGTCATGCGTGACCGTCAGCCACCGCTCGGCGCTCATGCCGATCTTGAGAAAATCGCGTGCATCCATGCGCCGTTCTTATCGCAGTTCGATGCGAAACGGAATCCGTTTCGCGCGAAAATTCAGTTACCGCCGGACTTTCCAATCGCCGTTATATATGATGATAATCATTTAAAGATGCGGCGACAAAAGATCGGAAAATCAGGATGACCGAATTCAGCGAACTGATGGGCGGCATGACCAGAGCGGCCGATGGCTGGGACGTCACGGTCAGCGACGACTGGCTGCAGGGCCGAACGGTCTATGGCGGGCTCGCCGCCGCGCTCTGCCTTGAGGCCGCGCAGCGCCATTTCGACGGCCTGCCGCCGCTGCGCTCGGCGCAAATTTCCTTCATCGGTCCCGCGACCGGCGCGCTCAAACTGACGCCGGTCGAGTTGCGCCGGGGCAAGTCCACGGTGTTCGCCGGCGTCGATCTGACGGGCGCCGACGGCCTCGCCACGCGCGCCACGTTCTGTTTCGGCGCGGCGCGCCGTTCGGCGGTGCGCCATGCCGCGCCGGACGCGCCGAAGGTGGAAAAACCCGACGCGCGCCCGAATTTCTTCGCCGGCGCGCCTCCCATGCTGAGCTTCCTCCAGCACATCGAAGGCCGTCACGCCGCCGGCGCTTATCCCTTCAGCGGCGCGAAGGACCCGGTGATGACACTGTGGCTGCGCCATCGCGACCCATCGCTCGCGCCCGCGCTGGTGCCGCTGCTGGCGCTGGCCGACGGCCCGCCGCCCGCCATCGTCGCGACCCTGACCGCCCCCGGCCTCATCAGCACCATGACGTGGTCGATCGACCTGTTGACCGACACCGTCGACACCACCGACGGCTGGTGGCTGATCCGCACCGAGGCCGACGCGGCCGCCGACGGCTACAGCAGCCAGGTCATGACGGTCTGGAATGCCGCCGGCCAGGCGGTGATGGCCAGCCGGCAGAATATCGCGGTCTTCGCCTGAACGGCGACGGCGCTTTCGCTTAGAGCACGATCCCGAAAAGTGGAAACCGGTTTTCGGAAAAGATCATGCTCAAACAAAAAGATAGGCGACGAGCCTGATTCAACGCAGTTGAATCAGGCTCTAGCCGCCCTTCGCCGCCGGGTTGCGCTCGGCGTAGGTCCTGCCGCCCTTCATCTTATGGTGCAGCGGCGCCTCGTTGATCTGGATGACGACGGCCTCGGCGTCGACGCCGAGGTTCTTCACCAGCGCCGCCGTGATGTCGCGCATCATGGCGGCCTTCTGCTCGTCGCTGCGGCCGGCGGCCATGCTGATGGTGATCTCGGGCATTTGGCTTTCTCCCCTCGTCTGCCTTTCGACAAAGCACTCGCAACAAAACACTCGCCTTCGTCATTCCGGGATGCGCCTTCTTCAGGCGCAGGCCCGGAATCCATACGCCCGGCGGTGGTTATGGATTCCGGGCTCGCTCGCGAAGGGCTCGCGCCCCGGAATGACAAGGTTGTGCTAACCCCAGGTCACGAACCCCACGTCACGTCATGGCGCGCCAGCACCTCGCGCACCCGGGCGACGAGATCGGCCTCGGCGCAGGAAAATTGCGCCGGCCGGCTCTCGCGCCACTCGGCGTTCGAGGCGATGGCGGCGGCGGCCTTGGCCCCCTCGATCAGGTCCTTGATCTGAATTTCGCCGCGCGCCTTCTCGTCCGAGCCCTGGATGATGACGCAGGGCGCGTTGCGCCTGTCGGCGTATTTCAACTGATTGCCCATGTTCTTCGGATTGCCGAGATAGAGTTCGGCGCGGATTTTCGCGTTGCGCAAGGTCGCGACCATCTTCTGGTAGTCCGCGACGCGGTCGCGGTCGAACACCGTCACCACCACGGGGCCGAAATCCGCCCCTGTCTCGATCTGGCCGAGCATCGTCAGCGCCGCCTGCAACCGCGACACGCCGATCGAGAAGCCGGTCGCCGGCACCGGCTCGCCACGGAAGCGCGACACCAGCCCGTCATAGCGCCCGCCGCCGCCGACCGAGCCGAACCGCACCGGGCGGCCCTTCTCGTCTTTCGTCTCCAGCAGCAGTTCGACCTCGTAGACCGGGCCGGTGTAGTATTCGAGCCCGCGCACCACGGAAGGATCGATGCGGATGCGATCCTCGCCATAACCGCCCGCGTTCACCAGCGCGCGAATCTGTTCAAGCTCGTCGCGCCCCTCGTTCAACAATTTCGATTCACCGGCCGGCTTGCCCTCGGTGAAGGCGATCACCTGCTCGATCGCCTCGCCCGCCAGTCCCGCTCCCCTGGTGAAGTCGCCGCTGTCGTCCTTGCG
>JBDHSX010000031.1:0-28220 GCA_039808365.1 Xanthobacteraceae bacterium | reverse complement strand
GCGGAACCGGCCGACACATAGGTCGCCGCCGTCACCGCCAGCCCCGCCGCGGCGAGACCGAGAATGACGCGATCGCCGTCCTCGCCCATCACCACGTGCTTGCCCTCGCGCAGCACGTCACGAATGTCGCCGAACACGAACAGGTCGCCGGCGACCGCGCCGGTCAGGCCGGCCGCGTCCTCGGCCTGTCCCGTCACCAGCCCGGCGGCGAACCGCCCCGCCATGCCCATGACGGAGTTTTCCCGCGCGACGGCCGCCGTGATCCGGCTCCGCAAATCGTCCGGCAGGGCGATATCGCGGGCCGCCGCAACCTCCAGGAAACTGTTGGCGAGATCGACATCGCCGGCGGCGAGCGCCGCCTCGGCCTCCCGCGCCAGCAGACCGGAATCGGTCCGCAGGGCGGAATCGAGCCGAAGGTCGGAGAGGCGAACGGGATCGTTGCGGGCGGCGAGCACCGTCGCGGCCCGCTCGGCATGGGGCCACAGCAAGGCGCTGGCGACGGCGCATGCCGCCATCCCCGCCAGACCCGCCGCCAACCACCGCCGCTGCATCGAACCACCTCAAAGCTCGCCCGGCAGTCGCGCCACATTTCCGACGCAACGGGCCAGACGAAAGAAGGGCTTCTCCAAGACGTCAGGATTGTGTCGAATTTAGACCTGCCAGCCGTTGCAATGTCGCTCTAGGAATCGGCTCCGCCTGCCCCTATGGTGCGCCCGTTTCTAGGCGGGCCCCGTCCGCAGATCCCGAGCGCGCCGCGACCTTGCGGCTGTCCGCGACCAAAGGTGAGAAAGATGTCCGATCACGTTGTCCCCCACTTTCACAATGACGCAGGCGTGGCGGTCATCGAAATCGGGTCGCGGGAATTCATGTGCGTCGGCTCCAACCCGCCGTTCGACCATCCGCATGTGTTCCTGGATCTGGGCAACGACACCGAAATCATCTGCCCCTATTGCTCGACGCTGTACCGCTTCGCCAGCGACCTCGCCCCCGGCGCGGCACGACCGCCCGAATGCGTGGTGATGGACAAGGTCCCCTGATCCGTCCGTGAGCGGCGCGCGCGCCACCATCCTCGTCGCCGGCGCCGGCATCGGGGGGCTGACCGCGGCGCTGGCGCTCGCCGGCAAGGGTTTTCGGGTCATCGTCGCCGAGCGCGCCGAGCGTCTCATCGAGGCCGGCGCCGGTCTGCAATTATCGCCCAACGCAACTCGCGTGCTGATCGGTCTCGGATTGCGGGCCGCTCTCGCCGCCCGCGCGATCGCCCCGGACGCCGTCAGCGTGATGAGCGGGCCGCGCGGCGTCGAATTGGTTCGCCTGCCGCTCGATCAATCGGACCCGAACGCGCCCTATTGGGTGCTGCACCGCGCGGATTTGCAGGCGGCGCTGGCCGCGGAGGCCGCCGCGCATCCGCTGATCGAACTTCGCCTCGGTTGCGACCTCGAACACTTCACCACCGAGGCGGACGGCGTCACAGTCAGCCTGCGGCAAGCCGAAACCCGGCACACCGAGCGCGCGGCGGCGCTGATCGGCGCCGACGGGCTGTGGTCGGCGGTGCGCCGGCAGCTTGCCCCAGCGCCGCAACCGCAGTTCAGCGGGCTGATCGCCTGGCGCGGCATGCGCGAAAATCCCGTGGAAGCGCCCCGCGTGCAGCTCTGGATGGGCGGCGACGCGCACCTCGTCACCTATCCGATGGCGCATCGCCGGCAGACCAACGTCGTCGCGATCAGCGCGGGACCGTGGTGCGATCAGGGTTGGAGCGTGGCGGCGACGCCGGCCGAGGCCAGCGCGGCGTTCATCGCGCCGCAATGGTCGGCACCGGCGCGCGCGATCCTCGCCCCCGTCACGCAGTGGCGCAAATGGGCCTTGTGCACGCTGCCGGCCTCGGTGACGTGGAGCGACGGCCGCGTCGCCTTGCTCGGCGACGCCGCGCACGCGATGTTGCCGTTCGCCGCGCAAGGCGCAGGGATGGCCATCGAGGACGCCGCCGTGCTCGCCCGATGTCTCAGCGAGGCCGCCGACGATGTCCCCGCCGCGCTCAAACGCTACGCCGATTTGCGCCGCGACCGCGTCGCGCGGGTCCAGCATCTCGCCCGCCAGAACGGGCGCATCTATCACCTGACGGGACCGCTCGCCGTCGCGCGCGATCTCTCGATGCGGCTCGTCGGCGGGCCGCGCCTGGTGGCGCGCCAGAACTGGATTTACCGCTGGCGGGCGTGACGCGCCGTGATGGTCGCCGTCAGCGGCCCGCGCGGCCCCTGCCGCCGACCGGCGCCGGCGCGACCGTCGCGACGCACCGGCCGCGCTCCCACGCCTCGTTGGCGAGCTTCAACGACGCGCGGGTGGAAATGTAGTCGTTGCGATAAGCCACTTCGCCGACCAGCTCTCCCGCCGTGCCGGTCCGCGCCTTGTCGATATAGCCCTGCAATTCGGCCGTGCGCGCCTCAAGCGATTTGCGCTCCGCTTCCAACTGCTTGCAATCGTAGAGCTCATACTTCGCGGGATCGACGAAGGCGCCGGACATCGCGCCGTCGCCCATGCCCGCGCAGCCGGCGAGGCTCATGCTGGAGGCCATCAGCACAATCATGGAATGGATTCGCACGCCGGACTTGGACGCGGTGGGAATAGACGACATGAGACGCGGCTCTTTCCTGTTCAACCGCTTGGAACACCGGGCCATGACCGCAATATGGCCATCGCCGTTCGGTGCCACCCACGGGATGGTGATGATGCGGATATGCACGGCAGCCATTCGCAGCCGCCTTCGGCCGCATCGTAAGTTGATTCACCCTGCCCGTTGTGTTGAGTTTCGATCAGGCCGCAA
Organism: Xanthobacteraceae bacterium; assembly: GCA_039808365.1. GTDB lineage: Bacteria > Pseudomonadota > Alphaproteobacteria > Rhizobiales > Xanthobacteraceae > 62-47. Next base: position 25,402 of record JBDHSX010000031.1, on the reverse strand, counting down.
CCCAAGCGGTACAGACAGGGAGAAATGCTCGATGAAACCTTCAACTGTCAACCTGACCGCCGGTCCCCGCGCCAGATCGCTGGCGGTCGCGGCGGCATTTCTGGCGGGTTCTGTGATCGCCGGCTCCTCCACCGTCGCGCTGGCGCAGGCCAACGGCCCGATCAAGATCGGAGTCATCGCCGAAGTGCAGTCGATCGCCGGCGCGGCGACGCCCGGCGGCGCGCAGATCGCCGCCGACGAGATCAACGCCAAGGGCGGCATCAACGGCCGCAAGATCGAGATCATCACCTACGACAACAAGAGTTCCTCGGCCGATTCCGTGCGCGCGTTCCAGCGCGCGGTGTCCGAGGACAAGGTCAGCGCGGTGATCGCGAGCTACATCAGCGAGGTGGTGCTGGCGCTGGAGCCCTGGGCGGCGCGGCTGAAGGTGCCGCTGATCACTCCCGGCGCGGCGAGCAACGAGATCACCCGCCCGATTCATGACGACTACGACAAGAACAAATACACCTTCCACGGCTACCTGACCTCGGCGGCGCAGGCGCAGGCGATCTGCGACGCCGCCAAGGACCTTCTGGTCGACGGTCTGAAGATGAAGTCGGCCGCGGTCATGAGCGAGGACGCCGCCTGGACCAAGCCCCTCGACATCGGCCTCCTGGAGTGCCTGCCGAAGGTGGGTCTGAAGGTGACCGACCACATCCGCTTCTCGCCGGACACCACCGACTTCACGCCGATCTTCAACAAGATCGAAGCCTCCAAGCCGGATGTCATCGTCACCGGCATCTCTCATGTCGGCGTGCAGCCGACGGTGCAGTGGAAGAACCAGCAGGTGCCGATCCCGATGTTCGGCGTCTCGGCCCAGGCCCTGAGCCCGACCTTCTGGGCCGACACCAACGGCGCGGCCGACGGCATTCCGTCACTGGCGGTCGCCACCGAGAACGTCGCGGTGACGCCGAAGACCAAGCCGTTCGCCGAAGCCTTCAAGAAGAAGTTCGGCAAGGCGCCGGCCTATACCGGCTACACCGCCTATGACGACGTCTACATCATCGCCGAGGCGATCCAGCGCGCCGGCTCGACCGATCCGGACAAGATGGTCGCCGAACTGGAAAAGACCAACTACGAGGGCACCATCGGCCGGATCAGGTTCTACGACCGAGCTAACCGGTTCACGCACGGCCTGGTCTACGGCCCCGACGCCGTCAACGGGCTGGTGTTCCAGTGGCAGAACGGCAAGCAGGTCACGGTCTGGCCGAAGAAGATCGCCGAAGGCACCCTGAAGTATCCGAGCTTCATCAAGTTGCCGAACTGACGCCGGCCGCCGCCCGGCGTCGGCGGCCCAAATCCAGACCATCGCTCCGGCGCCGATGCCGCGCCGGAGCATGAGGCGGCCGCGCCATCGCATAGGTCTCACGCGGACCGACGGCTAGGCGGTCGCCGGGGGCTGGGCTATAAGCTCCCCCCATGCCTGTCACAGACATCGCGACGCGAACCTACGACCACGGCTGGCGGCTGGATCCCATCATCCGCAGCCTGCTCGATACCGATTTTTACAAACTGCTGATGATGCAGATGATCCGGGAGTTCTACCCGGACGAGCGCGTCACCTTCTCGGTGATCAACCGCAGCCGCCATGTCCGCCTCGCCGAAGTCATCGACGAGAATGAGTTGCGGGCGCAACTCGATCACGCCCGCAGCCTCCGCTTCACCAAGAAGGAACTGATCTGGCTCGCCGGCAACACCTTCTACGGCAAGACCCAGATGTTCTCGCCGGACTTCATCCGCTGGCTCGGCGACTTTCGCCTGCCGGACTATGAATTGCGCAAGGTCGAGGGCCAGTACGAACTGCATTTTCACGGGCCCTGGGCCTACACCACCATGTGGGAAATCCCGGCGCTCGCCATTCTCAACGAGTTGCGCTCGCGCCAGGCGATGAAGGGGCAAGGCCGCTTCGCCCTCGACGTGCTGTATGCGCGCGCCAAGGCCAAGCTCTGGACCAAGGTGGAGCGGCTGCAGAAGCTGGAGGGCCTGCGGCTGTCGGATTTCGGCACGCGGCGGCGTCACGGTTTCCTGTGGCAACGCTGGTGCGTCGAAGCCGTCAAGGAAGGATTGGGACCGGCCTTCACCGGGACCTCCAACGTCCTGCTGGCCATGGACGGCGATCTTGAAGCCATCGGCACCAACGCCCACGAACTGCCGATGGTCGCCGCGGCGCTGGCCAATGACGATAACGAACTGCGCTGGGCGCCCTACCGCATTCTCGATCAATGGCGGGAGACCTATGGCGGCAACCTGCTGATCGCCCTGCCCGATGCGTTCGGCACCAAGGCCTTTCTGCGCGACGCCCCGGACTGGGTCGCCGACTGGACCGGCTTCCGCCCCGACAGCGCGCCGCCGATTCAGGCCGGCGAGGACATCATCGCCTGGTGGAAGGCGAAAGGACGCGATCCCCGCGAAAAACTGCTGGTGTTCTCCGACGGCATGGACACCGACTCCATCGAGGAAGCCTATTATCATTTCGCCGGCCGGGTCCGCGTCTCCTTCGGCTGGGGCACCAACCTGACCAATGACTTCGTCGGTTGCGCGCCCGACCCGACCACGGACCTCGATCCGATCTCCATCGTCTGCAAGGTGACTTCGGTGAACGGCCGCCCCGCCGTCAAGCTGTCCGACAATCCGGAAAAAGCCACCGGCGACGCCGCCGAGACCGCGCGCTATCTTCGCGTGTTCGGCGATACCGGCCGGGTTCGCAGTCCCGTCCGGGTCTGAGCATTTCTGTCAATTCACGTGCGCGCGCGAGAACCACGCCGCGCCGCGACCCGCGGATGCCACGCAAGGCTATTTCGTCGCCGCCGCCTTCGATCGGCCGCGTGAGGTCATTTTCTCGAACAGCGGCAGCAGGCCGCGCGGCGACACCAGAATCACCGCGATGACGACGACGCCATAGATGAAGTAATGCAATCCCGGCAACGTCCCGCCGAGCTTGCCGCGCAGAATCTCGCCGAGCGGCACCAACAGCAGCGCGCCGAACGCCGGCCCGAAGGCCCGGCCCAATCCGCCGACGGTGGCGAACAGCACGATCTCGATGATGATGATCGGCGACACCAGAAGATACGGATCGGCGAAGGTGAGATAGCGGACATAGGCGGTGCCGATCACCGAACTCATCATCGCCGAGATCACCATCGCCGCGATCTTGTAGCGCAGGATATTGACGCCGATCGCCCGCGCGGCGTTCTCATTGTCGCGGATGGTGCGCAGATAATAGCCGAGCGGCGCGTTCAGGACCGCGACGTTGATCAGGATACTGGCGATCGCCAGCACCAGCATCGCCCAGAACGCGCCGACGCCGCCGCCGAACTGGAACGCCCAGAAGTCGCCCTTGTCCTGCGGCAGCAGCAGGCCTGACGCGCCGCCCAGGAAATCCCATCCCTCGACGATCACCGTTCCCATCTCGGCGAACGCCAGCGTGATCAGCACGAACGACAGATGGCCGAGCTGGAAGCGAAAATCGATCCAGGCAATGATCGCGCCCATCGCGCCGGAGATCAGCGCCGAGATCACCAGGCCGACCCACATATTGATGCCGAGCTTGAGCAGCAGCGCGGTCGACAGCATCGCGCCGGTGCCGATGAACAGGCTGTGCGCCAGCGAAATCTGTCCGGCCATGCCGCCGACGATGTTCCACGCCGACGCCAGCGCGACATAGACCAGCGACAGGATGACGATGTGCAGGTAGTACGACGGCAACAGCGGCGGCACCACCGCCGCCAGCGCCAGCACGATCAGCCACACCGGCGACAACAGCGTCTTGTAGAATTCCTGCCTCATCGCGACGAACTCCAGGTGAGCCCCTGAGGCCGGAACAGCATGATGAGCACGAAGATGCCGTATGGCAGCAACATGCCCAGCGTATCGGACAGATAGATGGTGCCGTAAGCCTCCGAGAGGCCGATGATCAGGCCGCCGAGCATGATGCCGACGAAGTTGGTCATGCCGCCGAGCGCCACCACGATCAGCGTGATCACCGTATAGCGCAGCCCTTGCGACGGCTGGATCGGCGTTCCCGGCAACAGCAGCGCCGCGGCGATCGCGAGAATCCCGATGCCGAGCGCGAAGGTCAGGGTCTGCACCCGGCTGACGTCGATTCCCATCAGCGCGGCGGCGTGCGCATTCTGGTGCACGGCGCGGATCGAGCGGCCGAAATCGGTCGAGCGCAGCATCACATACAGCCCGATCGCCATGGCGAACGACACCACGAAAGCGATGACGTGCGGCACGCGGACGACGACCTCGCCCAGGATCCAGAGCTTGGATTCGACCACCGACGGCGTGCGCGCGGGCTGGCCGCCGAACACCATCAGGATGCCGTTCTGCAACACCAGGCTGAGGCCGAGGGTGAGCTGGACCACCATCAGGAACTGATGGCCGACCATCGGCCGCAGCAGATACCAATAGACCAGTCCGCCGAGCACGGTCATCACCGGCACGGTGATCACCAGCGAGACATAGGGATCGAGCGTCAGCGCCGAATACAACGCCAGGCACAGGAACATGCCGAGCGAAATGAAATCGCCGTGCGAGAAGTTGACGATGCCGCTGACGCCGTAGACCAGCCCCATCCCGAGCGCCAACAGCCCGTAGGTGCTGCCGACCAGCACGCCCTGCGCCAATGCTTGCAGAAATTCGGCCACATCCGTCTCCGCTCAATCGCCGCCGACCAAGTCACGCGTCATCTGAATTCATCCACCCTAAAGCCCGAGATAGGCGCTGCGCGTCCGCGGATCGTCCTTGACGACGTCGGATGCCCCCTCGATGGCCACCTTGCCACGCTCGAGCACGTAACATCGCTGCGCGTGACGCAATGTCAGGTTGAGATTCTGCTCGATCAGCAGGATCGACAATCCCTCGGCGTGCAGGCGATCGATGATGCCGAAAATATACTGGACGAACAGCGGCGACAGCCCGAGCGACGGCTCGTCCAGCATCAGCAGTTTCGCTTCCGCCATCAGGCCGCGGCCGATCGCCAGCATCTGCTGTTCACCGCCCGAGAGCGTGCCGGCTTTCTGTCCGAGGCGCTCGCGCAAGCGGGGAAACAATTCGAGCACATGCTCCATCTGGCGCGGGCGATGATGACGCGCCCGCGCGTTGATGCCGCCGAGCAGGAGATTTTCGCGCACGCTCATCTCCGGAAATACCAGCCGGCCCTCCGGCACCTGTATGATGCCGATTTCCACCCGTTGCTTCGGCGTCATCGCGGTGACGTCCTGTCCCTCGAAGCGGATGCGGCCCGACATCGGCGGCACGACGCCTGACAGGCTGTTGATCAGCGTCGTCTTGCCGGCGTTGTTGGCGCCGAGCAGCCCGACGATCTCGCCGGCGCTCAGTCGCAGCGAAACCTCGTGCAGCACCGGCACGCCGCCATAGCCGGTCACCAGATGATCGACCTCAAGCATCGAGATGCTCCCCGAAATAGGCGTCGATCACCCGCTGGTCCTTGACGATGTCCTCCGGCGTCGCTTCCGCGATCTTCTCCCCGAAATTGATGACGACGATGCGCGTCGCCAGCCGCATGATGACCGGCATGACGTGCTCGACCATGACGATGGTGACGCCCTGGCTGTTCAGCTCGCGGACGATGGCCATCGGCGCCTCGGTCTCGGCGATGGTCAAGCCGGCCATCACCTCGTCGAGCAGGATGCAGCGCGGATCGGTGGCGAGGCACTTGGCGAGTTCGAGCAGCTTCTTGTCCTGCAACGACAGCGTCGCCGGCGTGAGCCGTTCCTTGCCGGACATCCCGACCCGCTTGAGCACATGCGCGGCGTAGTCGATCGCCTCGCGGATCGGCCGCCGCGTCAGCGCCGCCGTGGTCACGACGTCCAATGTGGACATGTCGGCAAAGGTCTGCACCACCTGGAAGCTGCGAACCAGCCCCTTACGCACCAGCCGGTCCGGCGACACGCCGACGATGCTCTCGCCGGCGAAACGGATTTCGCCGGCGCTCGGCGGGATGAAGCCGGAGATCACGCTGAACAGCGTGGTCTTGCCGGCACCGTTCGGGCCGATGATGCCGAGAATTTCTCCCTCGGCCACCGCGAAGCTGACATTGTTGACGGCGACCAGACCGCCGAACCGTCGGGTGACCTTGTCGACCTCAAGCAGCGCCACGGCCTTGTCTCACTCGCGGGGACGCGGCGTGGTCTGGGCGAACTCCTTGGGGAACACCACCTGCTGCTGCTGATCCGGCGTCCACTGAATGAACATGGCGCTGCCGTCCTCAAGCAGCCGATCCTCGGCGAAGCGCAATCCTCTCGGCTTGGCGACGTAGAGATGGGGATCGCCGAACGGAATGTAGACTTTCTTGAAGGCGGCGAGCAGCGCGTCGCTCTCCAGCGACGCCGAGGTTTCGAGCACCATCTGCAACACGCGTCCGGCCTGCGCGTATTGGATCGCGCCCTGCCCGATGCGGTCGAGCTTGGCGACGTCGCGCAACTCGGCGATGATCGCCTGCATCGCGGGAATTTTCGCGCCGGGGCTGAAGCCGGTCATGCCGAACAGGTTCTTGGTCAGCACCGCCTTGCCGATTTCCGGCCCGAGATCCTTCCACAACGACAGGTCGGAATAGCCGCCGGTGCCGCCGCAGAAGATGCTGCCGTGGTAATTGAGGTTGTAGCGCGCCTGATGCAGCAGGATGCCGTCGCGCGGCGTTACCAGGCCGACCACGACATCCGGCTTCAGCGAGCGGATGCGGACCATTGCGGAGGTCTGGTCCTGCGCCTTGATGTCGAGCGGCGCTTCGCCGACGATCTGCACGCCGCTGGCCTTGAGCTTTTCGGTCAGGAACTTGTTGACCTGCTGCCCGGCCTCATAATTCGAGTAGCCCATCACCGCGGTCTTGATGTTGAACTTTTGGGCGTCGCGCAGGAAAATCACGAAGTCGTGCATCGTCTGCGCGTAGCCGCGATCATAGGGATAGCCGAGCGTGAACATGTAGTTCGAGCGCGCGCCGCCGGCCCACACCGACAGCGTCGGCATTTTCAGTTCGTCGAGCACCGGGGTCAGCGCCAGCATCTGCGCGCTCAGAATGGTGCCGGTGAGAAGATGAACCTTCTCCTCGGTGATCAGGCGGCGCGCCTCGGTCGCGGTCCGCGCCGGTTGGCTGGTGTCGTCGGCCTGGATCAGTTCAATCTTGGCGCCGCCCTTGCTCTTGATGCCGCCGTCGGCGTTGATCTTCTTGATGATGTATTCGAACGCCGGCTGACCTTCCTGCGCGTAGGCCGCGAGCCCGCCGCTCATCGAATTGACGACGCCGATGCGAATCGTCGAGTCGGCGGCCCCCGCGCGCCGCACGAACGGCGCGGCGACCGAGCCAAGCAATACGCCGGACGCACCGACGGCGAACTCGCGACGGGTGATGGTCATCCTGGTGTCCTCCTCATGCGCCGGCATCATTGTGCCACGCCGGCAGTGTTCTTGATTGTTGTGCCCGCATCGGGCCGACGGCGAGACGAATCGTCGAACGCCCCCGCCAAGCATCCGCGTCAAAAGTCTAGACACCTTTGACCGGCGGCGTCAAATCGCCTCATGGCCAGGACGGCATGGCGGAGACGGCACGACCCGAGGCGACGCGGCGCGCGCGGCCCCGGCGGCTTCGCCGATCGCATATTCCGTGTGCCGGATGACAGGCGTCGGCGTGCGGCCGCGGCCGCACGCCCTTGCTCAGCGCCCGTTTACTTGCGTTTTCGCTCGCCGGACGCCAGATCGGCGGGCATCTCGCCGGGCAGATAGTTCGGCAGGTTGCCGGCGGGGAAGATGGTCAGCATCGCAAGTCCCGCCATGATGAGAAGGCCGATCTTCAAGGCGCGCAGCCGCGCGTCGGTGTTGACGCGCACCGCCTCGTCGACCTGGGCGGGCGATGCGGTGGTCTGCGCCATCACCGTCTTCAGCCGGTCATTGCTGACGAAGTTGATGCTGTCGAGATTGATCTGCGACTGGAGTTCAGGCGTCAGCTTCGGATTGGCGGCGATGCTGGCCATGATGGCCGAGCTCAACAGGCCGACCAGCAGCGCGCCCGCGACCGCGGTGCCGACCGCGGCGGCGAGGTTGTTGGTGGTGCCGCGCAGCGAGCCGACATCGCCGGCCAATTCCTTGGGCGAGGCGGTGACCAGCACGTTGAACAAGAGCGTGACCAGCGCGCCCTGCCCGATGCCGAAGACGACAAGACCGAGCAGAACCGGCACCGCGCTCCAGTCGTTGTGAACCACGAAAGCCAGCCAAAGCAGCCCGATCGTGCACAGGATGAAGCCGCCACGGCCGATCTGGCGCGGCGTGAACTTCTCGTAGAACCGCACGATCAGCATCGCCGCGAAAAACACCGTGAGGTTGAACGGCATCATGGCGATGGCGGTCGCGATCGGCGAGCGGCCCTGCACGATCTGAATGTAGAGCGGCACCGAGAAGTTCAGCATCGCCTCCAGAGCGACGACGGAGAACATCGAATAGACCGCGGCCCGCTCCTGCGGGGAATCGATCACCGCGAGCGCCAGCAGCGGCGTTTTCCCCGCGGCCTGGCGGCGATGCGTCCACATGAAAAACGCCTGGCCGAGCACGATGCCGAGCACGATCAGGATCGGCGCCGGCGAAAGCCCGAGCAGATCGAACGGCGCGTTCGGCCCGGCCAACCCGAGCCCCCAGCGATTGAGGTTGTTGAACCCAAAGCTGATGGCGATGATCGAGGCCGCCGCCAGAAGCACGCCGAAAAAGTCGATCCTGACATCCGAGCGTCCCGGCGTCGATTTCAGCCGGAAGCTCAGGAAGAAGACCAGCGCCGAGACGGCGATCAGAATGCCGAACGCCGGACGCCAACCGATGAAGGTGCCGAGAATGCCGCCGATGACGAACGCCAGCACGCCAGCGCCGGCGCGCGCCGAGCCCAGCGCGCCGACCGCGGTCGCCTGCTGGCGGCCCTTGTAGTTTTCGGCGATCAGCGCCACCAGCGCCGGCACGATCACCGAGGCGGAGGCGCCGCACAGCGCCTGCGCGGTAATCATCAGGGTCGCGGTGGGACTGAATGTCATCAGCACCTGCGAGGCGCAGAACATTACAACAGCGATGCGGAACACCCGCGCCGTGCCGTAACGCTGCACCAGCTTGGCGCCGAGCATGACGAAGCCGGCGACCAGCATCGAATAGGCGACGATGCCGGTGGCGACCGTGGTCGGCGGCACGCCGAAGCTCGCCACCATGCCGCCGAGCGCGACCGGAAGCGAGGCGACGTTGAAGGACATGATCATTTGACCGAGCGCGATCGCGATCATGGGAACCCACGATTCCCTGACCTCATCCGCGGGATGGACTGCCGTCGCCGATGCCGTTGCCATGTGTTGCCGCCCCTTGCTTGATTATGTTTGAACGATGGATTGTGTTCGATCGCCGCCGCGCCCTCGCGGCCGTTTTCGCCCCTTTTTGGAAAGCCTCAGGCTTCCGGCATGGAGACGAACAGATCCATGCCGAGCCGGTGCGACAGATATTTCGCCACGAGTTGTCCCTTGACGCTGTTGCCGGCGGCGTCGAGCGGCGGTGCGAAGGTGCCGAGCCCGCCCTTGCCGGGCGACACCGTGACGATGCCGCCGCCGATGCCGCTCTTGCCCGGCAGCCCGATGTCGAACAGCCAGTCGCCCGACGTCTCGTAAAGACCCGCCGTGGTCATCACCGCCAGCGCGTAGTGGCAGACCTCGGGCGCGACCACGCGCTCCTTGGTCACGGGATTGACGCCGCCGTCGGCGAGCGTCGCGCCCATGACGGCGAGATCCCGCGCGCTGACGTTCAACGAACATTGCTGCGTGTAGAGATCGACCGCGTCCATCGGATCGCAATAGATCGCATTCACGCTGTGCAGGAAGTGGGCGATCGACCGATTGCGGAAATTGGTTTCGCGCGCCGATTTCAGGACCTCGTCGTTCATCGGCAGCTTGCGGCCGGCGAATTTCGACAGGCCGTCGTGGATGAATTTCCACTTCGCATCGACGGTTTCGCCCGGCACCAGACTCGTCGTGGCGATGGCGCCGGCGTTGACCATCGGATTGGTGCGGCCGCCGGGCATCCGCTCGATGCCGGCCACCGAATTGAACGCATAGCCGGTGGCGTTGGCGCCGAGCTTGGCGCGGGCGGCCTCGTGGCCGATCTCCTGACAGACCAACGCAAAAATGAACGGCTTCGACACGCTCATGATCGAGAATTCGTGGTCGGCGTCGCCGACCGAATAGACGTTGCCGGTGGTGCCGACGACGCAGATGCCGAACATGTCGCTCGGCACGCGGGCGAGCGCCGGATAGACCTGGGAGTTGGTGCCGTCCTGATTGGATTTGTAGCGCTGGTACGCCTCGTCGACGAGTTTCATCACCTCCTCGCCGGGCGGCAGATGGCCGGTTGAGACGTGTGAATAACCGATCTCGTCTTCTGACCGCGTGCTCATCGATCCTCCCAATTTCTTTTGCTGCTTCTGCGGCGTGGAAAATCCGGCGTCACGCCATTGGCCGTCGAGCCAGGAAGCGCACATGGTTTCCCCATCGCGTATCGGGCTCTATCGATCGTAAATTTCACGCGGCGGACAGTTTGGGCAGTGAACGGTCTGGACAGTGAACAGCTTGGATCGTGAACGGCAAAGCCTGCGTCGCATCGCGCAAAAAGACGGTGAACTGATATGGAGCGCCCCCTCATCGTCCCCGATTCCAGCTATCACCGGCATATTTGCAATGCAAGTTAACAAGCCATCCGGGACATCCAATCTCGGGGATGGCCGCAACGACGCGACATTTTGGCTTCAGCGCGACCGCCAGTGAGACGAGGCGCGAAAGTCAAATGACGGGGAAATCTCTCCGCAGTCACCAACTCACATCTTGAGGGAGATCAATTCGAGCGGTTTAAATTAATTCTTTGTTCGAGAGCGATTCCATCGGGGGATGTATGCCATGAGGCGGATCGGACTATTGGCCGGCATCGTCGCGCTGTCGACGCATAGCTATGCCGCGCAAGCGGAGCAGCCCTCCGTCGAGCAACTGATGAAGAAGATCGACGAACTGCAACGCCGGCTGGACAAGATGGAAGGCAAGCAGCGCGCGATGGCGAAGCAGCAGGCCGCCGTGCCGCACGCGGTCGCCGCCGCGCCCGCGCCCGCGGCAAATCAGAGAGCGGCGGCGACGCCCGTCGCCGCCCCGCAGTCGGCCGCGCCCATCCCCGGCCTGCTTCCGCCCAAGCCGATGGGCTCCGAATATGAGGACGCGCTGCGCTCCGATCTGCCCGGCATATCGCTGCGCGTCCCCGGCGCCTCCACCGAGGTGCGCATCTATGGCTTCGCCAAAGCATCCGGCTACGCCGATTTCAACGCGCGCAACCAGAACCACGCGCCGGCGCCGCAAAGCATTCCGCTGGCGGGCAGCGCCGCCGCGCTCCAGGGCGGCGATTCATCGATCACCGCGCGGTTCAGCCGCATCGGCCTCGACACCCGCACGCTCACCAGCATCGGAACGCTGGAAACGCGCGTCGAAGGCGATTTCGCCGGCGGTCCCGCCGCGAGCAACAATCTGGTATTCCGCCTGCGGCAGGCGTGGGGCGAGCTCGGCACCGACCGGTACCGCGTGCTGGTCGGCCAGGCCAACAGCCTGTGGAACGAAGGCATGTTCGAGACACTCAACGACTCGACCAACCTCAACCAGTCGTTCGTGCGTCAGGCCCAGATCCGGTTCACCGGACACCTCGCGCCGGGATGGACCGGCCAGGTTTCGCTCGAAGCGCCGGACACACAATACACCTCGGTCGCCGGCACGTTCTTTCCGGACACCAGTTTCCTGGGCGGTCCCAGCCCATCCTTCACCACGATGCCCGATCTGCTCGGCCGCCTGACCTATCGCGACAGCGGCTTCGAGTTCGATACGCGGGCGCTGGCGCGGCGCCTCAGCATCCACACCGCGGGCACCGCCGCCGCCGCGGGGCTGCCCGGCGCAAACCGGGACACGTTCGGCTGGGGCGTCGCCTCGCATGTGCGCATTCCGATGCGATGGCTGTCGAACGCGTTCGGGGCCGACCAGTTTGTCGCCATGGGCTATTACGGCCAGGGCATCGGCCGCTATTTCGCCGGCAACACCACCGGACAGGACCTGCTGACCAATCTCGGGATGCCGGGCGTCACCAGCGTCGATTTCACGGAAAACACCGTTCCGGCCTATGGCGGCACCGTCGCCTACCGCCGGTTCTGGTCGCCGCAGTTGCGCAGCACCTTCGCCTACTCCTATGCGCGGCAGGAATACCCGTCCTACGCGCTCGGCTTCACGCCGGGCTCGATCTCGGCGACATCACTGAACGGCCAGATCCAGCAAGGCATCGTCAACCTGATCTGGTCTCCGTTCGCGACCGAGAGCAACGGCGTCGTCGATACCGGATGGCTCGATGCCGGCATCGAATACATCTACACCAAGCGCGACGTGTTCGGCGGCGCGGCCGCGACCGGCGCCGCCGGCGCCGGCTACGGCGTCGCCAACCGCTTCATGGCGGCGGCCACGGTCAGGTTCTGACGCGCGCGATCTCAGGCGCGGTCCCAAGCCGCGCCTGACAAATGGCGATCAAACCCAGTTTCATCCCGCCCTAATTGAGCGGGCCGATTGACGGGAGGGCGCGGATCGCGTTCGAGCGCTGGCTCGCCGCGAGTTGCGTCATCACCAGCGAGAACAATTCGTTCTGCGAGGTGATGCCGAGCCGCTGATAGGCGCGCCGTCGATAGGTCAGCACGCTGTTGAGGCCGATGCCGAGCCGGGCGGCGATCGCCTCCGAACTCAGCCCCTGCAAAATCCTGACGCAGACGTCGCGCTCCCGCGATGTCAGCGCGTCGAGCGGCGGCCTCGCGAACGCCTCCGCAAGCAGGCGCGCGCCATCGTCACGAGCGCCCCGATGCTTGTCATGAAGCGGCCTTTCAAGCACAAGCTGACAATGCCGCGTGATGGCGGCGACGATCCGCGGGCCGGCGCGATGCAGCGCGGCCGCCTGCCGCTCGGTGTAACGGCCGCTGGCCGCGAGGCGGTAGAAATTGGCGTAGATGCAGACGCCCTCGCGCCAGAGCGCCGTCGCGAACTTATCGACGATGCCGGAATCGTCGAAGAACAGCTTGCGATAGTCGCGGCGATACATCCGGCGCGCGACGAACGGCATCAGGACGGCGCTGTCATCGCGGGTTCGCTTGAAGATGATGTCCTTGTTGGGATCGCCGGCATGAAAATGACCGGCATAGGCGGAGCCGAGATCCTCGCCGGTCGCGATGTCGCCGGCGGTCAGCAGACATTGCGCGTCGCGGTCGTTGGCGAAGGCGAAGACCATGCAGTGATCGACGGCGGCGATGCAGCGAAGATGCGTCATCAAGGCATCGGCGAAGGCGGGACGGCCGAGGTGCAGCACGGCCTGCTCGAAGCCGTCGTGCCCGACGTCCAGACCCGTCACGGCGTCCATCCGTCGCTCCCGATGCTGTCCGGAACCGTCGCGCGACCCGCCGGGCATGCCGATCTCCTCCGTGCAATTTTCATTCAATCTAATCCAATCGCCCCGCCGATGAAAGTTGTCCCTGGCGCCTGCGAGCGGGGCGTCGGCCTGCGTCGTCACAATCGCTTGTGACAGACAGCGCGGCGCGTTCCGCTTATGACTCACGGTTATTTCGAGAGAATATCCGGTCCGCCTCCGCTACAGCCGCAACGGTCCATCGCCATGACGCAACCCGCTCATTCCGCTCCCTGCCCCGCCTGTCCGGTGTCGGACATCGATCCGTTTTCCGACGCCTTTCTCAGCGACCACTACGCCTTTCATGAAGACCTGCGCGAGATCGGCCCGGTGTTCTGGCTGTCGCGCTACGGCGTCTATGGCATGGCCCGTCACGCCGAGGTGCAGGCGTCGCTGATGGACTGGGAGACGTTCTGCTCCGGGCGCGGCGCCGGCATCGAGGATTTCGCCAAGGTCAAGTCGTGGCGGCCGCCGAGCAAGCTGCTTGAGGTCGATCCACCGATCCATACCCGGACCCGCGCGGTGATGAGCCGCATCCTGTCGCCGGCGGCGATGCGGCAGGTTCGCGAGACTTTCACCGCCCGCGCCGAGGCGCTGGCCGAAACGGTGGTGGCGAAGCGCGAGATCGACGCCGTCAAGGACCTCGCGGAGGTGTTCCCGCTGCATGTGTTCCCGGACGCGGTCGGCCTTCGCCCCGAGGGTCGCGAAAACCTGCTGCCGTTCGGCAACATGGTATTCAACTCGTTCGGGCCGCCGAACGCGATCTTCAAGGAATCGGTCGCCAACGCCAGGCCCGTGGTGCAATGGATCTACGACCAGTGTTCCCGCGACATGCTGCGGCCGGGCGGATTCGGATCGCAGGTATGGGACGCGTTCGACGCGGGCGAGATCGACGCCGACGAGGCGGCGACGCTGGTGCGATCGATGCTCACCGCCGGGCTCGACACCACGGTCAACGGCATCGCCAATGCGGTTTACGCCTTCGCCACCCACCCGGAGCAATGGCGCGCGCTGCGCGACGAGCCCGCGCTGATCCGGCAATCCTTCGACGAGGTGCTGCGCTGGGAATCGCCGGTGCAGACCTTCTTCCGCACCACCACGCGCGAGGTCGAGGTCGCCGGCACCACCATTCCGGAGGGTCAGAAAGTCCTGCTGTTCCTCGGCGCGGCCAACCGCGACCGCCGCAAATTCCCCGATCCCGACCACTTCGACATCCGCCGCCGCCCGATCGGTCATGTCGCCTTCGGCGCCGGCATCCATAGCTGCGTCGGCCAACTGGTCGCCCGGCTGGAGGTCGAGCTGATCATGACCGCGCTCCTGAAGCGGGTCGATGTCATCGAACTGACGGACGAGCCAATCCGTAAATTGAACAACACGTTGCGCTCGATCGGCTCGCTGCCGGTCCGCTTCAAGGCGCTTGCCCATTGACAGCCCCCCGGGTCAACCTTGAGTGCGGTTTGGAATTCGACCAACTAAGCTCTTGAATTAAACGAGCGGTTGGTGAATTTTAACCGCCAACGAGATCGGACTCGGGCGCCGGGGATCGCCCCCGCGCCACGATCCAGGGGGGATGAACGCGGGTGGACACCACGATATTCCTGTTCCTGCTCCAGGACGGCGTCATCAACGGCGCGGTCTATGCGCTGGTGGCCATCGCGCTGGTGCTGGTGTTCGCGGTCACCCGCGTCATTTTTGTGCCGCAGGGGGAATTCGTGGCGTTCGCCGCCCTCACCGTCGCGGCGCTGGAGAACGGCCGGGCGCCGTCAACGCCCTGGCTGTTGCTGGCGCTGGGGATTCTCGCGGCGCTGGCCGAAATAGTCTGGCATTTCCGCGATTTGACCTGGAAACGGCTTGTCCGCATCGCCGTGTTCGATCTGGCGCTTCCGGCCGCGCTGTTGTGGCTGACGCTGGCGCTGGCGCCGATGAAACTCGGCCAGTTCGTCAACATCCTGCTGGCGATCGCGCTGATCACGCCGATGGGGCCGATGATCTATCGCATCGCCTTCGAGCCCTTGGCGCATTCCAGCGTGCTGGTGCTGCTGATGGCGGCGTTCGGCGTGCATTTCTCGCTGATCGGGCTGGGGCTGGTGTTTTTCGGCCCCGAGGGCAGCGGCACCACGCCGCTGTCATCGGCGTCGTTCTCGCTCGGCGATCTGGTCGTGACCGGCCAGAGCGTGGCGGTGCTGATCGTCACCGCGGCGCTTCTGGTACTGTTCGCGCTGTTCTTCGGCCGCACCTTGCTCGGCAAGGCGTTGCGCGCCTGCTCGTCGAACCGGATCGGCGCGCGGCTGGTCGGCATCCCGACCTCGGCGGCCGGGCAGTTCTCGTTCGCCATCGCCGCCCTGCTCGGCGCGGTATCGGGCATCCTGGTCGGCCCGCTGATGACGGTGTTTTACGATTCCGGCTTCCTGATCGGCCTGAAGGCGTTCGTCGCCGCCATCATCGGCGGGCTGGTGAGCTATCCGCTGACGGTGATCGCGGCGCTGGGCGTCGGCTTCGCCGAGGCGCTGTTCTCGTTCTGGGCCAGCAACTTCAAGGAGGTGCTGGTCTTCACCTTGATCATTCCGGTGCTGGCGTGGCGTTCGATCTACGCCCCCTACCATGAGGAATCGGAATGATGGCCGCGCTCCGGTCCTTCGCGCCTCCGCTCGTCGCGGCGCTCATCCTGATCGCGCCGTTCACCGGCTGGCTGCCGGACTACTGGGTGACGCTGTTCAACTACATCGGCATTTCGAGCCTGGTGGCGATCGGCCTGGTGCTGCTCACCGGCGTCGGCGGCATGACGTCGTTCGGTCAGTCCGCCTTCGTCGGTTTCGGCGCCTACACCACCGGCGTGCTGACGGTGCATTTCGGCGTCTCGCCGTGGCTGACGCTGCCGGCCGCGCTCATTGTGACGATGGCGATCGCCGCCGCCGTCGGCGCGGTGACGGTGCGGCTCTCCGGCCACTATCTGCCGCTGGCGACCATCGCCTGGGGCATCGCGTTCTTCTACATGTTCGGCAACATCAGCTGGCTCGGCGCCCATGACGGCCTGCCCGGCATTCCGGCGCTGCGCTTCGGCGACCATCAACTGATCGACCCCAAGGAATATTTCGTGGTGGTCTGGGTCGCCGTGGTGCTGGCGGTGATCGCGACGCAAAACCTGTTGAACGGTCGCGTCGGCCGCGCCGTTCGCGCGCTTCGCCGCTCGACCCGCGCCGCGGAAGCCTTCGGCGTCAACACTGCCGCCGCCAAGCTGATGGTGTTCGTCTACGCCGCGATGCTCGCCGGCCTCGCCGGCTGGCTCTACGCCCACTTCCAGCGTTCGGTGTCGCCCGGCCCGTTCGGCGTGGTCGCCGGCACCGAATATCTGCTGATGGCGGTGCTGGGCGGCGCCGGGCGCGTCTACGGCGCGATCCTCGGCGCGGCCGGCATCACCGTGCTGCGCGATCAGTTGCAGAACCTGCTGCCCTGGCTGTTCGGCCATACCGGCAATTTCGAGGCCATCGCCTACGGCGCGGTGCTGGTGCTGGTGTTGCAGACCGCCAGCAACGGGCTGTGGCCGATCCTGTTCGGTCCCCCGCCGCCGCCGAAACCGCCGACGCCCCGCGACGGCGACCGGCTTCCGACCAAAACGCTGCCCGCGCCCGGCGCGCGGCTCCTGCAGGTTCAGGACGCGCGCAAAACCTTCGGCGGCCTGATCGCGGTCAACGACGTCAACTTCGAGGTGGAGGCGAGCCGCATCATCGGCCTGATCGGCCCCAATGGCGCGGGGAAAAGCACCACTTTCAACCTCATCACCGGCGCGCTGCCGCTGACCTCGGGCGCGATCGCCTTCGACGGTCATCCGCTTCAGGCGCAGACGCCGCAGCGCGCGGCGGCGCTCGGGCTCGGCCGCACCTTCCAGCATGTCGAGATCGTCCCCGACATGAGCGTGATCGAGAACGTCGCGCTCGGCTCCTACCTGCTCGGCCGCGCCGGCGTGTTCCGCGCCATGCTCAAGCTCGACCGCGCCGAGGAGGCGCTGTTGTTCGCCACCGCCCGCCGGCAACTGGAACGCGTCGGCCTCGCCGAGGTCGCAATGCAGCCGGCCGGAACGCTGGCGCTCGGGCAGTTGCGCCTTGTGGAAGTCGCGCGGGCGCTGTGCCTCAATCCGATCCTGCTGTTGCTCGACGAGCCGGCGGCCGGCCTGCGCGTCGGCGAGAAGAAGGCGCTGGCGAAATTGCTGCGCGAGGTGCGCGGCGAAGGCGTCAGCGTGCTCCTGGTCGAGCATGACATGGATTTCGTCATGAGCCTCGCCGATCGCCTCGTGGTGCTCGACTTCGGCACCAAGATCGCGGAAGGCGTGCCGGCCGATATCCGGAAAAATCCCGCCGTGCTGGAAGCCTATCTCGGAGGCGTGTCATGACCGCGCCGCTGCTCGATGTGCGCGACCTCAGCGTCGCCTATGGCCGCGCCGAGGTCGTTCACAATGTCTCGATCACGGTGACGCAGGGCGCGCTGGTGACGGTGATCGGCGCCAACGGCGCCGGCAAGACCACGCTGCTCAACGCGCTGATGGGACTGCTCGCGGCGCGCGGCGCGATCACGTTTCGCGACCGGCCGATCGCGAGCGTCCCGCTGGAGGCCCGCGTGCAGCAGGGTCTGTGCCTGGTGCCCGAGCGGCGCGAACTGTTCGCCGACATGCCGGTGGAGGACAATCTCCTGCTCGGCGGCATCCGCCGGTCGCGCGCCGAGCGCAACCAGACGCTGGAGCAGGTGTTTTCGCAATTCCCCCGGCTCAAGGAGCGCCGCCAGCAACTGGCCGGCACGCTGTCCGGCGGCGAGCGCCAGATGCTGGCGATGGGCCGCGCGCTGATGGCGCGGCCGACGCTGTTGATGCTCGACGAGCCGAGCCTGGGGCTCGCGCCGCGCATCGTGCGGGATATCTTCCAGATTCTCACCGAACTGCGCGCCGGCGGCGTCTCGATCCTGCTGGTCGAGCAGAACGCCCGCGCGGCGTTGCAGGTCGCGGATTACGCCTATGTCATGGAACTCGGCGCGATCACCACGCAGGGCTCGCCCGCCGAGATCGCGCAGGACAGCCGCTTGGTCGAAAGTTATCTCGGCCTCGGCGGCAACGACTACTAAACTCGCCAAACAACCAAGGGAGGACGTCATGCTACCAACGAAAACCTGGCTCATCGCACTGGCGACGGTCGCGCTGACCGCCGGCAGCGCCCACGCGCAGCTCAAGGTCGGCATCACCATGAGCGCATCGGGCCCCGGCGCGGCGCTGGGACAGCCGCAGAGCAAGACGGTGCCGATCCTGCCCAAGGAGATCGGCGGGCAGAAAGTCACCTATATCGCGCTCGACGACGAGTCCGATCCGACCAAGGCGGCGCAGAACGCCCGCAAGCTGATCTCGGAGGAAAAGGTCGACGTGCTGGTCGGCTCGTCGCTGACCCCGGTGTCGCTGCCGCTGATCGACATCGCCGCCGAGTCCAAGACGCCGCTGTTGACGCTCGCCGCCGCCGCCGTGCTGGTGTCGCCGATGGACGACAAGAAGAAGTGGGTATTCAAGGTGGTGCCGAACGACGACATCATGGCCCGGGCGATCCTCAAGCACATCGCCAAGACCGGCACCAAGAAGCTCGGCTATATCGGCTTCTCCGACGGCTACGGCGAGGGCTACTACAACGTGCTGAAGGCGGAAGCGCCGAAGGCCGGCATTGAGCTGACCACGCACGAGGTCTATGCGCGCGGCGACGCCAGCGTCACCGGACAGGTGCTGAAGATCATCGCCTCCAAGCCGGACGCGGTGTTCATCGCCGCCGCCGGCACCCCGGCGGTGCTGCCGCAGAAGGCGCTGCGCGAGCGCGGCTACAAGGGGCCGATCTATCAGACCCACGGCGTCGCCACCAACGAGTTCATCAAGCTCGGCGGCAAGGATGTCGAGGGCGCGGAATATACCGGCGAAGCCTTCACCGTCGTCGACGATCTGCCCAAGGACAGCCCGTTCCGTCCGGCGCCGGAACAGTTCATCGCCGCCTACAAGGCCCTGCACAAGGAAGAGCCGGCGGCGTTCGGCGCGCATCTGTGGGACTCGATGGTGCTGGTGGAAAAAGCCATGCCGGCCGCCCTCAAGGCGGGCAAGCCGGGCACGCCGGAATTCCGCGCCGCGCTGCGCGAGGCGCTGGAGAACGGCAAGCAGATCTATCTCAACAACGGCCTGTCGAACATGAGCCCGACCGACCACAACGGCTATGACGAGCGTTCGGCGTTCCTGATCAAGGTCGAGAACGGCAAGTTCCGGCTCGCCAAGTAACCGCGGGGCCGGACACGCGCCGGCTTCGACGCGAGAGCCTGATCCAACGGCGTTGAATCAGGCTCTCGCATGATCTTGTCCGACCCGAGGGGCCGCGAAGCGCAAGCCGGTTCCCACTTTTCGGGATCATGCTCGAACGGACTGTTGAAAAATGGCCCGTTCGACTTTCGGCATTGACTTTCGCCGTGTTCGGTGCGCGACCGCGCCGATTGATCCGACCCGCCACACGCGGCAAAATCCGGATCGACGCATGTTGCAAGAGGGGATCAGGGAAGCCGTCCCGATCACCGCCCATCAGGCACGAGGCACTCCATGAAAGCTTTCGTTTACGGCGCTCAAGGCGCTCATATCGGCGACGTCGCGAAACCCGATCCGGCCGGACCGCAGGTGCTGGTCCGGGTTCGCGCCTGCGGCCTCAATCGCGCCGATCTGGGCATGACCAAGGGTCATGCCCATGGCGCCGCCGGCGGCGTCGGCGCCGTGCTCGGGATGGAATGGGCCGGCGAGGTCGTGGCGATCGGCCCCGATGCGACGGACGTCGCAATCGGCGACCGCGTGATGGGATCGGGCGCGGCCGCGTTCGCGGAATACACGCTGGCCGACTGCGGGCGACTGTTCCACGTCCCCGCCACCATGACCTTCGAGGAGGCCGCGACGCTGCCGGTCGCGCTCACCACCATGCACAACGCGCTGGTGACCAACGGCCGCTTGCAGCAAGGCCAGACGGTGCTGGTTCAGGGAGCCAGTTCAGGCGTCGGCCTGATGGCGTTGCAGATCGCCCGGCAGAAAGGCGCGCGCACCGTGATCGGATCGTCGACCGATCCCGCGCGCCGCGCCCGCCTCAAGGATTTCGGCGCCGATCTCGCCATCGACTCGCGCGACCCGGCATGGGTCGATCAGGTGCTTCAAGCGACCGCGGGCGCCGGCGTCGATCTGATCATCGACCAGATCTCGGGCTTCGTCGCCAATCAAAATCTCGCCGCGACCCGCGTGCTCGGCCGCATCGTCAATGTCGGCCGGCTTGGCGGCAATCATGGCGACTTCGATTTCGATCTGCACGCCGCCCGCCGCATTCACTATATCGGCGTCACCTTCCGCACCCGCTCGATCGCGGAGATCCGCGACATCTTCACCGAGGTCAAATCCGACATCTGGCCGGCGGTCGAGGCCGGAACGCTTCGGCTGCCGATTGACCGAACATTTCCCTTCGATGACATCGCTCAGGCTTTCGCGCGCATGGAAGCCAACAAGCACCTCGGCAAGATCGTGGTCACGCTGTAACGCCCGGCGTGACGCGATATCGTCGCGCTGTTTTAAGTCGGACTAATTCGCATCAACGGACCAAAAAATACCGGGTGCATCCGCCGGCGCCGCTTTGAGGTTGGCCGCCGGGGCTGCTAAACCCTGCCCATGAGCCAGCCCGCCCACACCGCGAAAACCAGCGTCGCCGCGATCTCCGTGGTGGCGAGCGCGACGATGGCCGCGGTGAAATTCGCGGTCGGCATCGGCATCGGCAGTCTCGCCCTGATTTCCGAGGCGCTGCACAGTTCCGTCGATCTCGTCGCCACCGTCATCACCTGGATCGTGGTGCGGTTTTCCGACCGGCCCGCCGACGAGGAGCATCACTACGGCCACGGCAAATTCGAAAGCCTGTCGGCGCTCGGCGTGATCGCGCTGCTCTATGTGCTGGCGGGCGGCATTCTGGTGACGGCCTACGGCCACCTGCGCGACGGCGTCGCGCCGACGACGATCTCGGCGATTCCGTTCGTGGTCCTGCTGGTCGACATCGGCGTCAATCTGTGGCGCGCCTATGCGCTGCACCGCGTCGCGCGGGCGACCCGAAGCCAGGCGCTCGCCGCCGACGCGCTGCATTTCGCCTCCGATGTAATGGGTTCGGTGGCGGTGATCATCGGGCTCGGACTCGCCGCGCTGGGCTATTGGTGGGGCGACGCCGCCGCCGCCATCGCCATCGCCATCGCCATCTCGGTGCTCGGCTTGCGGCTGGGACGCTCGACCATCGAGACCTTGCTGGACCGCGCGCCGGAAGGCGTCGCCGACAAGGTCCGCGCGGCGATCCTCGCGGTGCCCGGCGTGATCGGCGTGGAGCGGCTGCGCGCGCGCATGGTCGGCCCGACCCATTTCATCGACGCCGACGTCCAGGTGCCGCGCACCTATCCGATCGACCGCGTCGACGCCATCAAGCGCGCGGCGCAGGATGCGGTGAGCGCCGCGCTCGGCGACGCCGATCTCACCTTCACCGCGCTGCCGGTGGCGCGCGACAACGAGACGGTGCGCGACCGCATCATGGTGATCGCGCGCAACGCCGCGCTCGCCATCCACCACGTCACGGTCCACGATCTCGGCGAGCGGCTGAGCGTCAGCATCGATCTCGAAGTGGATGGCCAGCTCGAACTCAGCAAGGCGCACGACATCGCGCAGAGCCTTGAGCAGAGGATTCGCGACGAGTTCGGCGCCGACGTCGAGGTCGACACCCACATCGAGCCGCTCGAACCGGAAGCGCCGACCGGCATCGACGCCCCCGCCGCCCGCGTCGCGGAAATCGCAAGCGCGCTGTCGGGCTTCGCGGCGGAGCGCGGCATCCACGACATTCACAACGTGCGCGTGCGCGACACCGAAACCGGACAGATCGTCAATTTCCACTGCCGGGCCGCGCCGACCATGAGCGTCACGCGGGTTCATGAAGCCGTCGACGACATCGAGCGCGCTTTGCGTCGCGCCGATCCGACCGTGAAGCGCGTCATCAGCCACGCCGAACCCGCGCGCGTCCAGAGCGTGATTTTCAAGGGTTGATACACGTGGCTCCGTAACACGGGAAACGTCATCCTCCGCGAAAGCGGAGGATCCAGCATTCCGTGGCGGATCAAATTTCCCATGCACTTTTACGGGTTACTGGATCGTCCGCCTTCGCGGACGATGACGCCTCATCGGGGCGCGGGCTCCGAGGATAACAGCCCGCGTTTCCGTTGAGACCAATCACGCGCTGAATCGATCGCCGCGCGTTCCCGTTTCGGACTCGACTGCGTCAAATCGCCCGGCAAAAAATCAGCATTGGATAAAGTTTTTTCGCGTTAACGATTCGTTGACTCTCGACACGTCGCGAAAACTGGATTCAAATCTCATTGATTCGAGACAGCCGGGGGGCCGGCTCGATCCGGCGGAAACGGCGTCCGTTCGAGATATCCGGTCACCGGATTTGAGTCTCGGCGTCGAACCGACCGCGTCAAGGTGCGTTGCCGCCACTCGTCGCCAGACGCGGCGATGACGGCATTCAGAGGAATCCCGAGGGGCATGGGCATGATGCGCGCGCGCACGCAAGGCGCATGCGTCCAATCCGATTCGATCAAGGGATTGGCGCAATCGATCGCGAAACCGGCCTATCATCGGCTGCTCAACGCCGAGCCGCTGTTGTGTCGCGCGGTCCCGATCCTGATCATCGCGTTCCTGGTCACGATCTGCTTCGGCGCCTTCGTCCAGGTCACCGATCACGGAAGGCAAATGCAGGCGTCCGCCGAGCGCGACCTCACCGCGCTGGCCGATCTGCTCGCCGAGCGTCTCGACCGCAATCTGTCGGAGCAACAGTCAGCCGTCACGCCGTCGCGTCTCAAGGAACTGCTGTCGTCGCTGATCCCGGCCTGGGCCCGCGCGGCGAACCGCGCGATCCAGATCATCGGTGCCGATCGCCGTCCCGTCGCCGGTCTGTCCCTGGAGCGGCTCAGCGACAGCGCGCGCGAACAACTCGCGACCCTCGCCCTGACAACGTCGCCGGCGTCCGCCGGAACCGAGCCGAGGATCGGCAGGATCGACGGCGCCATCTTCACCACGCGCGCCCTCAAGGCGCTTCCCGGCCAGCTCGTGATCGCGCAACCGCACGGCTCGCTGCTCTGGCAATCCGACGCCGCGCTCGCGGTGACGCTGTCCGCCACCACCGGCTTCGTCGTCCTCATTCTCGGCTTCGCGTTTCACTGGCAATCGACCCGCGCGCGCGAGGGCGACCTGATCAACGACGCGGTGCGCGGGCGGATCGACACCGCGCTCAATCGCGGACGCTGCGGGCTGTGGGACTGGGACCTGTCGCGCGGCCGCATCTTCTGGTCGCACTCGATGTTCTCCATCCTCGGCCTCGCCGGCCGCAGCGACCTGCTGACGTTCGGCGAGGTCAACGCGCTGGTCCGCTCCGACGATATCGACCTGTACGAGATCGCCGACCTTCTGATCTCCGGAAAGATCAATCACATCGACCAGAGTTTCCGGATGCAGCACGCGAGCGGCCATTGGATCTGGCTGCGCGTGCGCTGCGAACTGAGCCACGGCGCGCGCGACGGCGGCCTGCATCTCATCGGCATCGCGGTCGACGTCACCGAGCAGAAAAGCCTGGCCGAGCGCAGCGTCGAAGCCGACCTGCGCCTGCGCGACGCCATCGAAACCATTCCGGAATCCTTCGTCCTGTGGGATGCCGAGGACCGCCTCGTGCTCTGCAACTCGCACTTCCAGCGCTTGCACAAACTGCCCGACACCGCGGTCGCGCCGGGAACCTCCTATGAAACGGTCTGCGAGGTCGGCCGCATGCCGCACATTCGCGCGCGGCTGCCGGCGAACGACGCGCGCGCCGCGGGCAGCCGCACCTTCGAGGCGCAACTCGACGACGGCCGCTGGCTCAACGTCAGCGAGCGCCGCACCAAGGACGGCGGCTATGTGTCGGTCGGCACCGACATCACGCGGATCAAGGAACACGAGCAGAAACTGGTCGACAACGACCTGCGCCTGCGCGCCACGGTGACCGATCTGAAGCGCTCGCAGGCCACGCTGGAGCGGCAGGCGCTCGAACTCGCTGATCTCGCCCAGAAATACGCCGACGAAAAAGACCGCGCCGAGGAAGCCAATCAGGCGAAATCGAAATTCCTCGCCAACATGAGCCACGAATTGCGGACGCCGCTCAACGCCATCATCGGATTCTCCGAGATCATGGGCAGCGGCATGTTCGGGACGCTGGGCTCCGACAAGTATCAGGAATACTGCCACGACATTCTCACCTCGGGGCACTACCTGCTGGAAGTGATCAACGACATTCTCGATATGTCGAAGATCGAGGCGGGGCGGATGCAGCTCGATCCCGAGCCGCTCAATCTGGCCCAGACGCTGACGGAATCGCTGCGCGTGGTCGCGGGCCGGGCGCAGGAAAAATGCCTGATGCTGGATGCGGATTTCGACGATCAGGTGCCGCTGGTGGCCGACCGCCGCGCGGTCAAGCAGATCGTCGTCAATCTTCTGTCCAATGCGGTGAAGTTCACGCCGGATGGGGGCCGGGTGATCGTCCGCAGCCGGTCGATCGACAATTCCATTGTGCTGATGATCGCCGATACCGGCATCGGCATCGCGCGGCACTCCATGCTCAAGCTCGGCCAGCCGTTCGAGCAGGTCGAAGGGCAACTGACCAAGACCTATCAGGGTTCGGGCCTCGGGCTGGCGATCGCCAAGTCGCTCACCGGCCTGCACGGCGGCTCGATGCGGATGAAATCGAAACCGGGCTGCGGCACGGTGATCGGCGTGACCTTGCCCCGCGAC
>JBDHSX010000030.1:0-28583 GCA_039808365.1 Xanthobacteraceae bacterium | reverse complement strand
CGCCTGGAAATCGTCATAGCCGTCGTCGCCGTGGGTGCCGCAGGGCTCCTCGGCATGGGTGTGGATGTCGATGGCGATGACGTCGTCGAGATTGGGCATGGTGGTTCCCCCGGATCGGCGGGCGTGTCGCCGAATTGATTATATTTCATAATCAATTTCGAGGTCGCCGTAAAGCCATCCGGGGCTCGGCGGCCCATCGTGGCTGGAACGGCCGAATCGGCGATGGGGCGGACATGGCGGTAAATTCAGCTCAAAACCGCCCCCCGCCAACATTGACAGAGGCGGCGCGGCTGCATTAGAACCCAGCCATCCCGCGCGGCCCGGCCGCGAACGGGCCTGTTCCCTTATTCGCCAGATTTGGCCTGTCGCGCACGGCCTTTCAACACGCTGTAGGATTGTCCCATGAAGGTCCGTAACTCATTGAAATCGCTGCGCAGCCGCAACCGCAACAATCGCCTCGTGCGCCGCAAGGGTCGCGTCTACGTGATCAACAAGGTGCAGCGCCGCTTCAAGGCGCGCCAGGGCTAAGCTGGCCGACGCGACTCGGGGGCGGCGATCGCCCTCATGCGAAGGCCAAACCGTTTGGAAGACCGAGCCGTCCGGCGCATCCTGCACCGGGCGGCTTCGTCGTCTTTTCAGCGCCATAACTCACGGCTAGTCTCCGGTCATGGCCATGAGAGCGATTTTGCGATTCCCGAGTAGCATCCGCTGCGGCGTCGCGGCGGCGTTGATGCTTGCGGCGGTGCCCGTCGCCGCGCCGGCGCAACAGGCGCGGCCCGCGCCAAGCCAGCCGCGCGATCAGCGGCTTCCGGCGCCACCCGCCAAACTGCCGGCGGTCAGGGCCGATCAGGCGCGGGGACTGGATTTCCTGTTCGGCGCGCTGAAGGCCGCCCCGGACGAAGCCAGCGCCAAGCATGTCGAGGCGCGGATCTGGGCGCAGTGGATGGCGACGCCGAGCGATACCGCGCAACTGCTGATGGCGCGGGTGAAGGCCGCCATCGAGGCCAAGCAACTCGACGTCGCGCTCGAATTGCTCGACGCGCTGGTCAAGCTGCGTCCCGACTACACCGAGGCGTGGAACCGGCGGGCGACGGTCTATTACCTGCAGGATGATTACGACCGCGCCTTGCACGACATCGAGCAGGTGCTGGCGCGCGAGCCACGGCATTTCGGGGCGCTGGCCGGACTCGGCATGATCATGCGCGATCTCGGCGACGACAAGCGCGCCCTCGACGCCTTCCGCAAGGCGCTGGCGATCAACCCGCATCTCGACAAAATCCCCGAACTGGTCAAGACATTGACCGAGAAGGTCGAGGGCCGCGACATCTGATCGTGAGGTATTTTCGGTCTATCGCGGCCTGCCGGTCGTTTCAGGCGTGATTTAATGAAGCTGACCGGAAATGAGGCGTTATCGTCCGCGAAAACGGACGATCCAGTCGTCCGGGCAGTCGCGGAAGATATCAGACTCGATACGGAATACGGGTACTCCGCTTTCGCGGAGTATGACGTTTCCCGCGTTGCGGATCTGGTTCAGAAGTGAATTTCGAGTCAGACCCTGAGGAGCTTTCGTGTCGCGAAAGGTTTTGCCGCTCATCGTCGCCGCGCTGTTGCTGATGGCGGGCCCGGCGCCGGCGCAGACGGGCGCCGCGCCCGTGACCGCGCCGCAGGCTTCAGGCGAGGCGTTGACGCCGGAGCAGGCGCGGCGCGCGCTTGAGACGTTGCAGGACGACGCCAAGCGCGCGCAGATGATCGACACGCTCCGCGCCATCGCCAAGGCCGCGCCTCCGCCCGCGTCCGCGCCGGCGGGCGCCGCGGTGGTCGCGCCGGACGCCGCCGCTCCGCCGGCCAAGCCCGCGGCCGCGGCCGACAAGCCGGCGCTGACCCTCGACGCCGACAGTCTCGGCGCGCAATTGCTGCTGACGATTTCCGGCTGGATCTCCGACGCGACGCGCGAGGTGACGCACGCCGCCCGCAGCGTCGCGCATGTCCCGGCGCTGTGGCACTGGCTGGTGAACACCGCCACCGATCCGTTCTATTATCACCTGCTGCTCGATATCGCCTGGAAGTTCGTGCTGGTGTTCGGCTGCGCCTTCGCGGTGGAATGGCTGATGCTGTGGGCGATGCGGCGGCCGTTGCGGGCGCTCGAAGCCCGCATCCCGCGCGTCGTCAAGGCGCGCGCGGCGGAGCCGCCGCCGTCCGCCGCCGGTCCGGCGCGCGAGATAAGCCGCCGCCGTCGCCGGTTGCGGCTGGCGCGGCTCTGGCAATCGCTGTTGCGCCTGCCTTACGTGCTGGCGCGGCTCGGGCTCGAATTGGTGCCGGTGGTGGTGTTCGTCGCGGTCGCCTCGCTGATGCTCGACACCCAGATCGGCGGCGTGTTGATGACGCGTGTGGTGATTCTGGCGATCATCAACGCCTACGCGCTGTGTCGCGGTCTGGTCTGCGCGACGCGGGCGCTGGTCGGCCCGCTCGGCCTGTTCCCGACCCGCGAGGAAACCGCGGCCTATGTCGAGGTCTGGACCCGGCGCATCGTCACGGTCGGCGTCACCGGGGTCACCTTCGCCAACGTCGCGCTGCTGCTCGGCCTCAGTCGCGTCGGCTACGGCGCGCTGTTGCGGCTGGCGATGCTCGCGGTTCATCTGCTGCTGGTGGTCGTCATCCTGCAATGCCGCGCCCCGGTGGCGCGCGCGATCCGCGCCAGGGGCGGCCGGCGAGGCGCTGTCGCGACGATGCGCAACCGCGTCGCCGGCATGTGGCACTACGCCGCCATCTTCATCGTGCTGGCGTTGTGGGTGGTGTGGGCGCTGAACATCCGCGACGGTTACACGCTGCTGCTGCAATACGTCGTCGGCACCATTGTCGTGGTGGTCGCGGCGCGGCTGTTGCTGGTCGTGCTGCTCGGCCTGATCGATCGCGGCTTCCGCATCAACGCCGACGTGCTGCAACGCTTCCCCGGACTGGAAACGCGGGCCAACCGCTATTTGCCGCTGCTGCGCCGCCTGGCCGGCTGGGCGGTGGCGGCGCTCGCCGTGGTCGCCCTGCTGCAGGTGTGGGGAGCGGATACCCTGGTGTGGTTCTACGGCAGCCAGATCGGCGCCCGGCTGTTGTCGGCCATCGTCACCATCGGCGTCGCGGTGGCGGCGGCGGTGGCGATCTGGGAGGCCGTCAACGCGATGATGGATCGCCAACTGGCGGCGTTGACCCGCGAGGGGGAGGCGGCGCGCGCGGCGCGGCTGCGCACGTTCCTGCCGATGCTGCGCACCACGCTGCTGTGCGTCATCCTCTCGGTGGTGGCGCTGACGGTGCTGAGCGAGATCGGGGTCAATATCGCGCCGCTCCTGGCCGGCGCCGGCATCGTCGGCATCGCGGTCGGTTTCGGTTCGCAGCGGCTGGTGCAGGATCTGATCACCGGACTGTTCCTGCTGCTGGAGAACGTCGTGCAGGTCGGCGACGTCGTCACCGTGTCCGGCCTCACCGGCACGGTGGAGAACGTCTCGATCCGCACCATCCGGCTGCGGGCCTCCGACGGCGCCGTGCATATCGTGCCGTTCAGTTCGGTCACCAGCGTCACCAACGCCAGCCGTGGCGCCGGCAACGCGGCGGTCAATGTCAGCGTGTCCTCCCGAGAGGACACCGATCGGGCCGGCCAGGTGCTGAAGGATATTGTCAAGGAGATGCGCGGGGAGGCCGCGTATCAGCCGCTGATCCGCAGCGATCTCGAATTGTGGGGCGTCGACAAGGTCGACGGCGGGACCGCCACCCTCGTCGGCCAGATCCGCTGCACCGATGGCGGACGCTGGCCGGTGCAGCGCGAATTCAATCGCCGCGTCAAGCTGCGCTTCCAGGACGAGGGCATCGAACTGGCCAGCAACTCATCGCTGCTGGTGGTGCAGGCCCCGCTTCC
Source organism: Xanthobacteraceae bacterium (assembly GCA_039808365.1). Classification (GTDB taxonomy): domain Bacteria; phylum Pseudomonadota; class Alphaproteobacteria; order Rhizobiales; family Xanthobacteraceae; genus 62-47. The sequence goes on along the minus strand of JBDHSX010000030.1, from coordinate 24,682 downwards.
GGTGGCGATCGAGCCGCCGCCCTCGCAACGCCGCGCGGCGGAGTAGTGCGGCCGTCATTGCGAGGAATACCCGGATCAGTGCTTCGCACTGTCCGGGCACAGGCTCCGCGACGAAGCAATCCAGTCTTCGCTTTATAGCCCTGGATTGCTTCGCTTCGCTCGCAATGACGGAGAGGTTAGGCCATGACGACGGTGAGGTAATGACGGGAGCTATTGATAAGTCGCCGTCAGATATTCGACGATCTTCGGAATGTCGGCGTCCTCGATCGGCGCGCCGTAGACCTTGACCATCTTGTTGACCTCGGCGGTCCAGAAATCCTTGCTGAATTTCGCGCCGCGCGGCTGGGTCTGGACGTAGTCCGACGAGTGGCAGGCCGTGCAGTTGTTCATCACCACCTCGCGGTTGGGGCCTGGCTTGAAGGCCGCGGTTTCTTCCGGCAGCGTGATCTTGAGCGGCTTGGCTTGGACGGCGGCAAGGCCCAGGCCGGCCGCGAGCGTGAACGCGGCGGCGGCGAGGCGCATCGATACTGTCATGACGATTCTCCTCAAGCTGCCGTGACGCGGACGGTTTCGACGACGTTGCGCATGTAGCCGGCCGGATTCCACGACGCTTCCATCGGCTGCATCTGGCCGTCATTGCTGGTGGCGCGGACCTTCAATTCATGCGCGCCTGCCGGCAGTCTGACAGTGGCGTGCCATTCGCGGAACGAGTAATTGCCGAGGTTCTTGCCGAGCTTCGCGGGCTGCCAGGTCTTGCCGCCGTCGATCGACACCGCGACCGCCTTGATGCCCTTGCCGCCGTCGAAGGCGATGCCCTTCAGGCGTGTCTCGCCGGCCTTGACCTTGGCGCCGTCCGGCACGCTGGTGATGAACGAGCGGACGTTGAGGCGGTTGATCGGGATGGTCGCCTTCGGCGCGGTGCCCGGCTCGACGCAATGGCAGTCGTTGTCCGGAATCCGGTAGGCGGTCTTCATCCAGAAATTGTCGTAGACGCTGTCGATCACGGTGATGGCGTTGAGGTGCTTGACCCAATAGGTGCCGTAGTAGCCCGGCACCACGAGGCGCACCGGAAAGCCGTTGAGCATCGGCAGCGCGGTGCCGTTCATTTCATAGCCGATCATCACCTCGCCGTCGCGGGCGTGATCGAGATCGAGCGCCTTGGCGAAGTCCGGCGTCTTGTCCATCACCGGGCCGTCGAGGCCGCCGAACACCACCTGCTTGGCGCCGGCCTGCACGCCGGCTCTCTCCAGCACGGCTTTCAGCGGCACGCCCTTCCAGCGCGCGTTGCCCATGGCGCCGTTGCCGGACTGACCGCCGGCGACGCGCGGCGTCGAGAAGCCGCGGCTGTTGCCGGAGCACTGGGTCACCGCGACGATCTCCTTGGCCGGCATCTTCTTGAGATCGGCCAGCGACAGCTTGAGCGGCTTGTCGACCTTGCCCTTGACCTCGATGGTGAATGTCGCGGGATCGATGTCGAGCGGAATGTCGGCGAGATGATAGCGCACGAAGAAGGCGTCGTTCGGGGTGATGACGCCCTCGTTGTAGACCGAGAACGGCGTTTCCAGTTGCGGCGGGCGGGCGGTCTGCAAGATCATGGGCCGCTTCTGCGGATATTGCGCCATCGGCCGCTCGCCGTTGTCGAACGGCAGGGTGACGGTTTTGGCAAAAGCGCTGATCGAGCCGAGAAATGATCCGGCGCCCAGTGTGGCGACGGTCGCGGTGGTGCCCGCGAGCAGACGACGTCTGTCGAGCATGGTGTTCCTCCTTGGTGGACGCCCAGTCCATTTTGTGCGGGCGGAGCCGGAGGCCGGCGCACACCCGCTTTCAACCTCGACGCTGACGACCGGACAGGAGGCCAGCGGTTCGAGGCCGCTTAGAGAATCGGAAGCATGAGCCTTGCGACGACATGACGCAAGGGCCGCGATGATGCGGCGGGCCGCGCGCGGCTCGGGCGGTTACGGCGCGGCGTCGCTGCGCGGCCCGACATAGGCGATGCGCAGCATGTTGGTCGCGCCCGGCGTGCCGAGCGGGACGCCGGCGACGATGATGACGCGCTGGCCGGCCCTGGCGAAGCCGTCGCGGAACGCGATGCTGCCGGCGCGGTCGACCATGTCGTCCTGATCGTGGGCGTCCTCGGCGACGACGCAATGCACGCCCCACACCAGCGACAGCTTGCGGCCCGTCGACAGATTCGGCGTGATCGCCACCACCGGCGGCTTCGGCCGCTCGCGGGCGACGCGGAGCGCGGTGGAGCCCGAACTGGTCCAGCAGATGATGGCGGAGAGTTCGAGCGTCTCGGCGATCTGCCGCGCGGCGTCGGCGATGGCGTCGCCGATGGTCGCCTCCGGCTCCGGGCGCTGCGCCATCAGCACGCCGCGATAGGTCGGGTCGCGTTCGACCTCCTCGCCGATGCGGTTCATGGTGGAGACCGCCTCCACCGGAAACTTGCCCGCCGCCGATTCGGCGGACAGCATGATGGCGTCGGCGCCCTCATAGACCGCGGTGGCGACGTCGGAGACTTCGGCGCGGGTCGGCACCGGCGACTGGATCATCGATTCCAGCATCTGCGTCGCCACCACCACCGGCTTGCCGGCCTTGCGCGCCATCCGCGTCATTTGTTTTTGTAAACTCGGCACCCGCTCGACCGGCAGTTCAACGCCGAGGTCGCCGCGCGCCACCATCAGCGCGTCCGAGACCTCCATGATGTCGGCGAGGCGCTCGATCGCCTGCGGCTTCTCGATCTTGGCCATGATCGAGGCGCGGCCGCGGATCAGTTTCCTCGCCTCGATCACATCCTCGGCGCGCTGCACGAACGACAGCGCCACCCAGTCGATGCCGGCGACCAGCGCGGCTTCGAGATCGGCGCGATCCTTCGGCGTCATCGCCGACATCGGCAGGTCGGTGTCCGGCAGGCTGACGCCCTTGCGGTCCGACATCCGGCCGCCGATGACGACGCGGGTGACGGCGCGGTCCGACGCGGCTTCCTCGACGATCAGGCGAACCTTGCCGTCGTCCAGCAGCAGCGCGTGACCGGGCCGCAGCGCCGCGAGGATTTCCGGATGCGGAAGCTGGACCCGGGTGGCGTCACCGGGCGCGGGGTCGGAATCGAGCGTGAAGCGCGCGCCGTTATGGAGCTGGATCGCGCCGCCGGCGAACGCGCCAAGCCGCAGCTTCGGCCCCTGGAGGTCGACCAGAATCCCGATCGGGCGGCCGTAGCTGCTTTCGACGTTGCGGATGGTGTTGACCAGTTCCCGCATCTTGTCGTGCGGGGTGTGGCTCATGTTGATGCGGAACAGGTCGGCGCCGGCCTCGAACAGCCGCCGGATCATGGTGCTGTCGGAGGAGGCGGGGCCGAGGGTGGCGAGGATCTTGATGCGGCGCAGGCGTCTCATTGCTTCGGCCCGGGCAGGGTCGCGGGGGGCGACGGCGGTGGCGGCAGGCCGGTCGCGCCTGGCGCGGTGTTGTGCGGGGCGTTCGGCAGGCCGGGAAGCGGCCCCGGCGCGCCGCCCGGATTTTGCTGGCCGGCTTCGGTCAATTGGACGGTCCATGAACGTTGCTCGCCGGTGTCGACCTCGAAAAAGCCGGTGCGGTCATAGCCGCGCGCCAGACAATTCTCGGTCCCCCGGATGGTGAATTCCTTGTCGCGCGAGCACATGAAAGCCTGACCGGACCATTCCCCGCCGCGATCGTAGTCGAGGGCGTAGATGTAATAATACCGCGCGATCAGGGTGCCCCTTAGCAGGGTTTCGCAACTGCGCGATGACACGTTCCACCAGCCCTCCGTCACCCACCCTTCGGCGTCCTTGTAGCCGAGCGCGATGCCGACGCGGCTCGACGTGTTGTTGCACAGCCGGAAATCCGCGCGCGCCGGCGCGCTCCACCCGCATGTCGCGGCGAAGGCCAGCGCGCATAACGGGATCGCCGCGCGCGCAAGGCGACGGACCGGGAGGCGGTGTGGAGAATCGTCTCGAGTCATCCGTTGAGGCTATATCAAATCATTGCGGGCTTGGCGCGGGGGACGAGGACGGCTCAACCGATGGTGACCGGCCGGGCCCGATGCGACCTGTCGCGTGAAAATCCTTTTCGCACATCAAGGTGGGAAAATCTGTGGCCGGCCCCATTTTGGGTTAAAGTCCCCGACATCCATCAGAGAGTTGCGCCATGGCGATCGACGAAAAAACCACCACCGAACTGGAAGCCGCCGCATTCCGCCGCCTGGTGGCGCATTTGCGGCAGCGAACCGACGTGCAGAACATCGACCTCATGAACCTCGCCGGCTTCTGCCGCAACTGCCTCGCCAACTGGGTGAAGGACGCCGCCGACGAAAGGGGCGTGGCGCTGAGCAAGGACGAGAGCCGCGAGGCCGTCTACGGCATGCCTTACGACGACTGGAAGGCGAAATATCAGGGCACGGCGACGCCCGACCAGCTCGCCGCCATGGCCAAGGTTCACCCCACCGGCGGCCATTGAGGCGGCGCGGCGCCACGGGCGCGGGGCTTGCGCCGTTTTCTTCTGTGGGGCCGCTGTGGATGAGCCGGATGCCGCCTTGACGAAAGGCGCCGCACTCTTGAGTGTCGCCCGGCCACGCGGGGCGCTTTCGGCCTCCGCCCGGCGATGTTCGGATCCATTCAGTTAGATCAATTCAGTTCAGTAGGAGTGCACGATGGCCACCGCTGCCGCCGCCGTCCAGGACGAGCCCGCGACCCGATTCGCCAAGGATCAGCTCAAGGCCATCATCGAACGCATCGAGCGCCTGGAAGAAGAAAAGAAGGCGATTTCCGACGACATCCGCGATGTCTACGCCGAGGCCAAGGGCAACGGCTTCGACGTCAAGGCGCTGCGCACCATCGTGCGGATGCGCAAACAGGACGCCGACGAGCGCGCCGAGCAGGAAACCATTCTGGAGACCTACCTCCAGGCGCTGGGAATGCTCTGAGATTAGACCGTCATTGCGAGCGAATCGAAGCAATTCAGCCTTAGCTTGGCGGCCCTGGATTGCTTCGTCGCTTACGCTTCTCGCAATGACGGACGGCGCTAGCGCAGCGCGGCGGTCTGGAATGTCACCGTCGGCAGGCTGGCGACGGCCGAGCCGGTGAAGCGGTCGCAGACCATGCCGGATTGCGGATCGTCGCTGAAGCTCGCCGCGACGGCGGTGCGCGGCTTGACGAAGTGGGCCCGCATCAAAGTCATGTCCGGCTCGCCGAACACGGTCGAGGACATCGCGGTGGTCGCGCTTGGCGACAGGATCATGGCGCGCATCCAGACGGTGTCGCCTTTCGCGGCGGCGGACAGTCGCGTCGAGACCGTGACCCGGCCGTCGCGGCCCTGGCGGCCTTTCGTCACCACCGTGGTCACGTCGTTGACGGCCATCGGATTCTGCGCGGCCGAACGCGGTCGCAGATGGCGCGGGATCGGCGCGCTGGCGGCGACGACGTGGGCGCGATCGAGCGGCGACGGCGTCGAGGCATAGGCGAGGGCGTGGAAGGCGTGGTCGATGCTGGCGGTGGTCTGCGGATCGACGGCGTTGGAGAGCGCCTGCCGGGCGCTGATGGCGGCGACCTGGGCCGGCGTCGCCTGCTTCGGCTGGGTCGGCGGCGTGTCGCCCCAGAAACCGCGCGAATTGATGATGTCGGCCGGGGTGCGGAAGCGGGGCTCGCTCTCCGCCTTGCTCTCCATCTTGGCGGGAATCGGCGCGGGCGGCCTGACCACGTCGTCCGCCGAGGCGACCTGATAGCTGGCGGCGGTCGCCGGCTTGGCGCGCGGCAGCGGCACCGGTTCCGCCGCAGCGGTCACGACGGGCGCGGCCACGGCGGCGGGCGCATTCCCGGACGATGCGTTGGCGGCCGGGGCCTCGTCATCCTCGTCGGCGGGCTTCGACTTGAACAGCGCGGCGAACAGGCTCTTGGGCTTCTCGAAGGCGAAGCCGTCGCCGTCCTGGCCGCGCTTCTGGATGTCGGCCAGCGCCAGCTGGTAACCGCGCAACGGCTTGCCGTCGGACGGGATGTGGACGGTGCGGCCGTCGGGGAAGACCCGCGCGAGCTGGTCGTGGGTCATGCGCGGCCAATGGCGGACGTTGCCGGTGTCGAGATGGACGAACGGCGACCCGGAGGTCGGGTAGAAGCCGACGCCGCCGCGTTGCAGGCGCAGTCCGGCGAAGCGGATCTGTTCCAGCGGCACGCCGGGAATGAAGAAGTCCATGGCATGGCCGAGCATATGCTGGCTGTGGCGCGCGACGCCGGTGTGGGCGGAGCGGCGGCGCAGCATGGCGTTGGTGGCGGGGGAGCGGTAGGAAGAGATGATCTGGATCGGCTTCTTGCCGTCGACGTCGCGATAGACTTCCCACAGAATGTCGAACAGATGCGGGTCCATCTTGGTCTGCGCCTGATTGCGCCAGTCGCGCAGGAAGTAATTGAGCTGTTTCAGCGCCCCCTCGTCGTAACGGCCGTTGCGCTTGTAGGTGACGGTTAGGTCCTCGCCGGAATGGGTGTGGTGGAACGACAGCGTGCGCGTCTCGCGCGAGGCGGTGGCGTCATGCACCGAGCCGGCGCCGGCCAGCAGCAGGAGCGCGGTCAGCCCGGCGCCGTAGCCGGCGCGTGACATGAGCAGCGATTTGAAAACGCGAACGAAACCGACCGGCACGAATGAGCCCACCCAGAGGACGTTCAGTCAAAAATTCTTTCGCAACCCCACGCAGCGAAAGAAGGATAACGAGCCTTAAATCAGGAGGGTTAATCGAGATTTACCCCCCGACCGGATTGGAGCGATAAACCTAGCCCGGCGAGTATGGCGAAAAATAGCCCAAGGCCGGTCGTCCGCCGGCGGCGCGGGCGGTCATGGTTAACGGAACGGGCCCCGTCGCTGTGACGGGGCCCGTTGATATTGCTGGAAAATCTAATCGATTCCGCGGAATTTCGGTTGTTACCGGTAAATCCTCCGGCGCTGGCCGTATTCGGCGGCCGGGGGCGGGGCCTGGGCCGGGATGCCGAACAGCCGCTCGAAGAAATTCTGCCCGCTGTCGAAGCCGAAGCGGTCGTTGGCGGCGACCGGAAGCTGGGCGCGCGGCCGCGAATAGTTCGGCTGGGCGTGGGCGACCACGGCTTCGAGGTTCTTGCTCTTGCCGTTGCGCAACAGCGCCAGCATGGCGGCGTCGCGCCCGTAGATGTCGGGGCGGATGTGCAGCTTGCCGGCGTCGTCGACGAACGCGGTCTGATAGGTGATGTTGACCGGGATCGGCGTGGCGAATTTGATGTCATGCTCGGTGCTGCCGTACATCGCGCGGATTTTCTCCGGCGTGTAATGCTCGTTCGGCATCGCGATGTTCAGCAGGATCGCCGCGTACTGGTCCGGGTTCTGCACCCGCATGCAGCCATGGCTGTAGGCGCGAACGTCGCGGGAGAACAGGTTCTTGTCCGGGGTGTCGTGCTGATACACCAGGAACTTGTTCGGGAAGTTGAAGCGGATGCGGCCGAGCGCGTTGCGCTCGCCCGGCGGCTGCGAGATGTGGATGGTGCCGTCGCGGTTCTGCTCCAGCTTCAACCCCATGCGTTCGAGCACGGTCGGGTCCTGCTGCAGGGCCGGCAGATATTCGTTATTGATAATCGAGGGCGGCACGTTCCAGGTCGGATTGACCGTGATGTATTTCATCGTCTCGGTCAGGAGCGGGGTGGCGTGCTTGCCGGGCTTGCCGACCACCACGCGGGTTTTCCACACCTCGGCGCCGTTGTGCATCACTTTCAGCGTGAAATCGGGAATGTTGAGGATGGCGTAGGCGTCGCCCAGCGAAGCCGCGCCGAGCTGGCGCGGCAGCCAGCGCCAGCGCTCCATGTTGACGACGATGGTGTCGATCTCGCGGTCGCGCTTCGGGCTGTTGATCGCCTTCACGGTGCGGTCGTCGAGCACGCCGGTCGCCTTCAGGCCGGCATGGGCCTGGAACTTGCGCACGGCGCTAGCGACGTCGGCGTCGTAACGGGTGTCGTCCGGATTTTCAGTGACGCCGAGCTTGGCGCGAAGCTGCGGCACGCGGGCGTCTTCCATCGCCACCGGGTTCGGATTCTTCTTGGTCTTCCTGGCGAGCGACAGCGTCCGGCCTTCCGGCAGCAGCGTCACCGGGCCTTCCGACTGGCCACGCAACTCGGCGAGTTTGGCGCGCAATTCCTTATAGAGCTTATGCGGCGGGTTGTAGGCTTGCAGCGCCGCCGAGGCGTCCTTCGCCGTCGAGATATTGGCGAGCACCTCGTTGGGATCGACCGGATGCTCCGGATACTGGATGTCGGCGCTGACCTGCGACCAGTGCATCTGGCCGCTCTGCGCCTGACGCGCGTAGTCGAGCATGCTGGCGGTCAGCTTGAGGTCGGCGTCCGCCAGCGCGTCGGGGCCGGTCGCGGCGGCGAAGTTCGGCACCGGATACTCGGCCGGATCGAGGCCGTCGGCGGCGGCGTCGTTGAGGCGCGACACCACGGCCTTGGCGCGCGCGGTGAGGGCGCCGCCCTCGGTCCATAGCGGCGCGTAATCGCGCGCGGCGTAGAATTTCTCGACGGCGGCGCGCTCGTTCTTGCGGTCGAAGAATTTTCCGGCGCGGGCTTGCAGCGTGTCGCGCAGCGCGTCGGCGACCGGCTGGTCGGCCGGGGCGATCGCGCCGGCGGCCTTCACCGGCTCGGAAGCGGCGGGCGCGGCGGCCGGTTCGGCGGCGGGCGTCGCGATCTCCGGCGTCTTGATGTCGGACGCCTTGGGATCGGCAGTCTCGGGATCGGCAGTCTTGGGATCGGACGTCGCCGCTTCGGTCACGCTGGCGCTCGGCGCGGTGGCGGGCGTGGTGCTGGCGGTGGTCTCGGCGGCGTCGGCGGCCGCGGGCTTGGCCTCGGCGGCGGCCGGGTTTGTCGTCGGCATTCCAATATCGGCGGCGGTGGGCGGCGGCACCAGGCTGGTGTCGGGCACCGGAATCGCGGCATCGATCGCCTGCTCGGTGACGCGGTCCGACGCCGGCGCGGTCTGCGCCAATACGTTTGAGGCCGACACCGTCAGGAAGGTCGCCGCGACGGCCATCAGCATGCGGTCAAATCCAGATCGGCCCGCTCCATGTCGACCCGTTCCAAGCTGGCTCGTTCCAAGTCGGCTCGCTTCAAGTCGGCCCATCGCGTCGTTCCGCATTCTTTCGACCTTTCGCTTTGATATCCCTGCGAAACCGCTCAGTGCTCAAGAGCGGCTCCGGTCTTGCCAAAGTGCCGGCGGCGACGGCTTGCGCCGCCCGACGCCGATCCCGCAACTGTCCGCAACCCAAACCCCGCGCTGAACGCGTGATTCCGCCATACGATCCCGCGAAGACGTTACCCCGCGAACATGACATCCCGCAAAGCGCATCGCATCGCGATGCGTGCCGCGATTCACCAGCAGAATAGACGCATGGCGCACAGGCAACCAGCGGGACAGCGGATGGTTCACGACAAACTGACCGGGAATCCGACGCTTTGCAACGCGCGCGGCGATCCGCCGCTTGCTTTTGCGTGTGTCTGTCACCGGTCCGCAACGGTTCAAACGCGCGGCGCTTGCGGCGTTTTGTCGGGCGGACAGATCAGGCGTCCGTGGCGGAGGCATGGTCGAGCTTTCGATACAGCGTTGATCGTCCGATCTTCAACCGCCGCGCGACTTCGGACATCTGGCCGCGGTAGTGCGAGATCGCGAAGCGGATGACTTCGGTTTCGATGTCTTCCAGCGGGCGCATCTCGCCGGCCTCGGTGAGCATGGCGAGCGAGCCGTTCGGCAGCGGCGCGATTGGTATGTCAGTACCCGCCAATTCCGGCGTGGCGGCATGGAACGCAGGCTCGATCGTCAGCGGCTCGGCGATGGCGTCGGGGGCGGCGAGCGGCGTCGCGGCCAGTTGCGGGAAGTCGGCGAGTCCGAGCCGGTCGCCCTCGCTCAGCACCACGGCGCGGTAGACCGCGTTTTCGAGCTGCCGGATGTTGCCGGGCCAATCGAGTTGCATCAGCCGGGTCATCGCCTCGCCGCTGACGCCGGTGATGGCGCGGTTTTCCTCGGCGCAGAACCGCGCCAGGAAATGCCGCACCAGATGCGGGATGTCCTCGCGCCGGGTGCGCAGCGGCGGCACGGTGAGCGGCAGCACATGCAGGCGGTAGAACAGATCCTCGCGGAAATGGCCGGCCTTGACCTGGTCCAGCAGCTTGCGGTTGGTCGCCGAGATGATCCGCACGTCGACCTTGACCGGGCGACGGCCGCCGACCGCCTCGACGCTGCCTTCCTGCAAGGCGCGCAACAGTTTGACCTGAGCGCTGAGCGGCAGTTCGCTGACCTCGTCGAGGAACAGCGTGCCGCCGGACGCCTCGACGAATTTGCCGGTGTGGCGCTCGGTGGCGCCGGTGAACGCGCCTTTCTCGTGGCCGAACAGGATCGATTCCACCAGATTGTCGGGGATCGCCCCGCAGTTGACGGCGACGAAGGGTTTGCTGGCGCGTTCGCCGCTGCCGTGGATGGCGCGGGCCATCAACTCCTTGCCGACGCCGGAATCGCCCTCGATCAGCACCGGAATGGTCGAGGCGGCGGCCTTGCGCGCGGTGCGCAGCACGCCCGCCATGGCCTCGTTGCGGGTGACGATGGCGGCGAAGGTCAGCCGGCCCTCGCGGCTGTGCCGGATGCGCTGGAGCTCGCCCTTCAGCGCGTGGGTGTTGAGGGCGTTGCGCAAGGATACCTGCAGGCGCTCGACGCCGACCGGCTTGACCACGAAATCATGGGCGCCGGCGCGCATCGCCGACACCACGTTGTCGATGCCGCCATGGGCGGTCTGCACGATCACGGGAATATTCAGCCCGGCCTCGCGCATCCCGCTCAGGACGCCCATGCCGTCCAATCCGGGCATCACCAGATCGAGCACCACGGCGTCGATCGGGGGCGCGTCCGCGTCGGTCAGGCGCGCCAGCGCGGCGTCGCCGCTCTCGACCACGACGGCCTCGTAGCCGGCCCGCTGCACCATGTTCTCGACCAGACGGCGCTGCACCGCGTCGTCGTCGGCGATCAGAACGGTCGCAGCCATGGTACTCTCCGCACGGAACAACTATCTGTTTCGAATCGGGGCACTTTCGCCGATGCCGATTAACGTGCTCTTAAGAGCTGTCATCGCGGCGTCGCTTCCCAAAGCGTTTTCGAGCGAAGTGAATGCCGGTTCGCGTGAAGAAAACGCCTCAAAACAAAAATCGGGAGCCGTCTCGATTGCATCGGAACGGTAAAGGGCTCTCGTGTCGTCTTGCAGTGCGGCGACAAAAAAGCCACCCTCCGAATCCGACCTCCCTGACGGATCGAATCGACGGATTGAAGTTCATGGCCCCGCGTTCTTCCACCACTCCTCGCAAAACAGTGTCCCGGCGCGCGTCCGGCGCGGCGAAACCGCGGGCCGCGAAGGCCAAGGGCGCGGCCAAGTCCGGCATCGGCAAGCTGCCGGAATGGAATCTGGCCGATCTCTATGCCGGGATCGGTGCGCCGGAGGTGGCGCGCGATCTCGACGCGCTCGACCGGGACTGCGCGGGTTTCGCCGCCGATTACAAGGGCAAGCTCGCGGAGGAGACGGCGAAGCCCGATGGCGGCAAGTGGCTCGCGGCGGCGGTGCGCCGTTACGAGGCGATCGACGATCTCGCGGGACGGCTCGCGTCCTATGCCGGGCTGATCCATGCCGGCGACAGCGTCGATCCGACGATTTCGAAATTCTATGGCGACGTGTCGGAGCGGCTCACCGCGGCTTCCGTCAATCTGCTGTTTTTCGCGCTGGAGTTGAACCGGCTCGACGACGCGGTGATCGAGCAGGCGATGCAGACGCCGGAACTGGCGCATTACCGGCCGTGGATCGAGGACAGCCGCAAGGACAAGCCGTATCAGTTGGAGGATCGCGTCGAGCAACTGTTCCACGAGAAGTCGGTCAGCGGTTATGCCGCCTGGAACCGGCTGTTCGACCAGACCATCTCTGGCTTGCGCTTCAAGGTGGGCGCGAAGGAACTGGCGATCGAGCCGACGCTGACCCTGTTGCAGGACCGCGCGCCGGAGAAGCGCCGCGCGGCGGCGCAGGCGCTGGCGAAAACCTTCAAGGCCAATGAGCGCACCTTCGCGCTGATCACCAATACGCTGGCCAAGGACAAGGAGATTTCCGACCGCTGGCGCGGCTTCAAGGACGTCGCCGATTCGCGGCATCTCGCCAACCGCGTCGAGGGCGAGGTGGTGGACGCGCTGGTCGCCTCGGTGCGCGCCGCCTATCCGCGGCTGTCGCATCGCTATTACGCGCTCAAGGCCGGCTGGTTCAAAAAGAAGAAGCTGGCCTATTGGGATCGCAACGCGCCGCTGCCGTTCGCCGCCACCACGCGCATTCCGTGGCAGGACGCGCGGAAAATGGTGTTGACGGCCTATGGCGCGTTCTCGCCGGAGATGGCGCGGATCGCCGAGCGCTTCTTCACCGAACGCTGGATCGACGCGCCGGTGCGCCCCGGCAAGGCGCCGGGCGCGTTCTCGCACCCGACCACGCCGTCGGCGCACCCTTACGTGCTGATGAACTATCAGGGCAAGCCGCGCGACGTGATGACGCTGGCGCACGAACTCGGCCACGGCGTGCATCAGGTGCTGGCGGCGAAGAACGGCGCGCTGATGGCGCCGACGCCGCTGACGCTCGCCGAGACCGCCAGCGTGTTCGGCGAGATGCTCACTTTCAGGCGGTTGCTCGGCCAGACCCGGGACGCCCGGCAGCGGCAGGCGCTGCTCGCCGGCAAGGTCGAGGACATGATCAACACCGTGGTGCGGCAGATCGCGTTCTATTCCTTTGAGCGCGCGGTGCATACCGAGCGCCGCGACGGCGAACTGACGGCGGAGCGGCTCGGGCAACTCTGGCTCGGCGTGCAGGGTGAGAGCCTTGGCCCGGCGATCGAGATCAAGCCGGGCTACGAGAATTTCTGGATGTACATTCCGCACTTCATCCATTCGCCGTTCTACGTCTACGCCTATGCGTTCGGCGATTGCCTGGTGAACTCGCTCTATGCCGTCTACGAGAACGCGGCCGATGGTTTTGCCGATCGCTACCTCGCCATGCTCGCGGCCGGCGGCACCAAGCATTATTCGGAGCTGCTCAAGCCGTTCGGCCTCGACGCCCGCGACCCGAAATTCTGGGACGGCGGCCTTTCAGTGATCGCCGGGATGATCGACGAGCTGGAGGCGATGGATTGATCCCCCTTCGCCATGGCCGTTAAACACATGTTGAACGGGAAAGTATTTATGTTATACAAATGTATAACATAGGCTTTCCGGCTGATCGTGTCATTGAGGCCGCCATGAAGATCGAGATCAAGAAAATCGGCAATTCCGACGGGCTCCTGCTCCCTCGGGAACTGATGCAGCGCCTCGATCTCAAGCGCGGTCAGGAGTTGCATATTACGGAACTGCCCGGCGGGGGATTCCAGGCGACGCCCTACGACCCCGATTTCGCGAGGACCATGGAAATCGCGGATGAAATCATGGACAAGTATCGTGATACGCTGGCGGCGCTAGCCAAGTGAACGGCTCGTGAGCGATCTGGCCGAGCCGCATTGGATCACCTACGAACAGGCTGTCGCGATCCATGCCCGCCAGTTGCGGCGTTTTGGCGGTGCGTCGGGTCTGCGTGACGAAGGGATGCTGCGTTCGGCACTTGAGCGCCCGGTCAATAAATGGCGCTATGAGCAGGCGGCGCTGCCCGAGCTTGCGGCGGCGTATGCTTTCGGGCTAGCCAAAAATCACGCCTTCGTCGATGGCAACAAGCGCATCGCGTTCATGAGCATGATGATATTCCTCCTGAGGAATGGCGTGCATTTCGCGCCTCCACCCGCTCACGCCACGGCCATCATCCTGGCGCTGGCGGCCGGCGAAGTCAGCGAGGAAAGCCTGACCCGCTGGATCAAGGATAGCTGGGCGTCCGAAAATCCCTGAATGGATGCGCGCCGAAGCCTCCCGCCACCTTGCGGCCGTTGCTCTCCCATGCTGATTGCGCTAATGGCAACTTAAACGTCGGACGGGCCTGGAGGGATGAATGTCCAGTCACAACGAAATTGCTTACTCAACCGCGGACGGCAACGATTACGCCGAACACGAATCGACCTATAAATTCTTCATCGGGCTGGTCAAATACGGCACGACCGCTGTCATTATCGTCCTGATCCTGATGGCATTCTTCCTGCTTTGACGACGTTCGGGCGCGGCCCGGCCGGGCGCGCCGCCGCTTATTTCATCCCAACGCATCGCGTGTCGCCGGAGGCTTTATGAAGATTGGTGTGGCCAAAGAGGTCGACGCGGCCGAACCGCGCGTCGCGGCGACTCCGGACACGGTGAAGAAATTCAAGGCGCTGGGCGCGGAGGTCGCGATTGAGCCGGGGGCCGGGATCAAATCCGGCCTGCTCGATGCCGATTACGAAGCGGCCGGCGCCACGATCAGCGCTGACGCGGTCAAGGACGCCGACATCGTCATCAAGGTCAAGCGCCCGGAAGCGGGCGAGGTCACGCGCTACAAGAAGGGCGCGGTGGTCGTCGCCATCATGGACCCTTACGGCAACGACGCCGCGCTGAAGACCATGGCCGATGCCGGCGTCGCCGCGTTCGCGATGGAATTGATGCCGCGCATCACCCGCGCGCAGGTGATGGACGTGTTGTCGTCGCAGGCCAACCTCGCCGGCTACCGCGCCGTGATCGAGGCGGCGGAAGCCTTTGGGCGCGCCTTCCCGATGATGATGACGGCGGCGGGCACGGTGCCGGCGGCCAAGGTGTTCGTGATGGGCGTCGGCGTCGCCGGCCTTCAGGCGATCGCCACGGCGCGGCGTCTCGGCGCGGTGGTGACCGCGACCGACGTGCGGCCGGCGGTCAAGGAGCAGGTCGAATCGCTCGGCGCCAAGTTCATCGCGGTCGAGGACGAGGAGTTCAAGCAGGCGGAGACGGCGGGCGGCTACGCCAAGGAGATGTCCAAGGAGTACCAGGCCAAGCAGGCCGCGCTGACCGCCGAGCACATCAAGAAACAGGATGTCGTCATCACCACCGCGCTGATTCCGGGCCGGCCCGCGCCGCGTCTGGTGTCGGCCGACATGGTGAGGTCGATGAAGCCCGGCTCGGTGCTGGTCGATCTCGCGGTCGAGCGCGGCGGCAACGTCGAGGGCGTCGTCAGCGGCCAGACCGCCGAAGTGAACGGCGTCAAGATCATCGGCATTCCGAACCTCGCCGGCCGGGTCGCGGCGTCGGCGTCCAGCCTCTACGCCAGGAACCTGTTGTCGTTCATCGAGACCATGATCGACAAGGCCGCCAAGACGCTCGCCGTCAACTGGGACGACGAGCTGGTCAAGGCGACGGCGTTGACCAGGGACGGCGCGATCATCCATCCGAACTTCCAGCCGAAAGCATAGGGGCTCAAGCCATGCACGCCATTGAGATGGTCGATCCGTTCGTGTTCCGTCTGTCGATCTTCGTGCTGGCGGTGTTCGTCGGCTACTTCGTGGTGTGGTCGGTGACGCCCGCGCTGCATACGCCGCTGATGAGCGTCACCAACGCGATCTCCTCGGTGATCGTGGTCGGCGCGCTGCTCGCGGTCGGCGTGGCGCTGGTCGGCGACAGCGGCGGCTCGCTGTGGGCGCGCGGCTTCGGCTTCGTCGCGCTGATCTTCGCCTCGGTGAATATCTTCGGCGGCTTCCTGGTCACCCAGCGGATGCTGGCGATGTACAAGAAGAAGCAAAAGTGAACGGCGTCCACCTCAAGGTGACGAAGACAACGGGGACATGAGATGAACGCCAATCTGTCAGCACTATTGTACCTCGTGGCCGGGGTCCTGTTCATCCTGTCGCTGCGCGGGCTGTCGAGCCCGGCATCGAGCCGTCAGGGCAACCTGCTCGGCATGATCGGCATGGTGATCGCGGTCGTCACCACGCTGGCGGCGCATCCGCCGGCGGACGGCGTGGCCTGGCTGCTGGTGGTGCTCGGCATCGCCATCGGCGGCGGCATCGGCGCGGTGATCGCGCGGCGGGTGCCGATGACGGCGATGCCCGAACTGGTGGCTGCATTCCACTCGCTGGTCGGCATGGCGGCGGTGCTGGTGGCGGCGGGCGCGTTCTACGCGCCGGAAGCCTTCGGCATCGGCACGCCCGGCCACATCCATGGCGCGAGCCTGGTCGAGATGTCGCTCGGCGTCGCCATCGGCGCGCTGACCTTCACCGGCTCGGTGATCGCGTTCCTGAAACTCTCCGGCCGCATGTCGGGCGCGCCGATCATCCTGCCGGCGCGGCACGTCATCAACATCGTGCTCGGCCTGGCGCTGATCTTCTTCATCGTCGGCCTGGTGATGTCGGGCAGCGCGCTCGACTTCTGGTTGATCACGATCATCGCGCTGGCGCTCGGCGCGCTGTTGATCATCCCGATCGGCGGCGCCGACATGCCGGTGGTGATCTCGATGCTCAACTCCTATTCGGGCTGGGCGGCGGCGGGCATCGGCTTCACGCTGGGCAATTCGGCGCTGATCATCACCGGCGCGCTGGTCGGCTCCTCGGGCGCGATCCTGTCCTACATCATGTGCCACGCCATGAACCGCTCGTTCTTCTCGGTGATTCTCGGCGGCTTCGGCGGCGAGACGGCGGCGGCCGGCGGCGGGGGCGGCGGCGAGGTCAAGCCGGTCAAGCTCGGCTCGGCGGACGATGCGGCCTTCATCATGAAGAACGCGCAGAAGGTCATCATCGTGCCGGGCTACGGCATGGCGGTGGCGCAGGCCCAGCACGCGCTGCGCGAGATGGCCGACAAGCTCAAGGCCGAAGGCGTCGAAGTGAAGTACGCGATCCATCCGGTGGCGGGCCGCATGCCGGGCCACATGAACGTGCTGCTGGCCGAAGCCAACGTTCCCTACGACGAGGTGTTCGAGCTTGAGGACATCAACTCGGAATTCGCCCAGGCCGACGTCGCCTTCGTGATCGGCGCCAACGACGTCACCAACCCGGCGGCGGAGGAGGACAAGACCTCGCCGATCTACGGCATGCCGGTGTTGCAGGTGTGGAAGGCCGGCACCGTGATGTTCATCAAGCGCTCGCTGGCCTCCGGCTACGCCGGCATCGACAATCCGCTGTTCTACCGCGACAACACCATGATGCTGCTCGGCGACGCCAAGAAGATGACGGAAAACATCGTCAAGGCGATGTAGGAGACTTGCCCGCCGCGACGATGACGTCATCGCGGATTGCTCGGAGTTCGGCGGGTACGCTTCGCGTGGGATTCGCGCGGCTCTTTGATCGCGCGCCGGCGTGGGCGATCTCCCCCTGGTAGTATTGAAGCGCCGCGTGAATCGGGCCGTCGTAGACCAGTTTGCCCTGATCGAGAACGATGCCGCGGAAACAGATGCGTTCGAGCAGTGATGGGTCGTGTGAGGCGATCACCAGGATTCCGGTCCGTGCGACCAGGCGCATCATGCGGTCCTCGGCACGTTCCGAAAATGATTGGTCGCCGAAGCCTATCCATTCGTCCATCAGCAGGATGTCCGGCGTGATGGCTGTCGAAATAGCGAATGCGAGCCGGAGCCGCATGCCGGTGGAATAGGTCCGGATCGGGACATCAAGGAACGGGCCGAGATCCGAGAAGGCCGCGATTTCCCGCGCCTTTGCGCGGAGCTCCTCGTTCTTCCAGCCCAGGAATGTTCCCCGCAGAAGAATGTTCTCGTAGCCGGTGCTTTCCCCGCTCATGCCCAGCATGATGTTGAGCATCGAGGCCACACGACCTTGCGTCGTGCGACGGCCCGAACATGGTTTGTAAATTCCCGCCATGGTCTGGAGCAGCGTCGTCTTGCCGGCCCCATTCAGGCCGATCAGTGCAATGCGCTCGCCCCGAGACGCTTTCAGGGTGATATCGTTCAGAGCGCGCACCGTGAGTGCGGCGTCCGTCGCGAGCTTGAATCGCCCGCTCGTGATTTTGAGCAAGCGTTGTTTCACCGAACGTTGCGCGATCTCGTAAATCGGGAACTCGACGTTCACATTTTCCAAGCTGATCGAAACTTCCATGGCGCACTCGTTAGAGCCAATACATCACTCGGTCGCGATATTTACCAAAAACGAAGAGGGCACCAATTCCGACGACGACGAGCATGACCACACCATAGGTCCAGGAGATTGCGCTCGGCGCTTGACCGAGGAGTGGTTGCCGGACAATTTCGAGGAGGTGAAAGAATGGATTGTAGAGAATCCAGCTCGCCCGCTGCGCGATAAGCGATGGAAGCCAGACGATAGGCGTCAGATAGAACAGCACTTGAACGATGTTCGCCACGATGGGAGGCACATCGCGAAACCGCGTCGAGGCAACCGCGCCCAGAAGGACGAGGAAGAAGATGGTGAACGTGAAGATCAACAATCCCGGCACGAAATACAACGTGTTGATACCGACCGGAACTTGATAATAGACCGCCACGAATAGAAACACGACGGCGTTGTGAGCGGCGACGACGAGATTGAACCATATCGTCTTCAGAATGAACAGCGAGAGAGGCAGCGGCTCCATTTTCAGGTATTCTTCGCTATTCAGGAAAGCAAGACATCCTTCGGAAAGGCACTGCGCGGCGAATCCCCAAAGAATAAAGCCTGCGGTCAGAAAGGGAACGAGCGTGGCGGTTTCCGTATTGAATATATGGCTAAAGACGAAGGAAATCGTGCCGATCAAGACGGCCATCGTTCCGGTGATCCAGAAAACCCCGAATGTCGAACGTCTGTAGCGATGGCGGATTTCCATCATGCTGAGCAGGTGGGCAACCCGATAGTGGGCGAATGCCGCACGCAGGTCGTCGAGTCCATTACGTAATGAATTCATTTTGCGTCAGTAGGACACGGATGTCTGCGGCCACGGCTCGCCCTTCTTGAGAAGGGTTACCAGCTTTTGTTGCTGGGTCGGGTTGAGCATGGTTTCCTCGTACAGGCCGCTTTTCATCCCGGGATGGGAGCGGAGCCAGCGGCTCCGGCGCTGAATCGCGATCATTGGGATCGACCTTTTTCGACAGAGAACGGCGAGCAACTCATCGTTTTCCGTCGGGTGAGTCAGCAAGGAATAAAACTCATCGTCGGAGAACAAGCTGGAATGGATGGCCAGCGTGCCCGAGCCGAGCATATGAACCGGGGTATCTTTCTCAAGTTCCTGCTCAAATAGCAGCATCTTGCGGATCGACTTATAATAGTGGGAGATCGTCTCGTCGAAGATGGTGCCGTGCACACCAATGACGCTTGCCGGTTCATATTGCTTCAGTTTGCCGATCATGATCTTGGCGTAGTCCGGCGGATAAATGATGTCGTCATCGCACACCAGCCAATAGCAGCGATATTTCTGAAGCCAGAAAAACTTCGCCGCGGCGCGAAGCGTTGATGCGGTGTCGAGAATGTAGTGAATCCGGTCCTTGAATTTGTGATTTAACAGAAATGAGGGAACGTCCCGGTAGTTGTTGAGGAAGATGAAAAGATGGTCGACCTGCGGTGCGAGCGAATCGACGCTTTCCTTCAGCACATGGAAACGCGCCGGATATGTCGCGATGCTCGCGCAGATCGAATCTGCCGTCACATCGATGGCACGGTGGAGAAAGGGCGGCGGACGTTCCTCCATCCCATAAGCGAAAAAAAGCATATTGCACGGAACTGTCGCCTCGAAACGAATGGAGATCCGATCATTCGCGGGCAAACGAAACAAAAAGCGGATAAAACGGCCCGTCGAGTCGATGGATTCCGTCGCGAGAACGTCTCCGTTGCCGGTTGTGATGATGACTTTCCCCCAGCATCTGTTCTGAGCCAGGTAGAGCAGGCTGAATTGGTAGTCACCTGCGTGCAAAGGGTGGTCGTTCACCAGCGTCAGGGATGATTGACGAGTTGAAATCTCGAGGAAACTGATGCGGCGAAGGGAACGAAGCGCTTGAAAATGACTTCGGAGGTGGAGACGAGAACCGCAGGAATGTGAGACACCTTGCCGAATCAAAGATATCCAGTTCGAGGGATTGCTAAATCCGCCGGGCATCTAAGCTTTTTCCTCGCTCATCAGACTATCCGAATATTCCGCTCGAAAATGCGCAAAGCATCCAAAGGCACACGTCGATACCTGTACCGAGGCCAGCCAATGGATGGCCGTCGATTAAAAAGGTTATTACATCAGAGAAGAAACTTATATATATTCTACATTTATAGAAGCAAATTGCAACAGAAGCCCCATTACAGCAATGGTCGGACGCGCTTACGAGCTGAACGCGGAACAAGATACTCGGAACGCGCAGATTTGTGAGGATTTTGCCAAGGTCCTTCACGTTTCGCACATGGAGTGGGATGGCATACGGGCCGCCGCGAGCTATTTGCCCGGACAGAAGTTGACGATTTCAGCCGAAATCGAGCCGACCCCGGAACTTGTCGAGCAAATCGGGAGCGAGATCTCCCGGTCCGGGGTGGACAAGATCGTCTTTCACGGATTTTCGCCGCTGATGGAGGCTCTGGTCTATTACCTGACCGACTGGGGCTACCGGACATTCATCGTCTTTCATGGCGGAAGCGCGCGTTGGCACGATGATTTCGAGCGCCGGCTCGCATTTGCCTGCTTGCGGTTGGCGGGGGAGGGCCGGATTCGGCGACTCCACATCTTGCGGCGCGGGTTTGACTACCCGGTCGACCGCCTGTTCAAACCCATGCTGTTCAATATCTCGCCGCGGATCTCCCTTGCGGAACCGCGGGATCGGCGCAAGGATTTGGTCGCATTCGTGCCTGGAGTGAAATCGTGGACCAAGAATGTCGTCACCAATATTTTCGGCGCGGCTCTCTGTGAGGCGGTCGGGTCGGTTGTCACATACGCCGATATTTCAGAATATCCTTATCCGGTGAACGGCAAGATATCGCGCATCGAATTCTTGGAGAAGGAAAAGCTGACCTCGTATGCGCGGGCGGATATCGCGTTGAATGTATCGACGGTCGATAATCACCCGATGACGAATATCGAGGCGCAGGCCATGGGGGTGCCTTGCCTGCGGTCTCCGCTGTTCCTCGACGCCCTGGAGCATCATCCCTATGTCAGCCTGACGACGGTTAGCGACGCCGGATCAGTGCGGGATATCGGCGAGGCCATCATTCGCGTCGCTGCGGTGCCTCCGGACGAGATGAGGGACATCGTGCTTGACTATCAGGCTCAGTCGGATCGCGTCTCTTTAGAGCGGTATCAGGAATTCCTAGAAGTTTAAAGGATGACGGTCGCGCGCCGATTCACGGCCTGCAGGGGGCGGAACACCAGTCCGAACTCGGCGGTTTTCAGGATTGCTTCGCCTTGCTTTCAATGATGATCTTTTTCAATTCATCCTGCTCTGAGTTGACGCCATGAGCGCCCATGCCTCGCTGCCCCGATCGTCCTGGCTGTTTCCGATGCTGGCGGTCGCCTTCTTTCTTCTCGCCACCGGGATCGGCTGGGAATTCACCCGCTCGCTCGCCGGGCTTGCTTATGCGGCCATCGTCCTCGTCATCCTGTTCGGCACCGTGTTCGCCGCCGTCCATCATGCCGATGTGATCGCCGAGCGGGTCGGCGAACCCTATGGCACCCTGGTGCTGACGATGGCGGTGACGGTGATCGAGGTCGCGGTGATCTCGACCATCATGCTCGGCGAAAACGGCGTGCCGACGCTGGCGCGGGACACCGTGTTCGCCGTCGTCATGATCGTCTGCAACGGTCTGGTCGGCATCTGCATCATGAGCGGCGGCTTCCGCTATCGCGAGCAGGATATCCAGGCGACCAGCGCCAGTGTCTATCTCAGCGTGCTGATCGTGCTGGCGACCATCACGCTGGTGCTGCCGAACTATACGCTGACGACGCCGGGGCCGTTCTATTCGAACGGGCAACTGGTCTTCGTCAGCGTCGCCACTATCATCCTCTACGGGGTGTTCCTCTACATCCAGACGATGCGGCATCGCGACTATTTCGTCGGCGGCAACGACCCGGCGGAGGCGCATCCGGCGTCGAACCGGATGCTGTGGACCAGCGTCGCCTTGCTGCTGCTGGCGCTGGTCGGGGTCGTTGCGCTGGCGAAGAAATTCTCTGTCGTGATCGACGCGGTCGCCATCGAGATCGGCGCGCCGCCGGCTTTCGCGGGCATCGTCGTGGCGCTGCTGATCCTGTTGCCGGAAAGCGTCGCGGCGATCGGGGCGGCGCGGCGCGACCAGCTTCAGCGCAGCATCAACCTGGCGCTCGGCTCCTCGCTCGCCACCATCGGCCTGACCATCCCGGCGGTGTCGGCGGCCGCGATCATCCTCGGCAAGGATCTGGTTCTCGGCCTCAGCCCGCGCGAGATGGTGCTGCTGGCGATGACCATCCTGATCAGCATGTTGACGCTGGGCAACGGCCGCACCAATATCCTGTTCGGGCTGGTCCATGTGGTGGTGTTTGCGGTATTCCTGTTCATGGCGTTCGCTCCCTAAACGCACGAGGTGCTCCGATGGCCATCGCCGCGATATCTGACGTTCAGATCGACAATGACGAGGTTCGCGTCACCGAATGGCGGCTGCCGCCGGGCAGCGCCACCGGCCATCATCGCCATGGGATGGATTATGTGATCGTGCCGGTGACCAACAGCGACATGACCATCGTCGCGCCGGACGGCACGCGTTCCGTCGCGCAGCTTCGGATCGGGAAATCCTATTTCCGCAAGGCCGGGGTCGAGCACGACGTGCTCAACGAAACCGGCGACGCCATCGTGTTCCTCGAAGTCGAGCTGAAGGCATAGCGCGGCGCGCATGCGGCTCCTCCGGCACATCCTGACCATTTGTCTGGCGCTGGGGCTGATCGCCGGCGGCTTGTCGCCGGGACATGCGCTGCGGTGTGCGTCCGATGCCGGCGCGGCCGCGATGGCGTCCTCCGCCCATCGTCACACGGATGCGACGGCGCATCACGCCGCGCTGGCGATCGGCCATAGCGACGGCGTCACCGCCGCGTCGCCGGATCATGCCGTCGATCACGGCGATCACCGCGCCGCCGCGCCGATCTGCAATTGCGGCTGTTTGAGCCTGTGCGCTGCCGCCATGGGCGTCGCGCCGGCGCGGGTCGAGGCGCTGGAGCGCCGGACCATCGCCATCCGTTACGCCGTCATCGCGCAGGTCGCTTCCGACGGCATCCAGTTCATCGATCCCGGAATCCCCATTCGCGCGGCATGAGACGGCGGCGGTTCGCCGCCAAGCCGGTGCGCCGATGACGGCGCTCGCTCTCATTGTCCCGACGATCCGAGGATACCGATGTTCCCGTTCCCGCTTCATCGCGGCCGAGGCCGCATTCCGTCGATCCTGCTCGGCGCGGCGGCCGTGCTGGCCGTCGTTCCCGCCGCCGCCCGCGCGCAAGATGCGCCGCCGCACGATCACGCGGCATCGCCGTCCGGCGACGCAGCGCATCGCGGTCACGCCGCGCATCCGCTCAAATCGCAACCCGCCCGTAAGCGACCGCGGCGCGCGACGCCCGCCGCGCCGGCGTCGACGGCCGACCACGCCGGCCATGACATGGCGGTGCATGAGGGCGCGGCGCACGCGGCGCACATGCCCGCCTGGCTCGGTCCTTATGCGATGACCCGCGAGGCATCCGGCACCAGTTGGGTGCCGGACGCGACGCCGCACGAGGGCCTGCATCAGAAATTCGAGGACTGGAGCGTGATGACCCATGGCGCGCTCAACCTGGTTTACAATCGGCAGGCGGGGCCGCGCGGTGCCAGCCAGACCTTTGTCGGCGGCATGCTGATGGCGATGGCGCAGCGGCCGCTGGGCGAGGGAACGCTGGGCCTGCGCGCGATGCTGTCGCCGGAGCCGTTCATGGGACCGTCAGGCTATCCGCTGCTGCTGGCGACGGGCGAGACGGCCGACGGCCGCCATCATCTGCTCGATCGCCAGCATCCGCACGACCTGTTCATGGAGATGGCGGCGAGCTACAGCGTCAATCTCTCCAAGACATCCAGTGTGTTTGTCTATGGCGGCCTGCCGGGCGAACCGGCGCTGGGGCCGCCGGCGTTCATGCATCGCACCAGCGGCATGGACAACCCCGAAGCGCCGATCAGCCATCACTGGCTGGATTCGACGCACATCGCCTTCGGCGTGGCGACCGCCGGCGTCGTCGTCGATAGCTGGAAGTTCGAGGCGTCGGCGTTTCGCGGCCGTGAGCCGGATCAATATCGCTACGATATCGAGCGCCCGGCGCTCGACAGTTTCGCCGGGCGCGTGAGCTGGAATCCGAGCCGGGAGTGGTCGCTGCAGGTGTCCTATGGCCGGCTCAATTCGCCGGAGCAGCTCGCGCCCGAGGTGAACGAAAATCGCCTCACCGCGTCGGCGATCTACACCACGCCGTTCGGCGACGGACATTTATGGAGCACGACGCTGGCCTGGGGCCGCAAGATGCAGCGTCCGGGCGACACCCTCGACGCCTTCCTGCTGGAAAGTTCGGTGATCCTCAAGAACAACGTCACGCTGTTCATGCGGGCCGAGCGGGTCGACCAGAACGAGCTGACGCATGATGTGCCCGGCCTCGATGGCAAGACCTTTACCGTCAACAAGGTGTCGGTCGGCGGCATCTACGATTTTCTCCGCACCGAGCGCGTCAAATTCGGGATCGGCGGTCTGGTCAGCCGCTACGGTCTGCCCGATGAGCTCAAGGCCGAGTATGGCCGCGATCTCACCAGCTACATGGTGTT
>JBDHSX010000029.1:0-29691 GCA_039808365.1 Xanthobacteraceae bacterium | reverse complement strand
AGGCTGACGCCGACATGGCTTGGCGTCTGGTCCGGCATCGGCGCGCCGAACGGCTCGACGGCGGCGGCGAGTTCGTTGTCGTTCAGGCCGTGGCCGGTGTCGCGCACCCGCAGCACGACGTCGCCCTGGTCCGACAGCGCGGTGGAGACGATCACCTGACCGCCGGCATTGGCGAGCCGGATCGAATTGCCGATCAGGTTGAGCGCGATCTGGCGCAGCGTGCGCGCGTCGGCGACGACGGTGGGCAGCGTGTGGGCGAGCGAGGTGCGGATGATGATGCGTTCGCGATTGGCGCGCGGCTGCATCACCGCGACGCATTGCTCCAGCAGATCGTTGAGGCTGTGGCGGCCGAACGCCAGATCGAGCTTGCCGGTTTCCGCCCGCGACAGATCGAGCATTTCGTCGACGATGGCCGAGACGCGCTCGCCGGAAGCGCGGATGTCCTTGAGGTATTCGGCATAACGCTCGTGTCCCAGCGGCCCGAAGCGTTCGTCGATCATGACGTCGGCGAAGCCGATGATGGCGTTGAGCGGCGTGCGGATCTCGTGGCTGACGCGGGCCAGCACGTCGGCCTTGGCGGTGGCGGCGCGTTCGCTCTGGCGGCGCGCCGCGGCCTGCGCGGCCGCGTCCTTCTTGCTCTGGGTCAGGTCGCGAAACACCGCGAAAAAGTTCGGGCTGCCGGGTATGGTGCGGCCGATGGTCATCGCCAGCGGCAACAGGCCGCCGTCGCGGACCCGCCCCAGCACCTCGCGCCCTTGATCGAGCACGCTGGCGGCGTCGGCGTTGGCGATGCTGTCGAAGTAATCGCGCACCGCGCTTTCGCTTTCGGGCGCGAACAATTCCGAAAGGCTCCGCCCGGCGAGGTCGTCGCCGGCGGCGCCGAACAACGCCTCCGCGCTGCGGTTGCAGACGCTGATGCGGCCGTCGCGGTCGAACATCACCACGCCTTCGGCCATGGTGTCGAGAATGGCGCCGAGTTCCTCGGCGTTGACCTGACCGCTTTCGGGTAACGCGGCGGCCGGAGCCGGTTCGGCGCGCGCGGCCGTCGCGGCATCGGTCAGGATCAGCGCCAGCGCCGGCTCGCCCTCCCATGCGATGGCGGCGAGCCGCGCCCGCGCCGGGGGCACGTCGGAATCTGGCGTCGTCACCGTGACCGCCGCGCCGTCGTGGTCGAGGCTGCCGACGACGGCGTCCGGCGGATCGATGCTGAGCGCGTCGAGACCGCCGGCTTCGTCCAGCGCCGCGCGGGTGTCGAAGCCCAGGCGGGTGAGAAACGCGCGATTGACATGGAGCAGGCGCTCCAGCCGGAAGATCAGCGCGCCGCACGGCATCAGATCGAGCAATCGTGGATCCGGATGGCTTTCGCGCGACTCGGACGGCTGCGGGGCGGCGACGAGGGAGACCCCGTGGTTTGCATCGGGCGCGGCGGCGGCATCGGGTGCGGCGTCGAGGTCCGCCTCGGTCGGCTCGCTTTCCAGCCGCGCCGAGAGTTGCCGGGCCAGTTCATGGAAGGCGTTGTTCTCCACCGGCGTCAGCGTCAGCGATTTCGCGTCGGACGCGGGACGGAACGGCACCACGATCCGCGAAGTTTCGACGATGTCGTCCGAGGCGCTGTTCAAGATCGTATCCGGGTCGGTTGGCGCGGAAGGCGGGGCTTCCGGCGGTGGGGCGGAGGGTTCGGAGATGGGTGGCGCGGGGGGCGGGCCGGTATCGGCGGCGGCCGGCGGAGGCGGCGCGGGAAGGTCGTGAAACAGCGCCGCGCGGTGGCCGTCGGCCAGCTCGGCCAGCCGCGCGAGGTCGCGGCAGACGCCGAAGCCGCGATAGCCGATGAAGTGGCGGGCGCGGTCGAACATCGGCAGTCCGGACAATTCCACCGGCAGGGGGCGGCCGGGATGGTCCACCGGCCAGTTCAGCGTGACGCCGCTCCAGGCGTCGCGCGTGGCCACGGCCTTTTCGACCAGGCCCTGCGGATCCAGATCCAGCACTGTTGCGATTTCGCGCCAGGGCCGGCCGAATTCGCCGGCGGTGCGCGGGCCGATCGCTCGGATGAAATCGTCGGAGCCGAGCAGGAAACGGCCGTCGGCATCCATCTGCCAGACGAAGCGGATCGGCTGGATCGTGTCCGATAACGGCGCGGCGGCGGGCGCCGGCGATTCATCGGCAGGAGCGGCGTCCTCGGCTACGGATTCCTGCAACGGCGCATGCGCCGGTATGGGCTGTTCGGACGGCGGCGGCGTAATGGTGGCGATCACGGCGATGTCGCCGCCGTGGCCTATTCGTTGCAGCGTCACGTGTCCGATCCCGACCGTGACTTCGGCGTGGCCCATCTCCAGCGCCCGTTCGCGCCCGCGCGCGAGGTCGGGATCGGTGAGCGCATGTGCGTCGAGCAGCGGTCGCGCCGTCGCGCTGGCGCCGGCCAATTCGCCGTCCGCTGTGAACGCGGCCATGGGGATGGCGACAGGCTCGACGAGGCGGCTGAGCCGCTCGGCCTGCGGCATCGCGCGTCCCACCGGGGCGGCGGCGACGATCAGGATGCCGCTGTCGGCGTCGGTGAACGGCAGGTGGGTGCAGATGCAGGTGAGGAAGCCGCCGAGCGGCGCGCCGAAGCCGCGCAGCCGTTCCAGCCGCGGCGGCGCGGCCGGCGACAGCCGGCCAGCCAGCCGGGCGATCTGGCGGCGCTGCGGATCGGTGGGGTCGAAGGCGCGGGCGGCCAATGCCTCGCCGTCGGCGGCGCCCAGGAGCGCGATGCCGACCGGGTTGGCCCACAGCACCCGCGCGCCGTCCGGCGTCCACAGCCACGCCGGCGACGCGCTCGTGGCGTGAACCGCCAGCCGGGCGTCGTGGATCCCTCGCAACTGGAATTCCGTGTTGGTCATCGCCACGCCATTTTGGGGTCCGGAAGTCAAGAAATTGCGCTCCGAAGGCGCGTTCGGGCGAACAGGCTTAATATTTCGTTAGTATCGCCTCCGGCCGCGGTCCGGTCCACGGTTAGCTCGAAAGGTGGCGGGTGAAAGCCGTAATAACGTTAATTCGGCGCGCCGCGTGAGGCGGATGTTTTGCGACGCACAAAAATTGGATCGCGACGCGGCCGGCGGACTTGCCAAACAGCGGTATTGCACCTAGTTTCCGGCCCGTTCGCGCCCGCCTCGCGGCGCGCCGGGATGCAGTTGTAGCTCAGTTGGTTAGAGCGCCTGTCTGTGGAACAGGAGGTCGGTGGTTCGAGCCCACCCAACTGTACCAGCCAGCAACGACATTGATGACGGCCATGGCGCATTGCGCCTGTCGGGAGGCGATCCGCGCGGGCCGCCTTTTCTGATCGATCAACGGAGCCGGGCCGCCGGGCGGGGCGGTCCTTGCCTGCCGCGTCGGCAGGCATGTCGTCGGGCGCGGCCGTTATCCGATCGCCTTGTCGGCGCGCAGTTGCGCGATCGCGGCGTCGTCATAGCCCGCCTCGCGCAAAATCTGCTCGTTGTGCTCGCCAAGCTCCGGGGGCTTGCGCGGCGCCACTTTGTCGGCGCCGGTAACGAAGAACGGGCTGTTCACCGTCATCAGCGTGTCGCCCTCGAACGGCAGCAGCACTTCCGTCTCCCGCATCTGCGGGTCGTTGGCGACCTGATCCATCGTCGCCACCGCCTCGAACACCAGCCCGTTGGCCGTGAACAGCGCGCGCCAGTCGGCGCTGTCGCGGGCGGCGAAGGCGGCGTCGAGTTCGGCGATCAACGCGGTCGCGTTCTTCGAGCGCCCGGCGCGGTCGGCGAAACGCGGGTCGGACGCCAGTTCCTCGCGGTCGAGGCATTTCGCCAGCACCGGCCAGTGCTTGTCCTCATTGACGAGGGCCAGCAGCAGCCAGCCGCCGTCGCGGCAGCGGTAATAGCAGGACAGCGCGTTGTAGCTCTGCTCGCGCGGCGGCCGGGGCAGGAACGCCGCGCCGCACAGCGCGGCCTGCGCCCAGACGCCGTTGGCCCAGACGCCGTTGGCGATCAGCGACGAGCCGACATGGGCGCCACGCCCGGTCTGCTGGCGCTGATAGAGCGCCAGCATGATCGCCGAGAACAGCGAGACCCCGGAGGGATGATCGCCCATGCCGCTCAAGGCGCGGGCGGGTGTCGCGCCGGCGTGCGGCACCACCTGATCCATCAGGCCGGACCGCGCCCAATAGGCGGTGAGGTCGAAACCGGGCTTGCCCGACTCCGCGCCGGTTTCGCCGTAGCCGGTGAAGGACGCATAGATCAGCCGGTCGTTGAGCGCGGCGAGCGTCTCGTAATCGGTCCGCAGTTTCTTGCGCACGGCGAGCGGCTGGTTGGTGATAAAAACATCCGCCTGCCGGACGAGGTTATGCAGCACCTCCTGCCCGGCGGGCGAGGCGAGATTGAGCGCGAGGCCGCGCTTGCTGCGGTTGTCCAGCAGCCAGCCGTAATTGTGCTCGGACCTCGGCATGCCCAGATTGCGCGTGACGTGACGATAGGCGTCGCCGGTGCCGGGCGGCTCGATCTTGATGACGTCGGCGCCGAAATCGGCCATCACCGTGCCGGCGATCGCGGCGGCGATGAAGCTGCCGCAATCGATCACTTTCAAACCTTCGAGAATTCCGGTCATGGCGCCCCTCCCTGAGTTGCGGTGTGTGTTGTCATCGGCAAGCCGCGCGGCGCGGCTCGCGCTTTGGTCGCTGTCGCGTCTCAGGTCGCGTCAACCGAGACTGGTCTGGTCGCCGTCGACAGGGATGGCCTGCCCGGAAATGTTCTTGCCGCCGTCGCCGACGAGGAACACCACCAGCGCGGCGATGTCGGCTGCGGTCACGCCATGCCGCAGCGAAATGTTCTTCGCCGCGCGCCGCTGCAGCTCCTCATAGCTGATGCCGGCGGAGGCGGCCTTCTCGCGCATCACGCGCTCGACGCGCGGGCCCTCGACCATGCCGGGCTGGATGGCGTTGACGCGGATGCCGAAACGGCCGAGCTCGATCGACAGCGTCTTGGTGAAGCCGATGATGCCCCACTTCGCTGCCGCATAGGCCGAGCGTTTCGGATAGCCGAGCCGGCCGCCGATCGACGACATGTTGACGATGCTGCCGCCGCCGGCCGCGCGCAGCAGCGGGATCGCGCGCCGCGAGCACAGGAAATGACCGTCGAGGTTGACGGCGAGGGTGCGCTGCCAGTCGGCGAGGGAGAACTCCTCGACCGGCAGGGTCGGCCCCGAGATGCCGGCGTTGTTGACCAGGATATCGAGGCCGCCGAGTTGCTGCTCGACCGCGGCGAACAGCGCGTCGACCTGCGCTTCGTCGGAGACGTCGGCGCGCACCGCGAGGTCCTTGCCGAAGGTCGCGGCGTAGTCGGACAGCGCCGTGTCGTCGACATCGCAGACCATGCAGCGGGCGCCGGCGTCGATCAATTGCTGGGCGATGACGCGGCCGATGCCGGCCGCGCCGGCCGTGATCAGCGCGCGGCGACCTTGCAGTGAACCGCTCATGACTGCTTCTCCCGTGCGTTGAGTTCCGCCAGCGCGTGCAGGATCGCCAGTTGGGAATCGTCGCGCTTGCGCTCCATCTGCGGGATCGGCGTCTTGCCGAACGAGGCGGCGGCCTGATCGATGATGGTCCGCTGCAATGTCTCGTCGAGCTCGACCTGCGGGATCACCTTGAACGACGCCGCCATGTTCTTGCCGAGGTGCTGGAAGAACGACTCCAGCCCCTTCGGCCCGCCGCCCATATGGAATGAACTGAACGGCCCGTTGACGGCCCAGCGCAGCCCGATCGAACTGGTGACGATGTCGTCCAGCTCGTCCACGGTGACCACGCCCTCCTGCACCAGGTAACACGCCTCGCGCATGATCGAGCGTTGCAGCCGGTTGGCGACGAAACCCTGGATTTCCTTCTTCAGCACCCGCGGCACCTTGCCGAGCGCTTCATAGAACGCGACCGCGTCGGCGGTGGCTTCCGGCGCGGTGCGTTCGCCGGGTACCACCTCGACCAGCGGAATGAGATGCGGCGGGTTGAACGGATGGCCGATCAGAAGGCGGCTGGCGTCCTTCATCAGCTTGCCCTGCTCGGTGGCGGGCCGCGCCGAACTCGATGACAGGAGCAGCGCGTGCCTGGGCAAGGCCGGCTCGACGCGCGCCCATAACTCCTGCTTCCACTTCGGATTCTCCGGGCCGTTCTCCTGAATCAGGTCGACGCCGGCGACGGCGCGTTCGAGATCGGCCTCGAAGCGCAGGTTTTTCTCCAGCCCCTCGCTGGGCAGGCCGAGCGCCTTCAAGGTCGGCGCCGCTTTGGCCAGCATGGTTCGCACGACGTCCTCGATGTTCGGCTGCGGATCGTTGACGACGACGTTCAGGCCGTGCGCCAGGAACAGCGCCGTCCACGATGCGCCGATCACGCCGGCGCCGATCACGCAGACGTGACGATAGCGGTCGAGCACCGCCGAATGGTTTGCTCCTGACGACATGGCTTTCTCCCGCTTGAGTGTGGTGAGTTGGAAGTTTGCTGAGGCCGCCGCCGTGACATGCGGCGCGATTTGGTACTTAGAGCGAGTTGGGTTGTGATCGAGCCGTCATGGCGAGCGAAACGAGGCAATGACGATTCAACATGCACCCATCTCGCGCTAACCAGTGTTGGCGAGGTAATCGTAGCAGCGCTTGGCGCGCGCGAGTGTCAGGTCGGTCAGAATGTGGCTGGCCGCGACCACCTCGCGGACCGGAAAGTCCGCCATCGGCGCCAGCGCATGCGCGAACAGTTCCAGCCGCGCCGGGCCCGTCCATGCGCCTTGACGGTGATGTCGGTGATCTCGGTGCGCAGCAATTCGCAGATCCGTGGCTCGCCCGACGGTTTCGGGCTGTCATAGGTCCACAGGATCTTCAGCATGAAAGTCGGAACGCAAATCTCGCGCCGGGCGGCTTCGAGATCCATGGCGCGATGCTTGTAGCCCATGGTGGCGGTGGCCACGCGCAGGGTGCCGTAGTCCAGCGTGCCGACAAGGGTGTCGGAATCGACATAGAGCCGTGGCTTGCCGATCACCTTGGGATAGGCGCTGATCTCGCGGCCCGAGGCCAGCGCCGGCAGGTTGTCGAGATACATCGCATGCAGGTATTCGCCTTTTTCCTCCCCGAACCGGACCTGGATGGCTTGACCGCATTCGGTGTAGTCACCGAGGCCCGAGACATCGGGCATCCGCATGATTTCCCAGCGCACCAGCGGGTCGTCGATTTCGAGCGGCTCGGGGACGACGGCGCGCAAGGCGTCGATATCGGTTCGATAGAGGATGTTGAGATATTCCCGGTTGGTGAACCGGAAGGGCCCGCGCGGAAAGGCTGGCGCGCCGATCGGAGTGGTGAGCTGCTTGAGCACGTCCGCCTGCTTCATCGAATCCCCCCGAACACATTGGTGGTCTCACCCGAGCGGGCGCCGACGTATTATTCGCCGATTGTGCCTCGCTGGATGGCAGGATATCGAACCCGGATCGCTTCGAAAGGTGCGGTTAGGCCTCCGATCAGGTGACTTGAGGACGAAATGTCGCGGCGATAAATCGGGAAGTCAAGCTATCTCGAACGATTCATATCTCAGGTCCGCGACGTGCTGCGGTGCATTCGACGTCGGATTCAAATTCGATCGGAGACCGGCACATTCGCCGTTTCAGGCGACACCGCTTCGAAGGAACGAAAGGCATCGGTGTGGTCTATTCGATCACGATGACGTGCGGCGAGCGCGCGCGACCGCGCCGCGCCCGCCTTGCGCGATCTTCGTCGACCATACGAAAGTAAGTTCCAGACGTCAGATCCATTTTCGTATCGAGGTGATTGCATTCGTCGCGGGATCATGATTACCCTTTGCAAAAATATCGACTGGGTGGATTCGGGCTTAGAGCCTTTCCGTTTCTGATGAAATGAGAACCGGCTCCATCTTTGTGTTTTGGCGTGCTTTATATTTTGGCGCGTTTTCTTCACGTGAACCGGCATCCACTTTGCTCGAAAACGCTGTAAGGCGCATGGAGGGCGCGATGGCCGTGATGGACAAGGCGCGTCGGCTGGCCGGCGAAGGCTCGGCGCACAAGTCGCCGCCGAACTTCGAGCAGCGGATTTATTCACCGCACACCATCGCGGCGGTGGCCGCCGAGCTTGAGGGGCAGGGCGTCGCGCCGGCCGAGTTGCTGGAAGGAACCGGCCTGACCGTTCCGCAACTGAGCCGCCACACCACGAAAATCTCCTATCGGCAGCTTGATAAGATCATCCGCAATGCGATCGATCTGTCGAACGATCCAGCGGCGGCGTTACGCGCCGGTCTGCGGATGCACGTCACCGCCTACGGAATGTATGGCTATGCCTTGTTGAGCAGCGCGACCCATGCCGAGGCGCGCGATTTCGCGGCGAAGTACATCCGGGTGGTCGGCCCGTTCTGCGATTTTTCCATTTCCTCCGATGACACGACGGTGACCGTCGCCTTCGATCCGCTGCATTGGCCGAATCCGACCGATAACGTCCACCGCTTCGCCATCGAGTTCGCTCTCGCCGCCCATCTGACGGCGACCAAGGATCGGGTCGGGCCGCATTTCGCGTTTTCGCGCGTGCTTCTCGATTATCCGCCGCCGCCTTACGCCAATCTCTACGAGCGGATATTCGGTTGTCCGATTTTGTTCCGGCAACCGGGGTGCTGCTATGAACACCCACGCAACGATCGGGCGGCGGAGCTTGCCGATCCGCGCACCCACGCGATGGCGCGGGAGATGTGCGAACAGTTGCTGGAGGAGATCAATCGCGCCGGCGGTGTCGCCGCGGATATCCGGCGGATTTTGATCGAGCAGCCTGGCCGTTATCCGAGTATCGAGACGATTGCCGAGAAGCTGGAGATGTATCCGCGCGCGCTGCGGCGCAAGCTTGAAGCGGAAGGCACCTCCTATCGCGATCTTTTGGCCGAAGTGCGGATGCGGCTGGCGATCGAATATTTGCGCAAGACGCAAATGACCAACGAGGAAATCGCCGGGCACCTCGGCTATAGCGACGCTGCCAATTTCCGCCATGCGTTCATTCGGTGGACCGGCAAAAGCCCGTCCGATTTCCGCAACGCGACGCAAGCGCCGTAAGTCGCGCAGTCGGAGCCGGCGCGGTTCGCCGGCCTCAGAGTCTTTGCCGCTAAAGTCTTTCACCGTTTCATGGAAACGGTGAAAGACTTTTGTTTTTCGTTCTGGCGCGTTTCTTCCCGCGAACCGGCTGTCGCCAGCCGAAGTCGGCGAAAGCCGGATTCCATCGTGCGAAAACGCCGCGGGTTGGACGCAATTCACCAGAAGTCTGGCTCAATCGCACCTTTCCGATCGAAAGGAACGCGGTACGCTGCCGTTGTTCTCAGTGTACTCCTCCCCCCAAACTCGACCGCTGGCGCCGCCAGCGGTCTTTTTTGAGGTGATACGGCCCGCGCGCCGCCGGCGCCGTGGCGCAGGCTCAAGACGACACCCCCACGTCTGTCCCAAATTCACCTGAAGATCGGATGGATCGCACCTTCCGCGCCGAAACGCATGTCCATAGGCTCACATGCGGGCGGGCGATCCGGACACCGGCACCGCGACGCCCGCCGCTGCGATCAACGAGGGGGAATACTGAACCATGTATCGGCCGACCCCCAATCTCGTGCAGCGCGTTTACCTGATCCCGCGCATTGCTGCGGTCGTGGAGGTTCTTGAGGAGGAAGGTATCAGCGCCTCGCGCGCGCTGGCGGAGACCGGCCTCGAAGAAGCCGATCTGCGATCGCCCGACACGCGCGTCTCCTATCGGCAGGTGGAGACTGTGTTTCGCAATGCGACGCGGCTGACGAAAGATCCCACGGTCCCCTTCCGCGCCGGACAGCGCATGCATGTCTGCGCCTACGGCATGTTCGGCTACGCGTTGTTGAGCAGCCCGACCCGTGTGGAAGGGATCAAGCTTGCCATCAAGTACAGCCGCCGCCTCGGCATGGTGGTGGACGTCGCGTTCTCCCGCGACGACGACACCGCGACCTATATCCTGACCGCGCTGCTTTCGCGCAACTCGCCCAAGGACGTCTATCGATTTGCCCTGGAGTTCGCTTTCGCGACGTGTCTGACGTTCAGCACCGACGTCTACGGTCCGTCCTTCAAGTTCTCATGCCTGCGCGCGACCTATCCCGCGCCGCCGCATGTCGATCTCTATCAGTCGTTCTTCGGTTGTCCGGTGCTATTCGAGCAGGCCGGCAACGAGATGGAATTCGAGGCAGGCTGGATCGATCATCCCATGGTTCGCTCCGATCCCGCCACCACCGCCCTGGCCGCCGACATGTGCGAGCCCTTGCTCGACGACGTCAATCGCGGCGGCGGGATCGCGGCCGACCTGCGTCGCGCGATGATCGCGCGGCCTGGCTGGTTTCCGAGCATCGAAGCCATGGCCGCCGAGATGTCCGTCCATCCGCGCACGCTGCGCCGCAAACTTGAGGCGGAGCAGATCACCTATCGGCAGGTGATCGCCGAGGTGCGGATGAAACTGGCGATCGAATATCTGCGCAGCACCGAGATGACCAATCAGGAAATCGCCGCCCGGCTGGACTACAGCGACGCCGCGAACTTCCGCCATGCGTTCACACGCTGGACGCGCAAGAGTCCGTCGGCCTTCCGTCAGCAAAAGGAGTCGATGGCTGTTGCAGCGCACACAGGATTTTTTGTCCCAAAATAACCGCTGGGATGGGCCAATCGCACCTTTTAGTCTTTTGCCCGGCCGTTAGCGTTTCGTTACATTACATTGCAGACAGCAATGCGGATCATGTGCACAGACGTCGGGGGACGTTCCGGCATCGAACACATGGCCGCACGGTTGGCCTCCGATGCCTGCGCCCTCATCACGGCGCCGGCGTTCTCGGCGGGCGCGGACTGATTGCGGTTTTAAAATAGAAACAGACGAATAGCGGCGGGAGGAAAGCAAATGGATACCATGCCACTCGGTGACATGCCCTGGATCAAGTCGTACCCCCCGGGGGTCAGCTGGGCCGCCGAGATTCCGACCTCCCCCGTTCAGCAGATTCTCGAACAATCGGCGGCGCGCTGGCCGAACAATACCGCGCTCAACTTCATGGGGCGTCGGATCTCTTACGCCGAGCTTGAGGATCTCGCCAATCGCGCGGCCACCGGGCTGCAGAAGCTCGGCGTCGGGCCCGGCGTGCATGTCGGGCTATATCTGGCGAACACGCCGCACTATCTCATCAGCCTGTTCGGCGTGCTGAAGGCGGGCGGCACGGTCGTCAACTATTCGCCGCTCGACGCCGCCAAGGTCCTCGAACACAAGATCGAGGACAGCCAGACCGACTTTCTCATCACGCTCGACCTCACCTCGCTCTACCCGCAAATGGCGCCGATGCTCGGCACCACGCGCCTGAAGAAGATCATTGTCGGCAACGTCGGGGAAATGACCGCGAACCCGGAGGCGGTCAACGCGCAGATGCAGGCGACCAAGCAGCTCGCCAGCGTGCCGCACGACGACCGGCACATCACCTTCAAGGCGTTGCTCGACAACGATGGCATTTATCGCAGCTATCCGATCCCCGACCCGGCCGATGCGATCGCGCTCCTGCAATATACCGGCGGCACCACCGGCCTGCCGAAGGGCGCGATGCTGACCCACGGCAATCTGACGGCGGCCACCAATCAATGCGTCGAGACCACGCACACCGATCCGCCGACGCTTGACGAGGGCGGGGAGCGCGTGCTGGCCGTGCTGCCGCCGTTCCATATCTATGCGTTGACCGTCAACATGCTGCTGGGGGTGCGCATCGGCGCCGAACTGGTCCAGCATATCCGGTTCGACATCGATGCGGTGGTCAAGGATCTGGCCGAAAAGAAGATCACGGCGTTCCCCGGCGTGCCGACGATGTTCGTCGCGGTGCTCAATCATCCGGAGGCGGGGAAGGTCGATCTCACCTCGTTGAAGTGGTGCAATTCCGGCGGCGCGCCGCTGCCGCTGGAGGTTCAGCGCAGCTTCGAGAAGCTGACCGGGTGCCGGCTGGCGGAGGGCTGGGGCATGACGGAAACGTCGCCGACCGGCACCTTCACGCCGGTGACCAACGAGCCGCGCGCCGGTTCGTGCGGCGTGCCGAGCCCCGGCATCACCATCAAGTTTCTCGATACCAGCGACAACGTGACCTATGTTCCGATCGGCCAGACCGGCGAGTTGTGCATCAAGGGCCCAAACGTCATGAAGGGCTATTGGAAGAAGCCCGATGCCACGGCCGAGATCATGACCGCTGACGGCTTCATGCGGACCGGCGACGTCGGCTACATGGACGCGGACGGGTACGTCTATATCGTCGATCGCACCAAGGACATGCTGCTGTGCGGCGGCTTCAACGTCTATCCGCGCGTGCTTGAAGAAGCGGTCTACCAGCATCCGTCGGTCGCGGAAGTGGCGGTAATCGGCGTTCATGACGAATATCGCGGGCAGTCGCCCAAGGCCTTCGTCACGCTGAAAGCGGGCGCGGCCCCGTTCACGCTGAAGGAGCTTCAGGGGTTCCTGAAGGACAAGCTCGGCAAGCACGAGATGATTCACGCGCTGGACATCCGCAGCGAGTTGCCGAAGACCGCGGTCGGAAAGATTTCGAAGAAGGACCTTTACGACGAGGAATCGCGGAACGCGAAGGCATCGTAACCTGCTTCCGACGGCGCGCGCGGCGCGCCGTCATCACCGGACATAAGAACAAGCGACAATTCCATTTGGGAGGGACGGCGATGGACCAACTCAGCAGTATGGACGCATCATTCCTGCATTTCGAAACGCCGGAAACGCCGATGCACGTCGGCAGTCTGATGCTGTTCGAATTGCCCGAGGGTTATGAGGGCGATTACTACGAAGACGTCAAGGCGATGCTCGGCAAGCGGCTTCATCTGGCGTCGGTGCTGACGCGCAAGCTGGCGCAGATGCCGTTCGAACTGGCCGAGCCGGTGTGGATCGAGGATAACGACATCGACCTCGACTATCACGTGCGCACCCTGACGCTGCGCCGCCCCGGCACCATGGCTCAGCTTGAGCAGCTGGTGGCGCGGCTGCATTCGACGCTGCTCGACCGCAGCCGTCCGCTGTGGGAAATGTATGTCATCGAGGGCCTTCAGAACGGTCAGGTCGCGTTCTACACCAAGGCGCATCACTCGGGCGTCGACGGCAAGGCCGGCGTCGAGCTGGCGAAGGTGCTCTACGATACCTCGCCGAAGATTCGCGAGGTGCCGCCGCCGCGCCGCAAGCGCTCGACCGGGCAGTATCAGCTCGGCGTCACCGAGTTGCTCCAGGCCGCCGCCAACAATGCCGCGCAGCAATACCGCAAGATCGCGGAAGCGCTGCCGACCGCCGCCAAAGCCTTCAGCACGGCCGCCGGCGTGATCGCCAGCCAGCGCGTGCCGCAGGGCGAGCGGCAGCTCAACCTTGGTCTGGCGCCCAAGACCATCTTCAACGATTCGATCACCAACCAGCGCTCCTATACGACGCTGTCGGTGCCGCTCGCCGACGTCAAGGAACTGGGCAAGCGGGTCGGCGGAACGGTGAACACCATCGTGATGGCGATGTGCTCCATCGCGCTGCATCGCTTCCTGAAGGACCGCAACCTGCTGCCGAAGGAGCCGCTGATCGCGATGGTGCCGGTCAGTCTGCGCACCGAGGGTGACAGCGCGATGAACAACCAGGTGTCGGCGGTTCGCGTCGATCTCGCCACCGACATCAAGAGCCTGCCGGACCGCTTCAAGGCGATTCACAACTCGTCGGAAGCGGCGAAAGCCGTGGTGCGCGAACTCAAGCCGGTGCTGGGCATGAACGTGCCGATCACCGGCGCGCCCTGGCTGATGACCGGTCTGGCCTCGCTGCTCGGCCGCTCCAATCTGGCGAGCCGGGTGCCCGCCGCCGGCAACGTGCTGATCTCCAACGTGCCGGGTCCGCCGATGCAGCTGTTCATGGCCGGCGCGCGGATGCTCCATTATTATCCGGTTTCGATCCCGTATCACGGCAGCGCGCTGAACATCACGGTGCAGAGCTACGCCGGGTTGCTCGACTTCGGCCTGACGGCGTGCCGGCGGGTGTTGTCGCAGGAAGAATCCTACGAACTCGTCGAGAACCTGAAGAAAGCGCTGAAGGAGATCGAGGCGCTGCCGCCGGTGACGCAAGCACCCGCCGCCGTCAACGCGGCCGCGCCACCGCCGGCCGAATTGACGATCGAGCAACCGGGCAAGTCCTCGAGCAAGGCGAAGGCGGCCGCGGCCGCCAAACCCGAGGCCCCCCGAGGGGCATAACCCTCGACAGGGATGGACGTGGCGAAGCGACTCCCGAACACCGTTCGGGCGAGGCTTTGTCGCGGCCGCCGCTGACCGGAACCAGGGAATTTTCGCGACGAATTTTTGCCACGACAAGCCATCGTTTTTTGACCAAGTGACTGGGGGAGAGAACTGACATGCATCCGACGACGACGGGCAACACGACAGGCCATGTGACCGACAGCGCGCCGCTCAACGCCATATTCTCCAAAATCAACTGGCGCATTATCCCGCTGTTGCTGATCGCCTACATGGTCGCGTATCTCGACCGTATCAATATCGGCTACGCGCAGTTGCAGATGAAGCAGACGCTGCCGTTCAGCGATGCGGTGTACGGCCTCGGCGCCGGCATCTTCTTCGTCGGTTACTTCCTGTTCGAGGTGCCGAGCAACCTGCTGCTGGAAAAGATCGGCGCGCGCAAGACGCTGCTGCGCATCATGGTGCTGTGGGGCGCGGCCGCCACCGCGATGATGTTCGTTTCGACGCCGACGCAGTTCTATATCGTACGCTTCCTGCTCGGCGCGTTCGAAGCCGGCTTCTTCCCGGGCGTGATCCTGTACTTCACCTATTGGTATCCGTCGGTGCGGCGCGGCGCGGTGATCGCGATCTTCATGTCGGCCACCACCATCGTCTCGGTGATCGCCGGGCCGTTGTGCGGCGCCATCCTGAAGTATTTTGACGGCATGGCCGGTTTGCACGGCTGGCAGTGGCTGTTTCTGGTGCAGGGCGTTCCCGCGATCATCCTCGGTGTTCTCGTCTACGTTCTGCTTCACGACAAGCCGGCGCAAGCCGACTGGCTGACCAGCGAGGAAAAGGCGCTGCATGCCGATCGCATGAACAACGACGTGAAGGACATCCAGGGCGACCACGCCGGTTCGTTCGCTCAGTGCCTGCGCGACCCGAAGGTCTACATCCTGTCGCTGGTGTATTTCCTGCTGCTCGGCGCCACCTACACCATGGTGTTCTGGATGCCGACGCTGATCCAGAGCTGGGGTGTCAAGGATTTGTTCCTGATCGGCATCTACGCCGCCATCCCCAACGCCGTCGGCGTCATCGGCATGATCATGATCGGCCGCCATTCGGACAAGTGGCACGAGCGCCGCTGGCATTTCGCCGCCTGCGTCGGGATCGCCGCCCTCGGCCTGTTCATCACCACGCTGATGCAGGGCAATCTGGTGGGATCGCTTCTCGCGCTGTCCTTCGCCGTGATCGGCATCGCCGGGGCGACGCCGCTGTTCTTCGCGCTGACCAGCGAATACCTGTCCGTTGGCGCGGCGGCCGGCGGTCTGGCTCTGATCAGCAGCCTCGGCAATCTCGGGCCGGCGGCGAGCCCCTCGATCAACGGCTTGATCGTCAAGGCCACCGGCGACAACATCTACAGCATGTATTTCGTGATGGCGCTCTATATCCTGTCCGGCGTGCTGCTGTTGCTGACGATCCGGCCGACCGTGGCGGCTCGCGGCGCGGTGCCGGCGCCGGCGCATTGACGGCGTCGTTCGCCATCGCTCAAAATACGGGCCGCCCCACGGGGCGGCCTTTGCCGATCGCCGGAGGCGATGCCGCCGGAATGCCATTGGAAGTCTGAACGCCGATGGATCTCAACGCCCTCACGCGCGAAATGCCCGAGGATGAGCGGCCGCGATTGCTGGCGCATCTTCTGGCGCTCGGACCGGAGGACCGTCGCCTCCGGTTCGGTCATCTCCTGTCCGACGATGGCATCGCGAAATATGTCGAAGGCATCGATCTGTCGCGCGATGCGGTGTTCGTGGTGACCGACGCGGACCTGGCGATCATCGGCGCGGCGCACCTGGCGCGCAAGGAAAACGACGCCGAACTGGGCGTGTCGGTGCTGCCAGCGCATCGCGGGCGCGGCATCGGCGCGGCGCTGTTGGCGCGCGCGGCGGGGCGGGTGCGCAATTGGGGCGTGCGCGTGCTGTTCATGAACTGCCTGGTCGAGAATGCCACGATGATGTCGCTGGCGCGCAAGCAGGGCATGACCATCGCGGTGTCGGGCGCGGATGCCGAAGCATTTGTGAAGCTGCCGCGCGCCGATCTGGCGAGCCTCGCCACGGACGCCGTTGCCGAGCATCTCGGGTTATTCGATCATGCGCTGAAGGCGGGATGGCAGGCGCTGCATGGCAGCCATGGGCCGCCGGCGGATCCGTTCAAGGCTTGAAGATTGTCGAGATCAGGAGGAGGACGGCCATGGCAACGGACAGCAATGAAGGACAGTGCGCGCTGGTGACCGGCGCTTCGGGCGGCATCGGAGAGGAACTGGCGCGGGTTCTCGCCGCCAACAAGTTCAACCTCGTCTTGCTGGCGCGCAGCCGCGACAAGCTGCAATCGCTCGCCAATGAACTGGCCGCCGCGCACGGCGTTCGCACCACCATCGCGCCGGCCGATCTTGGCGAGCCGGGCGCGGCGCAGGCGGTGTTTCAGGCGGTCAGCGAGGCCGGAACGCAGGTCGATCTTCTGGTCAATAACGCCGGGCTGCTGGTCGAGGGGCAGTTCAGTGCCCTCGATCTCGACAAGCAGTTGCAGCTCCTGCAGGTCAACGTCGTCGCCATGACCGCGATGACGCATCTGTTCCTCGCGCCGATGCTGGCGCGAAAGCGCGGCCGCATTCTCAACGTCGCCTCCGTCGCGTCCTTCATGCCGGTGCCGAATCTGGCGGTCTATGCCGCCTCCAAGGCCTATGTGCGTTCGTTCAGCGATGCGCTGTATCAGGAACTCAGCGGCAGCGGCGTCACGGTGACGACGCTCTGTCCCGGCGTCACCGCCACCGGAATGGTGCAGGGGACCGAGCTCGGCCGCATGCCGAGCATGATGATCATGGACGCCAAGACCGTGGCGGAGGAAGGATATCGCGCCTGCATGGCCGGCAAGCCGGTGCATGTCGCTGGCATCGCCAACGAGCTTGCGGTGCAGTGGATCAAGTATCAGCCGAGCTGGCTGGTGCGGGCGGTCGGCGGCCTCCTGAACCAGAACCGCGACAAGTGAAGCCGCTTGCCAAGCACGGGACATCGTGTCAGGCGGAGCGATCCGATCGTTTTTGAACAGCACCGAATCCGAGGAGTGAACCACCGATGCCTACAGTTGCCGCGAACGGGATCCAGATCGCCTATGACGAGTTCGGCGAGGAGAAGGCGCCGGCCATCCTCTTGATCATGGGCCTCGGCACCCAGATGATCGCGTGGCCGGTTCCGTTCTGCGAAGCCTTGGCCGCGCGCGGTTTTCGCGTGGTGCGGTTCGACAATCGCGACATCGGCCTCTCCACGAAGTTCGACAACGCCGCGCCGGTCGATGTGGTCGCCGGCTTCACGCGCGCCCTCGCCGGCGAGAAGGTGGACGCGCCGTACACGCTCGACGACATGGCGGCCGACGCCATCGGCCTGATGGACAAGCTCGGCATCGCGCGCGCCCATATCGTCGGCGCCTCGATGGGCGGCATGATCGCGCAGGTCGTCGCCGCGAAATATCCCGACCGCACCCGAAGCCTGGTGTCGATCATGTCGTCGAGCGGCGATCCAAGCTTGCCGCCGGGCACGCCCGAGGCCATCGCCGCGCTGCTCGCGCCGCGCCCCGACGCCAGCGACCGCGAAGCCGTCATCGCCCACGGCATGAAGGTCTACCGCGTCATCGGCAGCCCCGGCTTCCCGACCTCCGACGCCGAGCTTCGCGTCAAGATCGAGCAATCGACCGATCGCTCGTATTATCCGGTCGGCGTCGGGCGGCAGTTGATGGCCGTGCTGGCCTCCGGCAGCCGTGTCGATCTGCTCAAGACCATCGCAGCGCCGACCCTGGTGCTGCACGGCGCCGACGATCCGCTGGTGCCGGTCGAAGCCGGGCGCGACACCGCCAAGCACGTCCCCGGCTCGAAACTGACCATCATCCCCGGCATGGGCCACGACCTCGCGCCCGGCCTCGTGCCCATTCTGGTCGAGGCGATCGCGGATCACTGCCACGCCGCGGATCACCAGCCGCAACCGGCTGAATGACAATAGCTCCGTCATTGCCAGCGAAGCGAAGCAATCCAGTCCTTTTTCGCGGCCCTTGGATTGCTTCGTCGCTTCGCTCCTCGCAATGACCTGGATATGGCTTTGATACCGTTGACCGCTTGTTGTGGCAGCCACTCATGACGTCGTCGCGGAAGCGCCAACTCATCGCACTTGGAGGAGACAACCGATGGCTCGCGACAGCAAGACGGTGAAAGCGCCCTCCCTCGCCTTGCTGGCGAGCGAGGGGCGTGGCCTTCTGGATATTCCGGCGCTGCTCGCCGCCGCGCCGTTCCTCGCCACCGCGCCGCGCGGAAAGCCGCATCCGGTGATCGTGCTGCCCGGCCTCGGCGCCGACGATACCTCGACCATCGCCATTCGCGGCTTTCTCGAACGTCTCGGCTACAAGGCTCACGGCTGGGGGCGCGGCCGCAATGTTCGCGCCCCGGACTCCGATCTGCAATCGATCGCCGCGCAGGTCATCAAGCTCCATGCGGAGGCGGGCGAGAAGGTCAGCCTGATCGGCTGGAGCCGCGGCGGCATCATCGCGCGGGAGGTCGCGCGGCATGTGCCCGATGCCGTGCGTCTGGTGGTGACGCTCGGCAGCCCGTTCGCGGCGCCCGGCGCGAGCAACGTCAAGACCATCTGGCGCATCCTCACCGGTCAGAAGTACGAGCCGCCGACGCCGGAGCGGATCAGCCGGCTGGCGCAGCCGATTCCGGTGCCGTCGACGTCGATCTATACCCGCGCCGACGGCGTGGTGGCGTGGCAGGCCTGTCTTGAGGAGGAGGGCGAGGGGCGCGAAAACATCGAAGTGGTCACCACCCATATCGGGCTTGGCTTCCATGCGCCGGCCTTGTGGGTGATCGCCGATCGTCTCGCGCAGCCGCTGGAGAGCTGGAAGCCGTTCCGCCCGAA
Source organism: Xanthobacteraceae bacterium (assembly GCA_039808365.1). GTDB lineage: Bacteria > Pseudomonadota > Alphaproteobacteria > Rhizobiales > Xanthobacteraceae > 62-47. Next base: position 10,511 of record JBDHSX010000029.1, on the reverse strand, counting down.
CGCCCTGGTCGCGCCGTGGTTTCCAAATTTACGCCGCGCGACGTGAGATTGTCGTTGTGACCGGCGGCGCTGGTGGCCCTGATTGCCGACGCCGCTCAGCGCTGTCGCGGACGATGGCGCTTCATTTCGGATCGGGCCCGGCCGCCAGCGCGATGGCGTGGATGTGGCGGCCGTAGTCCGGCTCCCCGCGATGCACCGAGCGGCGGTAGCTGAAGAAGCGATCATCGGCATAGGTGTCGTTGCCGAGATCGTCGATCATCAGCACGCCGGCCTGTTCCAGCCGGGCGCGGATGAAGCCGGCGAGATCGAACATCGCGTGGTTTTCGCGCGTCGATGGAACGAAGAACGTCGCATGGCCGGGATCGGCGGCGGTGAAGCGGTCGACGAACTCCGCGCCGACCTCGTAGCTCCGCTGGCGGATCAAGGGACCGATCGCGGCGACGACGCCGTTGCGTTCGGCGCCGAGCGTTTCCATCGCCGCGATCGTCGCTTCCAGCACGCCGGTCAGCGCGCCCTTCCAGCCGGCATGGGCCGCGCCGATCACGCCGGCCTTGGGATCGGCGAACAACACCGGCCCGCAATCGGCGGTGGTGACGCCGATCGCCAGACCCGGCGTGCGGGTGACGATGGCGTCGGCGCGCGGCCGGGCGGCCGCATCCCATGCCGTTTCCGCGATGGCGACGTCCGGCGAATGCACCTGATGGACGGTGAGGAAATTTTCCGGCGCGACGCCCATGACCGCCGCCATGCGCGCGCGGTTTTCGCGGACATGATCGGCGTTGTCGCGCGAGCCGAGGCCGCCATTGAGGCTTTCATAGATGCCCGCGGAGACGCCGCCCTCGCGGGTGAAAAAGGCGTGGCGCAGGTCGGGGACGGCGGCGAGCAGCGACGAGACCAGCATCATGGCGCGGCTCCGGGGTCTTCGTCGGCGAATCCGACCAGCGGCGGCAGCGACGGATCGGAGATCGCCAGCACCTTGAACATCGCGCCCATGCCGTCGCGTCCGCCGCCGATCAGGCGGGCCTTGGCGGTCCTGATGCCTTCGGCGACGTCCTCGCTGGCCTTGGCCATCAAGGATTGCGCTCGCGCGTCGATGCCGAGCCGTTGCAGGAATTCGCCCTGCGTCACCGGACCGTGGACGCGGGCGCCGACATCCTCGGCGGCGCGCGCCAGCGCCTGAAAATCGACGTGGGCGGTGACGTCGGCCTCGCCCGCGTTCCGCAACGGATCGGCGAAGGAGTGCCGCGCGATGGCTTGCAGCGTGTCGCCGGCGTCGCTGCGGACGTGGCCGTAGTCGATGATCAGCGCCGCGCCGCCGCCGTCGCGCAACCGTGTCGCCAGCTTCATGATTTCGCTGTCGGGCCGCCATTCGAAGATGGCGCCGACTGGCGCGGCGCGCACCAGGGGCGGCAGCAGCACATCGAAGCGCGGCACCGGGTCCGGCGCGACGCCGAACGCCAATTGGCCGGCGGCGTTGACCTCGACGGTGCGCTCGTGCCAGCCGTCGTCGCGCTTGACCATCTGATGGATCGGCAGCGCGTCGATATATTCGTTGGCGAGAATGATCGAGGGGCCGCCCGGCACGTCGTCGAGGGAGGCGTGCCAGTGCGCGTTCTCGACGCCGGCGAGCGTGGCGCGCTGCTGCGCGCGCAGCGTCGGATTGATCTCGACCAGATGAATGCTGAGCGCCTCGAACAGCGGCGGCAGCACCCGCAGCGCGCGCAGCGCGTCGGCCATCATGGTGCCGCGGCCGGGGCCGAGTTCGATCAGGCGCAGCGCCGACGGCGAACCCATCTCGCGCCACACCGAGGCCGCCCACAGCCCGATCAACTCGCCGAACATCTGGCTGACTTCCGGCGCGGTGATGAAATCGCCCTCGCGGCCGAGCGGATCGTGCGCGATGTAGTAGCCGTAGCGCGGATGCGTCAGGCACAATTCCATGTAGCGCCAGACCGGCATCGGCCCGGCGGTTGCGATCAGGCGGACGATCTCGCGGTGGAGCGGCGAGGCGTCGGTCACGGCGCACCTCGCGGGGCGGCGTGCGGCGTCGGCTTGCGCCGCAACGCGGTTGCGATGATGACGAGGCCGGCCAGCACCATCGGGATCGACAGCAACATGCCCATGGTCAAGCCGCCCCACAGGAAGCCCAATTGCGGATCGGGCTCACGGAACATTTCGCCGGTGATGCGCGCGAGGCCATAAAGCGCGATGAAGCTGCCGAGGATCAGGCCGGGCCGCTTCAACGCGCCGGCGCGGATCATCAGCGCGAGGATGACGAACAGCACGATGCCTTCGAGGCCGGCCTCGTAAAGCTGGCTGGGATGGCGCGGCAGCGGCCCGCCATTGGGGAACACCATCGCCCATGGCAGGCTCGGGTCGGCCGGGCGGCCCCACAATTCGCTGTTGATGAAATTGGCGAGGCGGCCGAGGAACAGCCCGATCGGCCCGACCGCGCAGGTGATGTCGCCGAGCGACAGGATCGAGACGCCGCGCTTCCAGCCGAACGCCATCACCGCGACGACGCAGCCGAGGAAGCCGCCGTGGAACGACATGCCGCCCTCCCACAATTCGAAAATCTTCAGCGGATGCTGGATGAAGAAATCGAGATTGTAGAACAGCACATAGCCGGTGCGGCCGCCGAGGATGATGCCGAGCGTCACCCACAGGATGAAGTCGTCCAGTTGAAGGAGCGTGATCGGCGATTGGCCGCCCCACAGGCGCGGCCGCCGGATCACCGCGCGCGCATAGATCCAGCCGAGCACGATGCCGCCGATATAGGCCAGCGCGTACCAGCGCACGGCGAACGGCCCGATCGAGATGGCGACCGGATCGAAGACGGGAAAGGCGATGGCGAGCGGCGGCATCGAGGCGTCGGTCAGGCTTGCAGGCGGCGGCGGAACAGCGCGTGCAGCCGCTCCCAATGCCGCTCGGCGGCGGCCTTGTGATAGTCCGGCCGCGCCGGAAAGGCGAAGCCGTGATGGGTGTCCGGATACAATTCGACCTCGGCGTCGACGCCATCCGCCGCGAGCGCCTGGCGCAGCGGCGCGATCATTTCCATCGGCGCCCAGCGGTCGACCTCGGCGCAGGCGAAATACAGTTCGGCCCTGGCCTTTTTGGCGACCACATGCGGGCTGTCGGGCCGGTCGGTCATCAGATGCGTGCCGTAGAGCGAGGCGCTCGCGGCGATGCGGTCGGGGAAATTGGCGGCGGCGTTGATCGCGTAGCGTCCGCTCATGCAATAGCCCATGCAGCCGGCCGGGCCCTTGCCGGCGGCGGGTTGCGTGGCGGCGAAATCCATGAGCGCGGCTGCGTCCCGCATCACCGCTGGAATGTCGATCGAATACATCAGGTCGAACATTTTCTTGCGCAGCGGCGCGTCGTCCTCACGCGGAATCGGCCCCAGTTCCATCTCGCCGGATCGGTAATACAGGTTCGGCAGCATCACGTAGTAGCCGGCGGTGGCGAGCCGCCGCGCCATGTCGCGCAGTTCTTCGCGGATACCCGGCGCATCCATGAAGAACAGCACCACCGGGTGCGGACCGCCGCGTTCGGGATGAGTGATGAACGTCGTCATCCGGCCATCCTGGGTCGCGATGTCGATCTGCTGGTCGATCATGAGGGGTTCTTTTCTCGGGAGGAGGGCGACGGCGGCAAGATCGCAAGGAAAGCCGGCCGTGGCAAGGCGCGGACCGCCGCCAATCGATCGTCGCGAGGCTTGAAGTGAACGCGTCTGATCGCCATTGTGGGGGAAGGGCGTCCCTTTGCGGATCGCGGGAGAATGATGAGATGACCCAGACCAGCAATCGCTTCTTCGACGAGATCGGCCGCCTGATGAACGATGCCGCCGGCGCCGCCCAGGGCGTCAAGCGCGAGGTCGATGCCGTGATGCGTAACCAGGCCGAGCGGATCCTGCGCGATCTCGACATCGTCAAGCGCGAGGAATTCGAGGCGGTGAAGGAGATGGCGCGGCTGGCGCGCGAGGAGAACGAGGCGCTGAAGGCCCGGATCGCGGCGCTGGAAGCGCGCGTCGGTTCCGGCTCGAACTAGGATCGCGCACCGAACGGCCGGCGAGAAAAGTCCGGCCGTTTCCTTGTGTTTTCGGGGCTTTGGCGCTAAAAGCCCCGGCATGTCCGCGGCCCCTGCACCCCTGGAGGCTTGCCGCGACAGGAAAACGGGCCGCTCTGCGGCCTTTAACTTTTAGAAAACAAGGATTTACACGATGGCGACCGTCAAGGAATTGAAGGCGACCGCGCGTCCGAAGGCCGGCAAGGGGGCCGCTCGGGCAGAACGTCGCGCCGGCCGGGTTCCGGCCGTGATCTACGGCAACAACGAACCCCCGCTGACCATCTCGCTGGACGACCGGGAACTGCGCCTGCGCTTGCAGGCGGGGCGTTTCCTCACCACGATTCACGACATCGTGCTGGACGGCAAGAAGCACCGCGTGATTCCGCGCGACTTCAGCCTCGATCCGGTGCGCGACTTTCCGCTGCATGTCGATTTCCTGCGGCTCGGTCAGGGTTCGAAAATCCGCGTCAGCGTCCCGCTGCACGTCCTGAACGCCGAAACCGCGCCGGGCGTGAAGCGCGGCGGCACCGTCAACATCGTCACCCATACGGTCGATCTCGAAGTGCCGGCGGACGCCATTCCGCAATATCTCGAAGCGGATGTCGGCGCGCTCGACATCAATGGTTCGCTGCATCTCACCAACATCAAGCTGCCGGCGGGCGTGAAGCTGATCACCCGCGAGGACGCGACGCTGGTGACCATCGTGCCGCCGTCCGGCTATGCCGAGGAGCAGAAGGCGGCCGCCCCGGCCGCGGGCGCCGCGCCGGCCGCCGCCGCGGCTCCGGCCGCCGCGAAGGCCCCGGCTGCCGCGAAGGCGCCGGCCGGCGACAAGAAGAAGTAACGGTCAGGCGCGGAAGACCGCGTCATGCGGCTGTTTGTCGGTCTTGGCAATCCTGGCGCGAAGTATCAGGGCAACCGGCACAACATCGGCTTCATCGCGATCGATGTGATGGCGCGGCGTCACGGTTTCTCACCGTGGCGCCGTCGCTTTCAGGGCGAGACCGCGGAAGGCGCGCTCGACGGCGAGCGCGTGGTGCTGCTGAAGCCCGCGACCTACATGAACGAATCCGGCCGCGCCGTCGGCGAGGCCATGCGGTTCTTCAAGCTGACGCTCAGTGACATCAGCGTGTTCCACGACGAACTGGAACTGCCGCCCGGCAAGATCCGCGTCAAGGTCGGCGGCGGCATCGCCGGTCACAACGGACTGCGCTCGATCTCCGCGCATGTCGGCAATGATTATCGCCGGGTGCGGATCGGCATCGGCCATCCCGGCGTGAAGGAATTGGTGCACGGCTACGTGCTGAACGACTTCGCCAAGGCGGAGTGGCCGCGTTTCGAGACGCTGTGCGACATCGTCGCCGACAACGCCGCGCTGCTCGCCGAGGCCAAGGATTCGACGTTCCAGAACAAGGTGCATCTGGCAATGCAGGCCAAGGGATTCGGGGACGGAAAGAACGAGGGCGGCGGCAACGGCGCCAAATGAATACCAGCGTCATCGCCGGACTTGATCCGGCGATCCATCCTTTTGAAGAGATGGATGCGCGGGTTAAGCCCGCGCATGACGCAGTCACGGATCGAGGGTCACATGGGTTTCAAATGCGGCATCGTCGGGCTGCCGAACGTCGGCAAGTCCACTCTCTTTAACGCGCTGACGGAGACGGCGGCGGCACAGGCGGCGAACTATCCGTTCTGCACCATCGAGCCCAATGTCGGCGCGGTGGCGGTGCCGGATCCGCGCCTCGACAAGCTCGCGGCCGTCGCCAAGTCCGCGCAGATCATTCCGACGCAACTGACTTTCGTCGATATCGCCGGGCTGGTGAAGGGCGCCTCGAAAGGCGAAGGCCTCGGCAACCAGTTCCTCGCCAACATCCGCGAGGTCGACGCCGTCGCCCATGTGGTGCGCTGCTTTGAAGACAGCGACATCACCCATGTCGAGGGCAAGATCGCGCCGCTGGCCGACATCGAGACCATCGAAACCGAATTGATGCTGGCGGATCTCGAAAGCCTGGAGAAGCGCGTCGACAACCTGAGCAAGAAGGCCAAGGGCGGCGACAAGGATTCCAAGGAGCAACTCGACCTGGTCGAGCGCGCGCTGAAACTGCTGCGCGAGGGCAAGCCGGCGCGGTTTCTCGACCGCAAGCCGGAGGAGGAGCGCGCCTTCCGGATGCTCGGCCTGCTGAGTTCAAAGCCGGTGCTCTATGTCTGCAACGTCGAGGAGGCGGCCGCGGCCACCGGCAACGCCTTCTCGGAAGCGGTGTTCGACCACGCGAAAAAGGAAGGCGCGGTCGCCGTCGTCATCTCGGCGAAGATCGAATCCGAGATCGCGACGCTGTCGCGCGCCGAGCGCGCCGATTTTCTCGACACGCTGGGGCTCGCGGAAGCCGGGCTCGACCGGCTGATCCGCGCCGGCTACGAACTCTTGCACCTCATCACCTATTTCACAGTGGGGCCGAAGGAGGCGCGCGCCTGGACCATCACCAAGGGCACCAAGGCGCCCGCCGCCGCCGGCGTGATCCACACCGATTTCGAAAAAGGTTTCATCCGCGCCGAAACCATCGCCTATGACGATTACATCGCGTTGAACGGCGAAGCCGGCGCGCGCGACGCCGGCAAGCTGCGGCTCGAAGGCAAGGAATACGTCGTCGCCGACGGCGACGTGATGCACTTCCGCTTTAACAATTGAGCGGCGAAGGCCGGGAAATGCCGGAACGGTAGACTCCCACTTCGTCATTGCGAGGAGCGTCAGCGACGAAGCAATCCAGTCTCTCCTCTGCGGCCACTGGATTGCTTCGCTGCGCTTGCAATGACGATTGGAGGCGTTACCGTCTCAGCCCCTGCTCGCGGATGGCGCCGAGGTGCTCGTTGATGCGGAAGATGATCAGCACGTACTCCGCCGCGATGCGCGAGAAGATGATGCCGACGACGATGCCGGCGAGGCTGTAGAGCACGACGATGACGCCGGCGAACGGGCTGACCGTCATCGCCGCGAGGCCGGAGAACACGCCCGAGATGCCGAACAGGACGATCAGCGCGATCACCAGCCAATAGAATGTCTTGATGATGCCGGGCGTGATGAAGCGGTCCCATTGGAACAGGTCCCGGAATTCAAACATCGTCGTTCTCCTGTTGCGTCGCGCTGAGCCGATCGCCGCGGCTATGATCCGGGGACAAGCTCCGGCACCGGGCGCGACATGCGGCGAGGTCAAGTCTGACCGCCGCGGGCAGGCTTGTGATTACCGCAAATAGCGGCCACAATCGGGCATCCCATCAGCGATCGACAGCATGACCCTGACATTCGAAGACTTCCAGCCCGGCCACTTCGGGACATTCGGCCCGCGACACGTGACGCGCGAGGAGATTCTCGCTTTCGCCGCGGAGTACGATCCGCAACCGATGCATCTTGACGAGGAGGCCGCCAAAAAATCGATGCTGCGCGGGCTTTCCGGGTCGGGATGGCACCTCTGTTCGCTGATGATGCGGATGCTGTTCGACGGCTTCATCAGCCGCACCGCGTCCCTCGGTTCGCCCGGCGTCGACGAACTGCGCTGGCTGTCGCCGCTTCGTCCCGGCGACGATCTCACGCTCGATGTCGAGGTCAAGGAGGCGCGGGTGTCGCGCAGCCGGCCGGGCACCGGTATCGTCACCTTCGGGATGCGGGTCCGCAACGCCGCCGGTCAGGTGTTGCTGGAGTCGACCTCGCCGATCATCGTCAAGCGTCGCGACGTCGCGGCGGCGAGTTAAGGACAGCGCATGAAGTTTTTCGAGGACATCGCGGTGGGCCAGCGCCGCGAATTCGGTTCGTTCACCTTTACCGCCGAGAACATCAAGGCGTTCGCGCGCCAGTTCGATCCGCAGACGTTCCATCTCGACGAGGAGGCCGGGCGCAACTCGCTGTTCGGCGGCCTCGCCGCGTCGGGCTGGCATGTCGGCTCGGTGTGCATGAAACTGCTGGTGGCGAAGGGCCAGCAGGAGACGGCGGAGACGCTCGCCGCCGGCGGCACGCCGGCGGTGTGGGGGCCGTCGCCCGGCTTTCGCGAGTTGAAATGGCACAAGCCGGTGCTGGCCGGCGACACCGTTACCTTCGACAGCGTGATCGAAACGGTGCGCGCCTCGGAGAAGCGCCCGGAATGGGGCATCGTCCAGGCGCGCAATCGCGGCGTCAACCAACGCGGCGAGTTGGTTTATTCGTTTCTGGCGATTGCCTTCGCGCCGCGCCGCGCCGCCGGCTCAAGCGGTTAGTTTGCCTGGAATCGTCATGCGCGGGCCTGACCCGCGCATCCATCAAAAACAAGATTCGTTTCAAGAAGATGGATTGCCGGGTCAAGCCCGGCAATGACGGGTTTTGCTTCCATCAGAAGACGAAGACGTCCTAGCCGCCTGGGTGGCTCGCGCCGACCTCAATCGCGCCGCAGGTTTTCGGCGGCCTTTTTCCACTGCGCGACGTTCTCGGAAATGATCCGCGTCGACTTCATGGCGGCCTGGCTGAGCTGGGCATAGCCGGAGATCTCGCGCTGGACGCGCTGGCCTTCGGCGTGCAGCAGGTCGCGCAAGCCTTCGAGTTCGGTGATCAGGCGCTCGATCTCGGCTAGCGAGGTGCCGGCGACGCGCTGGATCAGCGAGTTGACGCTGTTGACGGTCGCCTCGGCGCCGGCGTCGAGCGGCGGCTCGCTGCTGGCCATGGTCGCGCCCGGACGGCGCAGATAGGCGACGTCGTTGCGGACGAAGTCGCGAATGCCGGCCTCGACATCGGACACGGCGGCGAGGTTTTCGTCGGTTTCCGTGGGTTCGGTGGTCTCGGGCGAAGTTGCGTTCATCTGCTGTTCCTTTCGCGTGATGCGAGCGCGGATGTCCCCGCACGATGACAGGCCATCAATACAGCCGATCTTGTCGGGATCGGGGCCGATTGACGGCATGGATCGCCGATTTGTCGTTAACGCCGGGTTAAGCGGAGCCGCCGGTCACCTTTTGGCGCGCGGCGATTTGGGTTTCGGCCTGGGTTCCGGCTTGGCTTTCGGTTCGGCCTTCGCCGCCCCGGCCGGGGCGGCCATCGCCGCCTCGGCGGCCTTGCGCATGGCGCGGGCGTAGCTGTCGGCGGCGTTGTCGGCTGACATCTGCAAGCGTCGCGCCGCCGCCGCGCCTTGCTCCATCGCGTGTTTCGCCATCTGGCGATAGCGCTGCTTGCCGGCGGCGTCGCTGGCCTTGCCCGCCAGCGCGAGGTAGCGGTCGCGGCTGGCCTTCACGGCGGCCGTCAGGCTCTTGTGCTGCTGCTTCGCCAACTTGCGGATGATGCCGTCGAGATCGGTGCCCGCCATCGCGTGTGTCCCCGCCTGCGCCTCTGAGTGATGCGACCCCGTAGCAGGCCGAGGCCGATAGTGGCAACCGGGTACGCCGTCCGGGATTATCCACCGGACACCTTGTGACGGCATCATGAACATGATGTTCCGCGACAGGTAACACGCCTATATTGGCCGATGTGCCCGATACGAGTGGGGTCGTCGATGCTCCCGGCCGGACAGGATCTGCTGCGCTTTGCCGAGGGCCGTCATTTCGCGACGGTGCTGGCCGACCCGCCATGGCAGTTCGCCAACAGCACCGGCAAGGTCGCGCCCGAACATAAACGCTTGTCGCGCTACGGCACGATGAAGCTCGACGAGATCAAGGCGTTGCCCGTCGCCGAGATCGCCGCGCCGACCGCGCATCTCTATCTATGGTGTCCGAACGCCATGCTCCCGGATGGGCTCGCGGTGATGCAGGCGTGGGGCTTCACCTACAAGTCCAACATCGTCTGGCACAAGGTGCGCAAGGATGGCGGCTCGGACGGACGCGGCGTCGGCTTCTATTTCCGCAACGTCACCGAGCTGATTCTGTTCGGCGTGCGCGGCAAGAACGCGCGGACGCTGGCGCCGGGACGGCGGCAGGTCAATCTGCTGGCGACGCGCAAGCGTGAACATTCACGCAAGCCTGACGAGCAATATGCGATCATCGAGGCCTGCTCGCCGGGGCCGTTCATCGAATTGTTCGCCCGCGGCACGCGCAACAACTGGGCGATGTGGGGCGATCAGGCCGACGACGATTACAGGCCGACATGGAAGACCTACGCGCGTCATTCCCGCGCGAGGCCGATGGCGGCCGGGACTCTCGACCTACCGCTTCTTCCACCCGCCGCGCCGGCCCGGCGCGCCGGCGGATGAGCGCGGGCTTGGGCTTCGGCTTGGGCCGAATTCGGGGCCGGCCTCGCGCGAGGAGGTCGGCTGGTAGATGCGGCTCTCGGTGCCGGGGCCCATTTCATCCAGCGTCGGCTTGCGTGGCTTGGCTTGTTGCACCGGCTTGACCTCGTGCCAGGTGGCGATGCCCATCTCGTCGAGCGAGGGTTTATGGACGCGTGATTTGCCTGACGGCTTGCCCTGCGCCGCTTTATCCAGCCTCGCCGGCAAATTCGCCGCGTC
>JBDHSX010000028.1:0-30104 GCA_039808365.1 Xanthobacteraceae bacterium | reverse complement strand
ATGCTGCGCGAAACCCTGCGCCGTTTCGTCGCGGCCGAGATGCCGCGATCAGAAGCCGCGCGATGGGACGCCGACGGCGTCTTTCCCAAGGACGTGTACCGCAAGCTCGCCGACCTCGGCGTGATGGGACTGACGATCCCCGAGGAATACGGCGGTGCCGGCCGCAACATTCCCGCGACCATGGCGGTCATCGAGGAACTGTCCAAGCGCAGTCTCGCCGTCGCCGTTCCTTACATCGCCACCGCCTGTTATGGCGGCATGAACGTGCTCAAATGTGGCACCGAAGCGCAAAAGCGGGACTATCTGCCGCAACTCGCCGCCGGCAAGCTGATGTTTGCGTTCGGCGTCACCGAGCCGGACGTCGGCGGCGACGTCGCCAGCGTCAGGACGACCGCTCGTCGCGACGGCGACAAGATCGTCGTGAACGGCGCGAAACGCTTTATCACCGGCGCGAACGTCGCCGACTATATCTATACGGTCGTCCGCTCGGATCCGGCGGCTCCGCGTTATCAGAATCTCTCGATCGTTCTGGTGCCCCGCGAGGCCAAGGGCGTTCATATCGAGAAGATCAAGAGCATCGGAATGCGTGGCGGGGCGTGCACCACCGACATCACGTTTGATAACGTCGAAATTCCCGCCCAGAACATTCTTGGCGGCGAGGCCGGATGGAACAAGGGCTGGTCATTCATCGTCGGCCCCGGACTGGATGTCGAGAAGCTTGAAGTCGCCGCCATGGCGCTCGGCATCGCTGAGGCGGCCGTCGCCGACGCTACAGACTATGCGGCAACGCGTCGGCAATTCGGCAAACCGATTGGCGAATTTCAGGTTATCCGCCATGCGCTGGCGGACGCCCGCACCGATCTGCACGCAAGCCGGCTCATGCTGTACCATGCCGCCACGCTCGCCCAAAACAACGAGCCATGCTCCGTCGAATCGTCAATGGCAAAGCTGTTCGTATCTGAACGGGCTCATAAGACCGTGCTAGCCTGCCAATCAATTCTCGGCGCCTATGGATGCGTCGAGGGGTTCGATATGGAACGCTATGTGCGCGATATTCTGATTTTCCCGATTGTCGGTGGCTCCTCCGCCATTCAGCGCAACAACATCGCGCGGCACTTCGAAAGGAATAGCGAGAAAGCGCATAAAATATAATCTGATCAAAGACGGGGATTCCCGCTGAACAAATTCGTCTATTCCGAATGGTCGTCAAACAGATCCTTCAATTCCTGCCGCAGCCGAAACTTTTGAAGCTTACCGGTTGCCGTTTGAGGAAGCTGCTGGCGAAAAACGATCTTCTTCGGCACCTCGAATGGCGCCAGATTCATCTTGCAATATGCAATCAATTCGCTTTCGGCCACGGCGACACCCGGTGCAAGGCACACCGCAGCGACAACGGCCTCGCTCCATCGAGGATGCGGGACTCCAAAAATCGCCGCTGTCTGGATCGCGGGATGACCGAGCAGACAGCTCTCAACCTTGACGGAAGAGACATTCTCGCCGCCCGTCTTCACGATGTCCTTCTTGCGATCGACGAAAATCAGCAGGGAGTCCTGATCGAACCGCCCGAGGTCACCTGAGTGGAACCAGCCGCCCTCGAAGGCGCGCGCCGTCGCTTCAGGGTCCTTGTAATAGCCTTCCATCACCATGGGGCCACGATACACGATTTCACCGACACTTCCGTCTTCGACCAGGAGCCCGTTGTCATCCATGATCGCCAGATCGACCAGCGGCATGGCGCGTCCCCAATACGGTCCCTCCTTGGTGAACTGATACTCAGGCGAAAAGACCACGGTCGGAGGATAGGCTTCCGTCTGTCCGCTCGTGAGCGCGAACCGCGCATTCAATCGGCGCGATGCTTCCCGCAAGGTCGATTGATCCATCGGAGCCATCGCATACAGACAGAAGTCGAGGCTTGATAAATCGGTCGCATCCAGCCTGTCATGGGCCAGCAGCGCGCGGTACATCGCCGGGAGCGCAAACATCCATGTGATGCGCTCGCGCGGAATGGCTTCCAGAAGCCGATCCGCATCGAAGCCGTCGAAAATAACCACGGTGCCGCCGCGCGCCAGGGTGCCGCTCGTGATCGACAATTGGCCGCAATGAAACAACGGCAGGATCGCGGTCGCGATCGAATGGTCGTCAAACTCGCAGGCGAATGCGTTGTGGATGGCTCCCGTCGTCACGTTGATATGCGAAAGCATCGCGCCCTTCGGCGCGGAGGTCGTGCCGCTGGTGTACATCATCATGGCGATGTCCCGGTCACCGATCCCGGTTTCGGGATCCGTGGACGGTTGCCCCTCCGCCAATGACATCAGCGAATTCACCGGCGATCGACCGCCACCCGCCTGCTCGCCGATGGTATAAACTCGTTTGATCGATGGCACCTGCCTCGCAAGTTCCGTGAAGTGTTCAAAGCGCTCCGGATCGACGAAAATCGCCGAGACTTCCGCATGGCCGAGCACATGCACCAGATCCTTGTCTGGGAGCGCCGGGTTGGACGGACAGAAGACAGCGCCGGCTTTGGCGGCGGCGAAATACAGCGCCAGAAACTCGATCGAATTCCTGGCGAGGGCGCCGATCCGCGCGCCATTTCCGAGGCCAGCTGCGAGCAACCCATGCGCGATGCGATTGGCGAGCGCATCGAATTCCCCATAGGTCAGCCGCTGCTGGCCCATAATAACGGCGATTTTGTTTCGATGCCGGCGCGCACCACGGCTCATGATATCGCCGGTATTCACGCGCCTGACAAGATTAGCAGCCTGTTTCAAGGTCATGGACAGTTCTCGCTCGCGCATCGGTTCGAAGTGTATGATCGACACCGATCAATCTGGATTCGCTGGAAGTCGCGGTCGAAATCTCGTCATCGTCGGTAAACACGGTGAGGCCATATTTGGATTCCGGTCGGTCATGTCTGTTGCCGGCTCGTCCCGATCGTCATGACGCCAGGAATCCGCCGTCAACCGAGATTGAAGCACCGTTAACATACGACGCCGATCGTGACGCCAGCCATAAAGCCAAAGCGGCGACTTCACCCGGCTCACCAAGTCGGCGCGACCCGGTCCGGCGAATTTTATCAGCCAATATCTGATCCGGAACAGCGGCGTTTGGACCGACGACAAGCGGCGTTTCGATATAGCCGGGACAGATCGCGTTGATGCGAATACCCTTGCGGCCATACTCAAGCGCCGCGGATTTGGTCAGTCCGATCACCCCATGCTTTGCCGCCGCATAAGCGCTTCCGCCCGGAGCGCCGCGAAGACCAAACACGGACGCCGTATTGATAATGACGCCGGATTGCTGTGCCTCGAAAAGCCGCAATTGCGGCTGCATGCAGTTGAACACGCCGATGAGGTTGACGTTCACGACCTGCCGCCAATCGGCGGCCGGATATGTTGAGACGAACGCGGAAGGGCCGGTGATTCCCGCGTTGTTGAACGCGATATCCAGGCGACCGAAACACCGCAAGGCCTCCTCGACGAGCCGCTCACAGGCCACGGCATCGGTCACGTCGGCTCGTTGATAGATTGCCTTTGAACCCGCCTCTTCAACCAGACGAACCGTTTCGACGCCGCCGGTGTCGTCGACGTCCGCGATCACGACCTTGCAACCCTCGCGAGCCCAACCGAGCGCCGCCGCCCGGCCGATCCCGGAGGAGCCGCCCGTCACCAGCGCGACACGCCCGCCCCCGCTCGTGTCCTCGCCTGGCGGATTCGCGGATTCCCCGGTCATGCCGACAACCTGGCGATCTCCCGCCCGATCAACATGCGTCTGATTTCCGACGTGCCGGCGCCGATCTCAAAAATCTTCGCATCACGCCAATATCGGCCCGCCGGGCATTCGTTCATATAACCGATCCCGCCCATGATCTGGATGGCGTCGCCCGCGACTTTCGTGGCCTGCTCCGCCGCGTACAAGATCACGGCGGCGCAGTCCTTGCGCGCGGCATGGCCGTCGATCGCCTTGCTGTCGAGCGCGCGCGCTATGCCGTAGAGATAGGCGCGCGCCGTCATGAGCGACGTATACATGTCCGCGAGCTTGCCCTGAATCAGTTGAAAATCACCAATCGGCTGGCCGAACTGCTTGCGCTGTCGCGCGTATGGACCAACGAGATCAAGGCACGCCGCCATGATGCCGAGAGGCCCCGCGGCCATCACGGCGCGCTCGTAGTCCAGGCCGGACATCAGAACGCGCACGCCCTGCCCGACTTCACCGAGAACATTCTCCTCGGGCACTTCGCAATTCTCAAACACCAATTCGCAGGTGTTGGAGCCGCGCATGCCCAGCTTGTCGAGCTTCGGCGATGTCGAAAACCCCTTGAACCCACGCTCGATGATGAACGCCGTGATTCCTTTCGATTTCGCGGCGGGATCCGTCTTCGCATAGACCACCAGCGTATCGGCGTTCGGTCCGTTGGTGATCCACATCTTGGTGCCATTCAGCACGAAGCGATCTCCGACCTTTTCGGCGCGCAACTTCATCGAAACGACGTCCGAACCCGCGCCGGCTTCGGACATCGCCAGCGCGCCGACATGTTCGCCGGACACCAGCTTCGGAAGATATTGACGCTTCTGCTGTTCCGTTCCATTGCGATGAATCTGGTTCACACACAGGTTCGAATGCGCGCCGTAGGACATCCCCACGGCGGCGGATGCGCGGGAAATTTCCTCCATGACGACGATATGCGCCAGATAGCCGAGCCCCGAGCCGCCATAAGCTTCATCCACGGTAATGCCCAGAAGCCCGAGGGAGCCGAGCTTCCTCCACATATCCGCGGGGAAATCATTGGCCAGCTCGACCGCCTGCGCTCGCGGCGCAAGCTCCGCCCGGACGAAAGCCTGAACGGTATCGCGAAGCATCCGGGTTTCCTCATCGAGACCAAAGTCAAACGAAGTCAATTCGCCCATACCTTTTTTATCCTTGAGGACGGCGGATCACGCCACGATCCAATTCAATCCGGCAATGCCGCTTGGCATCTCGTCATTCCAATAGCGACAGGCTGCCGACGCGCAGCCTGTCGCCATGGTGCCATCTGGGAATACTTACTTCCTGACCAGCGGGCAGGTGCTCTCTGACAGAGGTTTAAAGGCGTCATCACCCTTGATCGTCTGCTTGACCTCCAGAATGTCAAAGGCATCCTTTGAGTCTTCCGGTCGCTTCACACGCACCTGATAAATGTCGTGAACCATACGGCCGTCCTCGCGGACCCGGCCATTCCGGGCAAATGCATCGTCAATCTTGGCCGAACGGAGTTGTTTCATCACCGCATCGAAATCCAGCGTGCCCGCGGCCTGCACCGCGCGCAAATATTGAAGCGTGGCCGAATAGGCACCGGCGTGATTCATCGTCGGCATCGATTTATGCAGCGGGAAAAACTTCTTTGAGAATTCGCGCGAGCGATCATCGTAATCCCAATAAAACGCGGTCGCGAACTCCATGCCCTGAGCAACCTTCAGGCCGAGCCCCTTCACATCCGTATCGAACATCAGCAGCGGCACGATCTTCTGCGTTCGCCCCAGCCCGAATTCGGCTGCTTGCTTGACGGCGTTTTGCGTATCGCCACCCGCATTCGCCAGGCCCACGACCTGGGCCTTGGATTGCTGCGCCGAAAGCAGAAATGATGCGAAATCCGAGGCATTCAGCGGATGCCGGACCGATCCGAGCACCTCCCCGCCCAATTGGCGGACAATTTTTGAAGCGTCGGCTTCCAGTGATTTGCCGAAGACATAATCCGCGCTGATGAAGAACCACGACTTGCCGCCCGCCTGCACCGCGGCGCGGGCCGCGCCGTTGGCCATCGAATACGTATCCCAAGCGTAGTGGATACCATAAGGCGAGCAATCCTGGTTGGTCAGCGCCGTCGTGCCGGAGTGAAAGAACGTGATCTTCTTCCTGTCCGCCGCCAGCTTCTGAAGCGCGACCGCGGAAGCCGAATCCGAAGATTCGACGATCATCTGCACATTCTGGCGATCGTACCATTCGCGCGCGCGAGCCGTCGCGATATCGGGTTTCAAGCCGCTGTCGGCGCTGATGACCTCGATCGGGCGCCCGAGAATCTTGCCACCCATCTCGTCAACGGCCATCTGCGTGCCAATGACGACACCGGGGCCGGACAATGACGAATAAGGACCGTTCATGTCGGTGATGACACCAATGCGAACCGGTTCCTGCCCCCACGCCTGGGTTTGCAGGCCCAAACCGATCATCGCGGCGCCGGCAAAAAATAGTGCCATCGCCTTGGGCAACGAATATCGACCGATCATCGAACTCAACCTCCCTTATTGAGAAGCCTCGACGGCTTCTTTTCCTCATCGCGATTATGGATCGACAAAGCAATTTCCGTCAATAGAATAATGACTGATCGTTCATTTTTTAACACATACAAAGTCATGGATCTTGAGGAAATGCACGAAAATCTCACGTATATAGATATCAATAATCCGGCATGCAGATTATTTCTTTTTCCGAAGTCAATATTCTTGTTAGAAATTTATGGCTGATTATTCATATTTTATGCTCGGTTCCCCGCGATAACCCGCTTCAACTCCTGGCACGCTCTTGAAACCGAGGCAGGCTTTTGAAAGACTCCGGAATCCACCCACCCGGATCCCAACGAACATTGGTGCAATGACCAAAATGACAGCCAGCGGCGCACGCCCTCACAGACTCGTTCGGGTGAAGACGTCACGCGCGGACAAGCAGGAAAAGACGCGGCGCGCGCTTTTACTCGCTGCAATCGATATCGTCGGCGATGAGGGTTATGCTGCCGCCACCGTCAGCAAGATCACGGCACGCTGCAAGGTCGCGAATGGCACCTTTTACAATTACTTCGAAAGCCAGCAGGACATATTCGATCAGCTGTTGCCGCTGTTGGGCGACATTTTGACGACGCATATCCAGGCGCAGGTCGACGAGTCATTGACAGGTGTTGCCCGCGACCGTGCTCGCTTCGTGGCTTATTTCGATTTTTGCCGCAAGAATCCGGCGTTTCTTCGTGTGCTCAATGAGGCTGAAGTCTTCGCACCCAACGCATACCGCCGGCACGTCGTGAGATTATACGAAGGATACCTGCACGCCCTGGAGCGAAGCATCGCCAAGCAAGAAATCACCGGATATCAGCCGGAAGAATTGCCGCCAGTCGTATTCATGCTGATGGGGATCCGGAGCTATATGACGATGCTCTATCAGTACAACTACGTCGAGCGCTCCACGCCATCGATCGAAGCGATGGCCGACATCTATGAGAAACTTATATCTTTCGGCGTCTTTGGCGAGAAGCGCAAATAGCCGGTCGTCGATCTGCCGTCGTTTGCATGACGCGATCTAAATTTGTCTTCAGGGGCCGCGAACGCTTCTCGGTACTGAAGCGCCACCGGGCACTGAGCCAAGCCCGTGCTGAAGCTTTTGGGAAACAAGCTCTGTTTTGAATGGCGTTCTCGCAGCACGAGAAAGGCGGAGCGACGATGGCCACTCCGCCTTCTCCCAGCAGGCACTTACGGGCGAACCCGCAAATTTCTAGTGATTGCTGCTGTCAATGACGTCCCCGAACAGGACCCATCTCGTCCCGTCGAATTTTTGCAGCCACATCTGCTTCATGGGACGCAAATCAGCGGGACTTGTCGTGATCCTGACGCCCGGCAACAGCATGGGGAGGCTGAAATCCAGGTGGCTCGCCTGCTTCATGAGATTTTCACGACTGAGATCGTTCCCGGCGAGTTCAAGCACTTTGGCCATCGTCTGCGCCGAGTTGTAACCATAGACATTCAGGATATCGTTCTTGTTGGCCGTCGGATTGTACTTGTCCATCCAGTCGCTCCATTCGCGAACCGCTGCATCGTCCTTCCATTGCGGATCGCTCGGATCCTTCTGATAAGCGGACGAAATGATGTCCTTGGCGTTCTCAAGACCCGCCGGCGTCAGCACGGCGCCGACCGAGGCGGAAAAATTCACCAGGAACTGAGTGGGCTTCCAGCCAAGGCTGCCGACCTTGCGGATGGCCTGAGCCGCCGCCTTTGGCGTCGCGACATTGAAGAAGACGTCAGCCCCCGAATTTTTCAGAATCACGATTTGCGAGTCGATCGTGGGCTCATTGACCTCGTAAGGCACCTCCTTCACGATCAGCGACGCCGCCTTGTCGCCAAGTGCCTTCTTGAAGCCGTTCAGATAGTCCTGTCCGAGATCGTCGTTCTGATAAAGAATGGCGACCTTTGCGTTCGGCATATGGGACAGAATGTACTTCGCATAGATGGCGCCTTCGGATGCGTAGTTCGGGGACCATCCGGTCGTGTAAGGAAATTTCTCCGGATCGTTGAACCGGGACGTTCCCGACGCAACGAACAATTGCGGGATATGCTTCTGATTGAGATATTTCTGCGTGGCCGCGTTCGACGCCGTGCCCAACGATTGGAAAATCGCGAGCACCTCGTCCTGTTCGATCAATCGGCGAGTCTGCTCGACGGCTTTTGACGGGTTGTAACCGTCATCAAGCGAGATGAGATTGACCTTGCGGCCGTTGATACCACCCTTTTCGTTGATCATCTTGAAATAGGCGAGTTGCGCCTTGGCAATCGTCGCGAACGCCGAAGCCGGCCCGCTGTAAGGCATCGTCTGGCCGAGCTTGATTTCGATATCGCTCACGCCTGGCCCGTTGCCGGCGGCGAGACATGAACCACCTGCAAGTCCGAGAAAGGCAAGGACGGCAAGCGTCCGTCGAAAAGAAAACATCGGTTCTCTCCCTGAATTATGGAACCCGTTTTGAAGTGAACTCTTTCGTTTTCCAGCGCGACCGTTTGATCCGCCGATAAGATTTGTTCAGCGGCGCCCCGGCAGCGTTCCCATGTGCTTGCAGATGATCGTCAGCATGATCTCGTCCGCACCGCCCCCGATCGAGATCAGGCGCAGGTCGCGCCACGCCCGCGAAACCGAATTCTCCCACGTGAATCCCATGCCGCCCCAATATTGCAGGCAGCTATCGGTGACTTCGCGGCAAAGCCGCCCCGCGGTCAGCTTCGCCATGGACGCAAGCTCCGTCATATCCTGGCCGCTCATGTGGACCTGAGCAGCCCGGTAGATCAGGGATCGGAGTAATTCGACCTGTGTCTTCAACTCGGCGAGGCGAAAATGCACGGCCTGATTGTCCAGGATGGAGCGACCGAAAGCCTTGCGCTGGCGCGTGTAGGCGATGGTCTCCGCGATCACGTTCGACAAGGCGGTGACGCGCCGCGTCGCGCCGCTCAGCCGCTCCTCCTGAAATTGCTGCATCTGATAGGTGAAGCCGAGGCCCTCCTCACCGATGCGATATCGCTGCGGAACCCGCACATTGTCGAAGAACACTTGCGCGGTGTCCGAGGACCACATGCCCACCTTCTTGATCTTCTGCATCGTGATTCCGTCGCGGAGCTTGCCGTTCTCGCGCAATGGCAGGCAGATCAGCGATTTATTGCGGTGAACATTGTCGCCGCCGGTATTGGCCAGCAGGCACATCCAGTCGGCCTGCGTGGCGTTGGTGATCCACATCTTCGATCCGTTGATCACATAATCGTCGCCGTCCTTGGTGGCGGTCGTTTTGACCGAAGCGACGTCGGAGCCCGCGCCGGATTCAGAAACCCCGAGACATACGACATAGTCGCCCGCGATCGTCGGCTTGAGGAAGATCTCGCGCAGTTCATCCGAGCCGTGTCGCGCCAGGGCCGGCGTCGCCATATCGGTCTGGACCGCGATCGCCATTCCGACGCCGCCGCAGCCGATCTCGCCGATCGCTTCGCAAAAGGCGATCTCGAACGTGTAGTCGAGCCCCATGCCGCCGAACTCAACCGGCTTGTTGACGCCAAGCAGACCAGCGTTGCCAAGCTTCTTGAAGACCGTATGAGCCGGAAAGATTTCCTCGCTTTCCCACTTGTCGATGTGGGGCGTGATCTCCTTGTCGATCAGCCGGCGAACCGTGGCCTGAAGTTCCAGATGCTCCGGGGTAAACATTGATGCCTCTCGATATGATGGTTGCAACTTGAATGGCGCGCATCAGCTCTGGTTGATCAGCACCGCCGGCACACGCACCGACATGGCGAGAATCTGCTGACCATAGGTCTTTCCCAATTTGTCGAGATTGAGCGACGATGTGCCGCCGCCGCCAAGGCTCTCGTGCATCAGAACATTGATCGCATCGAAGCCGGGGGCGGGAAAGACGTGAACCGCGCCCTTGGTGACGTGAGCGAAATACTGCTTCACGCGATCCGGCGTCAGCTCGCGGCAGAGCGTGTCGTAGAATTCAGGTCGCCGCGCCATGACTCCCACATTGGCGCTATTGCCCTTGTCCCCGCTCCGCGCCACCGCGATGCGGATGAGCGGCACGCTGACCATCTCACGCTGATCGGACGAATGCTCGGGAGCCGTCGATGGCTCGGGAATTCCGGCATCATTGAAAGTTGCCGAGGCCGGAATCGATGCGCCAGCGTCAATCCCATCGACGCGTACGATCGGAACAATGGCGCTTTTCTCGATCAGAAAGGCGAACTGCGCCACGACGGGCGTGACTTCGGGGCGGCCCGCTGAGCCGACCCCGCAACGGCCGGTCGTCATCGACAGGGCGACGCCGGTCACCTCGCGCGAGAATATCTCGATTGCGTTGCGGTCGCTGTGACGAACCTCGATCTGCGCCACCACCTCGCGCGCCTCCTCGGCCCGCGCCGTGCGATTCTGCCCCCATAGCGTCTCGGCGCCGATCAGATGCACGGCGGTTTGGGTGTAGTCGCCAAGCCCACGCTCGGCGAAGATACGCCGGGTCCGGGCGATAATGGCGTCGCCATAGCGCCGGGCCTTGGCAACGGCATCAAAACCCGTGATCAGCGTTGTCGCGGTCGAGCGATAGCCGTCGGGATAGGTCGCGGAAACCTTGTAGAATAGGGTCGGCGGCCGGCCGCGCACGCCGGTGACGGCGACACGGTTCTGGCCAACCTGATCGAGTTTGACTTGCGAGAAGTCGCAAATCACGTCCGGCATCACATAGGCGCGCGTGTCGCCGATCTCGTAGAGAATCTGCTCGCCGACCGACAGGCGACTGACGACACCGCCGGTTCGCGGCGGCTTGGTGATCTCGAAGGCGCCGTCGGGCCGACACACCGCGATCGGATAACCCATGTCCTCCCAATCGGCGGCGACATCGCTCCAGTCGGTGAAATTGCCGCCGGTCGCCTGGGCGCCGCATTCGAGAATATGACCGGCGAGGGTGCCGGCGGCCAGCCGGTCGTAGTCGTCGACGCCCCAGCCGAACTCATGAATCAAAATGCCGAGCGTGACGGCGCTGTCGACACAACGCCCGGTGACCACCACATCGGCGCCGGCGTCGAGCGCCGCCGCGATCGGAAATGCGCCGAGATAGGCATTCGCGCTGGAGAGTTTTTTCGGAAGCGGCTTGCCGGAAAACATTTCGGTGACGTTGGCCTCGCGAAGCTCCGTCTCGCGCGGCAGAAGATCGTCGCCCTCGACGGTGCCGACCTTGAGCGCGATTCCGAGCTTCGTCGCGACCTCCCCAAGCGCCCGCGCGCAGGCCGCGATATTGACGCCGCCGGCGTTGACGACAACCTTGATCCCACGCTTGCGAATTTCCGGCAGCAGCGGAGCCATCACTCGCGAGACGAAATCGAGCGCATAGCCCTTTTCCGGATCGGCCGCCTTGGCGCGAACCAGGATCGACATCGTCACTTCGGCCAGATAGTCGAAGACGAGATAGTCGACGTCGCCCTTCTCGACCAGTTGTCGCGGCGCCTCGGCGCTATCGCCCCAATAGCCGCATGCGCCGCCGATGCGAATCTCATGCTTCATTGTCCACTCCCGGATTGCGTCGGATCAGCCGCCCACACCGGCGGACGCTTCTCGACAAATGCGAGCTGCCCTTCCCGCCCCTCCACACCGTCGGCGAGGGCGGCAAAACGTTGGGCCGCGAATGCCGGCATGTCTTCCTCGGGAACACGGCCGACCGCCAACATGATTTCCTTGGTCGCGGCGCTGGCCATCGGCGCGCATCTGATGACCTGTGCCGCCACTTCCTCGATCTTGAGATCCATCCCGTCGTCGGCACAGAGATACTGCGCGATCCCGAATTCGTAAGCCTTCCTGCCGTCAAAGCGGGACGCCGTGAGAGCAAGTTGACACGCGCGGGACAGCCCGACACGCTTGACGACGAACGGCGCGATCTGCGCCGGCGCGATACCGAGCGTCACTTCCGGCATGCCCATGCGCGCGCCCTCGGTGACGATCGTCAGGTCAGCACAACACGCAAAGCCGAGCCCGCCGCCGAACGCCGATCCTTCAACGGCTGCAATCGTCGTCTGTGGCAGGGTCTGCAGCGCGCGAAACATCCGTCCGGCGCGCTCGTTGCGCTCCCTCACCGGATCGGTGCCCGGCATCGCCGCCTCGGCAACCGCCCTGCGCTCCTTGATGTCGCCGCCGGCGCAGAAATTGCCGCCGGCACCGCGCAATACAACGAGGCGCACGTCGCGTGTCGCATGGAGCCGGTTCAGGATGTCGATCAACTCCGCCGCCATCTGCGCGTTGATGGCGTTACGTTGTTCCGGCCGGTTCATGAGAATGTCCAGCCGACCGCCGCGCAAGGTCAGGTTCAGCGTTTGGCAGTCCGGCAGTTCCATTCTCAGACTCCTCCTATTTCCCCTGACCGAAGGCTCACGCGGCTTGGTCCGGCGTGATCTCGATCAGCACAGCCTTGTCGGCCACTTGATGACCCACGGTCTTGAGCACAGCACTGACGACTCCGGACAGCGGCGCCCTGATCTCGTGCTGCATTTTCATGGCTTCGATCACCGCAAGCTTGTCGTTCATCGCGACGCGGTCGCCTTGGGCGACGCGCATTTCGATCAGAACTCCGTGCATCGGCGCCAGAATGCGCCCATCGCCGCCCTGGCTCTCGACTGGCCCGCCGGCACGATGGCGTTGCAGCCGATAGGTCTGCCCCATCTCGGATAGATGCAGATCCCGCTCTCCGATGCGGCGAAAGAGCAGCACCCGCTTGACCCCGTCGAGCCGCAGCGTTGCCTCGCCGGCGGTGCGGCGGATGACCGAACAGAGATGGCGAACGGCGCCCTCGGTCACCTCGAATTGATTCAGATCGAGCGAACGCACCGCGAATTTGCGCATGGCCTTGCCATCGCCGAACGCGATGTAACTGGTGATCGGCGCGCCGCTCGACCAGCCGAGAAGTTCATCCATCGGCTCAATCACCTTGGCCAAGGCGCGATCGCGCCCGTCGAGGAATTCCAATACCGCGGCCATCACATAAATATCCGCGGCGGCAGTCGGCGGCGTATAACCCACCCCATATTCATCAGCGATGAACGCGGTGGTGGCCGCGCCATCAAGGAATGCCGGCCGTTGCAGGATATCGATCAGAAAACCAAGATTACTCGGCAGCCCGAAGAAGCGCGTCTGCTTCAGCGCAACTATCAGCTTCGCGCAGGCTTCGTCGCGATTGGGAGCATGGGCGATGATCTTGGCGATCATCGGATCATAGAACGGCGTGATGCTTTGACCGGCTTCGACACCTGAATCCACGCGCACGCCATCGATCTGCGGCACGGCCCAATCCTCGACGCGGCCGGTCGCCGGAAGAAAGCCGTTCGCCGGATCCTCCGCGTAGAGCCGCACCTCGATCGCGTGTCCGCTGAGGCGTACATCGTCTTGCGCGATGCCGAGCGGCTGCCCGTCGGCGACGCGGAATTGCATCGCGACCAGATCGAGCCCGGTAATCATTTCGGTGACCGGATGCTCGACCTGGAGTCGGGTGTTCATTTCGAGAAAATAGAAATTCGATTGCGCGTCGAGCAGAAACTCCACCGTTCCCGCGCCGCGATAGCCAATGGCGCGCGCGGCCTCGACCGCCGCCGCGCCCATATCGGCGCGCAGCATGGGAGTCATCGCCGGCCCCGGCGCCTCCTCGACAACCTTCTGATGCCGCCGCTGCACCGAACAGTCGCGCTCGCCGAGATGAATGACATGGCCGTGCGCGTCGGCGAATATCTGTATCTCGACATGACGCGGCGCGATCACAGCCTTCTCGATGATCAACGCATCGTCGCCGAAGGCATTTTTGGCTTCGGATCGCGCCGCCGCCAGCGCATCCGATATTTCCGACGCGGCGTTCACCAGCCGAATGCCGCGCCCGCCGCCGCCCATCGTCGCCTTGACCATGACCGGAAAGCCGATCCGGTCGGCGGCCGCCATCAGCGCGGCATCGCTTTGATCGCTGCCCTGGTAGCCCGGCACGCAGGGGACGCCCGCTTCGATCATCCTTGTCTTGGCGGCAGCCTTGTCGCCCATCAGGCGGATCGCCTCGACGCCCGGCCCGACGAACACCAAGCCCGCCTTGGCGCACGCCTCCGCGAAGGCGGCGTTCTCCGAAAGAAAGCCGTAGCCGGGATGGATGGCCTGCGCGTCCGTTCTCGCGGCGGCTTGCAAAATAGCGTCGACACACAGATAGGATTCGGCAACCGGCGGCGGCCCGATGCAGACAGCGTCGTCGGCCAGCTTCACGTGGGGCGCGGCGGCGTCCGCCTCGGAATAAACCGCGATCGTGCGAAGACCGAGCGCCTTCGCCGACCGGATGATCCGCACCGCGATTTCACCGCGATTGGCAATCAGAACGCTCTGAATGGTCTTCATCACCGCGATCCTACATCCGGCCGACGCCGAAACTATTCGGCTGGACGTCGCGCGCCTTCGCTTCACGGCATGTCTGCAGACAGAACCCGAGCACCTTCCTGGTGTCCCGCGGATCGATCACGCCGTTATCGAGCAAGCGGCCGGACGTATAAAACGCATGCGACTGGCGATCGAAATGCGCGATAAGTTCGGCGCGCTGACGCGCGAGCCTGGCCTCATCCACGTCGATCTTCTTGCGTGCGGCCGAACCGCGGGCCACTTGCTCCATGGTGATCGCGGCCTGCTCGCCCCCCATCACGCCCGACTTGGAGTTCGGCCATGCGAACAGGAAGTCCGGCTGATAGGCGTAGCCCGCCATCCCGTAATTGCCGGCGCCGAACGTCGCGCCGATATAAAAGGAAATCTTTGGCACGCGCGCATTGGCGACGGCCTGAATCATTTTCGCGCCGTGCTTGATCATGCCGGCCTGCTCATAGCTGGTCCCGACCATGTAACCGGTGACATTGTGCAGAAACACCAGCGGCAGATCCGCCTGATCGCAAAGCTGGATGAACTGCGCCGCCTTGGCGGCGCCGTTGGTATCGATCGGGCCATTGTTGCCGATGATTCCGATCGACTGTCCCATCACCGCGCCATGCAGGCACACCAGGGACGGGCCATAACCCGGCTTGAAATCCTCAAGCACTGACCCGTCCACGACTCGCGCCGCCACCTCGCGCACCTCATAAGCGATGCGATAATCGACCGGCACCACCCCCGCCAATTGATCGGCGGGATGGATCGGCGGCTGGTAGCCTTGCGGCGGCTTGAGGTCGCAACGGCGATTCCAGTCGAGCCGGGCGACGATATCGCGAGCCAGTTCGATCGCCTCCGCGTCGTCGCCGGCGAGATATTCGACCAGCCCTGAAACCGTGGCGTGCATCTCTGCGCCCGCGAGTTGCTCCGGGTCGGCGTCCTCGCCGGTCGCGGCCTTCACCAGCGCCGCCCCGCCCAGCGACGCCCGCCCCATGTTCCGCACCGCGACGACGTAATCGCTGAGCCCGGGATAGTAAGCGCCGCCGGCGGTCGATGGCCCGTGCAACACCGTGATCGTCGGCAAGCCGGCCGCCGATCGATTGGCCAGCCGCCGAAAGACACCGCCGCCATGCGCCCAGCCCTCGACCGAATAGCGCATCAGATTGGCGCCGGCGCTCTCGATCAGTTGGATGAACGGCAATTTGAAGCGAAGCGCGATGTCGAGGCAATTGCGGAATTTTTCGCCGGTTCGCGGCGTCGAGGCGCCAGCGTTGATCCCGCTGTCGAACGCGAACACCATGACACGGGTGCCCTTGACAAAACCGATGCCGGCGATCGCCGAGGCTCCCGGTATGGAGTGCTCGGGATCGGGATCATCAACCAGATAGTTGGCCAGACCGAACAGTTCGAGCCATGGCATGCCCGGATCGAGCAGATGCCCCAGGCGCTCGCGCGGCGTGAGTTGTCCGCGTTTTTCGAAATTCGCCCGGCGCTTGTTCGAAGCCGTGACGGCACGCGCCTTCAAGGCATGCAGCTCCGCGATCAGCATCTCCATGTCATGCCGGTTTCGCGCGAAGTCGGGTGCGGCTTCGTCGATCCGACTCTGAAACGGCCCCATGCGGGTCTCCTCAGCAACTCTTGAGATCCGGCTTCGACAATGCTCCGATCAAAGCGATCCCTCGTCAGTCCGCCGATCCATGGCGGGCGGGCAAGTCGCCCCGCGCCTGCCATTCCGGCCGCGATCCGGATGACCCGATCAACGCCTTAACTCCCCTGCCGTGCAGCGGCGCATCCGCATCGAAACTAACCATCCGGAGTGCCGCCCGTCAACTTGTATTCTGTATATGGATTTTATATTCTATATAGCGAATAAGGAGATTCGCATGCCCCGAACGAGATCGAAAACCCCCGTCAAGCCGGTCGGCGCGGTGCAGGCGGCGATCGAAATCTTGCGCTATCTCGCGAATTCAAAAGCTCCAGTCGGCGTGAACAGGATCTCGGAAGGCGTCGGACGCTATCCGAGCACCTGTTATTCGATTCTCAAGACGCTTGAAGCCGAGGGACTCGTCACCTTCGATTCAGCGGCCAAAGTCTATGGCCTCGGCATTCCATCGTTGTTGGAACTGTTGCACAAGGCGCGAAAGGACGATCGCCTTTTCGAGTTCGCAAGGCCCGCATTGCTTGACATCGCCGCCCGGTTCAACACCACCATTATGCTGAGCGAACGCGTGCGGCGCGACATGATGATCGTCATCGATTGTGTCGCTCCCGATCGGGCCTTTCATATCAACGTCAATATCGGTCAGCGTGTGCCGATCGTGCGCGGCAGCATGGGGCGGGTCGTGCTGAGCCACGAAAATCTCAGTCGCAGCGAGCTTGAGGAACTATTCAAGCAGTTCCATCCGAAGGCAAGGAAAGCCGAGCTGGAAGCATGGCTCAAAGCCGTCGCCAATGCGAAGACGCAAGGCTACGTCGTTGAGCCCAACAGCATCACCGAGGGCCTCACGGCGCTATCGGTTCCGATTCTCGATGAAGCCGGCCAATCTCATCGCGTCATGACGGCTATCGGGCTGAGCCAACAGCTAACTGACGTCAAACAGAAAGAGCTTGGCACCGAGTTGATCGATTTATTGAAAACGACAAACGCGAGTTCCGGGCTTATGACCTATTAGTTATCTTTGACTTGTGTTTCAGCGAAACTTCGGGAGGCTCGAATGGGTAATTTGCTTTTGCTGAGTGAGCATCGGATGGCGCGAATATCACCATTTTTTCGCGCGATCCGCCCCGAAGCCGATCACCGCCGCGTGGTCAGCGGCATCGCCTAATGTCATGTGGCGACCTTCAGCGGTCGCGCGCCGGCATTGGCTTGCTCCACATTGTAGAACCGCCTTCGCCGTCGAGCATTTCGCCGGTCGTGAGATCACACTTGACGACGGATCCGAAAGAAGCAGCCACGGATTGCCCGATGCTCAATGGCTTGACCGTCAACTGTGGATTGGCTTTCTATGAAGGAGTGGACATTTCACACTTTATGAAGACGCGGATACTCTCCATGCCAATACGGACGAAATCGAGAAGGTCAGTCATCGTTAACAAACAGGCTCCCGCGTTAATCATCGCGCGCAGCCTCAAGCTCGATCACGGCATCGGATTTCTGGTGCGTCTCATCGAGACGCGCGCCACCGCGCTGTACGATCAGCTCACCGCGCAGAACGAAATCACGCCGCGCCAATTCGGCGCGATGCTGACGCTATACCAGCGGGGTCCCCTGACGCTGACCGAGCTGGCGACTCACATCAGGGTCGACCGCAGCACCCTTGGCGAAATGATCAACCGCATGGCGGATCGCGGCCTCATCAGGAAAGAGGCCAACGATGCCGACCGCCGCTCCGCCACCATCACCCTCGACAAGGCGGGCGAACAGGCATTGTTGCGACTGGTCGCCGGCGCCGCTCAGTTGCAGGAGGAACTGCTCGCGCCGGTGCCGACCAAAGACCGCGCGCAATTTCTGCGCAACATGAAGCTCGTTGCGGAACCGCCGCCGAACAAGGGCAGCGCGGTCTGACGATCCCCTTCCCCGTGGCTCCGAAGCGGCGCGGGGCTTCCAGCCATCGCTTCCAACTCACGTCCCGCCCCGACATCATCGCACCATATCCCTATTGATCGGTCCTGCCCGTGATGCTATTACGTATACGTAATAAATCATGGGAGCCGCCTTGCGCCTGATCGACCACCTCCGCGTGCCCTATGTTCTGAAAGCCGAGACCGTCGAGCTTGGCGATGGCACCTGGGTGCGGCGCATCAGCTATCCGGAACTGCCGGACTGCATTGTGGAAGCGGCGGTGGTCGAGGAGGCGCTGTCGCAACTCGAACGCAAGCGGATCGAGACGATCGTGCGGATGGCGCGCGAAGGCCGCTCGCCGCCAGCGCTCCGCCCGCCGCTGAAGGATTCCGATCCGGCGTGGATCGCCAAGCAGGTCGGCGTCGCGGACGAGGACATTTCGCTGATCGAACGGGATGGCGCGACCGTCGCTCCGACCTGACGAACGATGGCCCGAACAGGGAGAGCACGCATGCTGTCGCACGAGGACAATGAAACGCTGGTTCGGGTCGGACGCGGCACCGCCATGGGATCGCTGATGCGTCTGTATTGGATTCCTTTCTTCTTCTCGAAGGATCTGGAGACGGACGGCCGGCCCAAACGCGTCATGTTGCTCGGCGAGGACCTTGTGGCTTTCCGCGATACCGAAGGGCGTGTTGGACTCGTGGCCAATGCCTGCGCGCATCGCGGCGCGCCCATGATGTTCGGCCGCAACGAGGATTGCGGGCTGCGCTGCGTCTATCACGGCTGGAAATTCGACGTCACCGGCGCAGTGACCGACACTCCCGCCGAGCCGGTCAGGAGCCGGTTGAAGGAAAAGGTGCGGATCACCGCCTATCCGTGCCGCGAGCGCAACGGCGTGATCTGGACCTACATGGGGCCGGAAGCCGCTCCCCCGCCGCTACCGAACTTGGAATGGAATCTGGTTCCGGCCGAGAACGTCCACCTCTCGATGCGGATCCAGGAATGCAACTGGCTCCAGGCGCTGGAAGGCGAGATCGATTCAGCTCACGCGCCAATCCTGCACAGCCGCATCGATTCCAAGGGCGCGATCAACCAATGGCTGGCGACGCGCGACCTGCGGCCAACCTTCGAATGCATGCGGCAGGACTTTGGCATGAGCATCGGCGCCAAGCGGCGCCTCGACGAACAAACCAACTACTGGCGCGTGAATCAGTTCATGCTGCCGTTCTACTCGCTGGTGCCGCCGCAGTCGAAATATCCGGAACTCAGCGGCCACGCCTGGGTGCCGATGGACGACAACCATACCATCTGCCTGATGTTCTCATACCATCCGACCGAGCCGCTGCCGGCACGCATGCGCGAGGTATTCGAGCATGGTCATAACGGCCGGGAATCGGCGCACGCCAGCGTGCAATCCTTCGTCAAACGCGATCCCTCGACGCCCTACGCCGACTACTGGACAAAGTTCACGCGCGAGAACGGCTTTCAGTTCGACTATCAGAGCCAGGTCGACACCTGGTTTTCCGGCTTGCCGGGACTGTGGGTGCAGGACGGCGCCTGCCAGAGCGGAACCAGGCCGATCGTCGATCGCAGCAAGGAAAACCTGGGATCGAGCGATACCGGAATCGCGATGACCCGACGTCTGCTGCTCGAAGCCGTCAACGCCTATCGCGACCGCGGCATTGTGCCGGGCGGCGTCGGCAATCCGGATACCTTCATGGTCCGCGCGGTATCGTTGACGCTGCCGAGCACGACATCATGGATCGACTTCGGCCGGCCTCACATGCGCGCGAGTCTCGGCGCCGGTTTCGACTACGCGTTGTAGGGCCGGGATCAGACAATGAGCGAGACCATCGATCCGGGTGATGGATTCGACATCCGCCTGCAACGGAGCGGGCGCACCCTGACCGTGCCGCCGGGCGAAACCATTCTGGACATCCTGCTCGACAACGGCGTCGATGTGGCTTTTTCCTGTTCGGACGGCGTCTGCGGCACCTGCGAGACCACAGTGATCGAGGGTATTCCCGATCATCGCGACAGCTTTCTCAGCGACGAAGACAAGGCCGGAAACAACAAGATCATGATCTGCTGCTCGCGCTCGAAAACGCCGGTGCTGACGCTGGATCTGTGACTCGCATTTCTCGCCGGATTAACTCAATTGAGCATGCCCGGACTTGATCCGGGCATCCATCTTCTTGAGAAGGCGAGAATTCCTTTAGCGCGGCCGCGCGGCGAACAGCGGTCCGTCCCTGTACCGCAAAATGACGACCTCCATCGCCGTATCAAGTCTTGGCTCCGTTTCCGACAATATGCGGGTCGCAATCCGCAAGCCCTCATCGAGATCGATGATGCCGACCCGATATGGCGCCTCGGCCTGAAATACCATCGGGGCGGCGTGCACCACGGTCTGCGAATAAAGCTTGCCGCGGCCGGACAGCGACACCCAGCGGACACGCTCCGACCAGCAATGCGGGCAGAACGGTTTCGGCGGAAACGTCAGCCGCTCGCAGTCGTCGCATCGCGTGGTTTCGAACCGGCCCGATCTCAGACCCTGCCAGAACCGCTGGGTGAATTCCGTCATGCGCGGCGGAAAGGCGCGGGTGCGGTCGATGGTTTGCGACGCCAGCATCATTGCACCCCTTCCAGCACATGGACCAGCGCGGCGTTGTAGTTGCCGAGTTCAGCGCTGGTGACCGCAAGCCGCGCATTCCTGACCTGCCGCTCGCCGGCGCGGCCCGTCAGTTGCTCCTTGATCTCGAACAGGCTGTAGAACGGCGTGACGTGCGCCGGATGGCCGCGCGATTGAAGCCCGCCCGATGTCGCGATGGGAATACGCCCGCCGAGCGAGGTCACGCCTTCCGCGCATAGCCGCGCGCCCTGTCCGCGTGGCACAAGGCCAAGCGCCTCGCTCGCCAGAACCTCGATGATGGTACACGGCGCATAAAGTTCAGCGAGATCGATGTCATCAGCCGTGACGCCGGCTTGCTGATAGGCCGCCTGTCCCGCGCGCTGGGCGGAAACCAGCGCGATCATGTCGTTCGGCACCTCGTTGATCTGATGCGCGCCCTCATGGAAGAAACCCCGGCCGCGGATCCTGACGTAAGGTTTGCCGGATGTCTTCGCGATCTCCTCGTCCACCACCACCAGGCAGGCGGCGCCGTCGCCGCGAGGCGGTACCTCATAGAGACCGAGCGGCTCGACGATCGGCTTTTGCGCCAGCACGTCATCGAGCGTGATCGGTTTACGGAATTGCGCAATCGGATTGAGCGCGGCGTGGCGGCGGTTCTTGACCGAAACACTGGCCAGTTCCGCGCGCGACGACTTGAATTCATGGATGTAGCGCGCGGCGTCCATGGCATACCAAGAGATCGGCGTGAACCCGAACGGCGCGTGGAAATCGACGTCCCCGGTGGCGCGCATCGAATTCATCATGTGCTCGACGGCCGGAACCGCCGACTCGAAATTGATCCCCAGCGCCAGCGCCACCCGCGACTTTCCGAGCAGGATGTCATTGGCGGCGGCCTCGAAGGCCAGAGCCGCCGTCATGCCGTTGCCAAGCACCTCCTGCACCGTGCCGGTGCAGTGCAGCCGCAAATAATTGGCGATGAAGGTCGCGAAATATTTTTGCTGCGTGTAGGGCCGCGGCTGCGCGAACACCAGCGACGAGATTTCGCTCTTGTCGAGACCGGCGTCCTGCATCGCCGCGATCACCACCTTGGCGAGAATCTCATGCTCCAGCACCTGAATCTCAGCGTCGCGCGGCCGTTGCCATTTGGCAACCGGCAGTGCCGCCGCCCCGAGTATCGCCACGCTTCGTGTCATGGTGCTGCTCCCGCTCCAACGCCCGGCCTTATCGGCATATGATCAACGCATCGGCCGCCATCACTCCCGTGCCGCTGGCGATCACCGGGTTGACGTCGATCTGGTCGACGACATCGGCAAGATCATGAGCCAGCTCCGACAGCCGGCAGATCGCATCCACCACGCCGTCGATGTCGACGCCGGGCTTGCCGCGAAAGCCTGTCAGCAACGGATAGCCTTTCAGAGAGGCCAGCATCTCGCGCGCCGTCGCGGCTGAGACCGGCGCGAGCCGAACGGCGGTGTCGCCCAGCAGTTCGACCATGATCCCGCCAAGCCCCACCGCGATCAGCGGGCCGAACTGCCGGTCGTTCTTGACCCCGAGCACGATCTCGACGCCGGACGGAATCATCTCCTGCACGCTGACGCCTTCCAGTCGCGCCCGCGGCGCATAACGCGACGCGGATGCCAGAATCTCCTGCGCGGCGGCGCGGATGTCAGCCGGTTGCGACAGGCCAAGCCTGACGCCGCCGGCTTCGGTCTTGTGCGGGATGTCCGGCGACACGATCTTGAGCGCCACCGGACCGCCGATCTGTTCCGCCGCCGTGATCGCGGCGTCCGGATCCCGCGCGACGATCTCCCGGGGCGTCCTGATGCCGTAGCAGGCGAGAATCCGTTTCGAGTCGGCCTCCGACAGCGACCGCGATTTTTCATGTCCGATCGCCGCCGTCAGGATGTCCCGCGCCGCCGCGCCCGCCGAAGCCTGTGAGCGGCGCTGGCGCGGCGCCGTGTGCCGCGCGCGACGCTCATGCCAGTCGAACCACGCGCGCAGCGTCGCCAGGCAGCGATCGGCGGAACGGAACACGCAGACGCGCGGATCGGCGTCGAGCCGCTCGCTTCCGGGGCCTTGGAGCCATTCGTTCATCCAGACCACGGCGAGCGGCTTGCCAGTGCGCCGCGCGGCTTCGACAATGGTCGGCGCCCGCGCGCCGCTCGACGAGGCGTGCGCGAAGATCATCGGCATAACCAGCGCGCTGAAATTTGCGTCGCGCATGAAGGCATCGAGACAGAACCCGAAGGTTTCCGATGTCTTCAGCACCTCGGCCGTGAGATCGGACGGGTTGGCCACCGAACCGAAATCCGGCACCACCGCGCGCAGGGCCTCGGCGGTCTTCGCCTCCAGCGCCGGCAGCGGCACGCCATGGGCTTCCGCCTTGTCGGCGCAGATCACCGCCGCGCCCCCCGAGGTGGAGAGAACGCCGATTCCCCGCCCCGCCTCCGGCGCGGTCGTCTTGGCGAAGAACGACGCCGTCTCCAGCACCGCTTCGAGATTGTCGACGGCAATCGCCCCCGTCTCTTCGAACGCCGTCCGATAGGCGACGGCCGAGCCGACCATCGTTCCGGTGTGCGACATCGCCGCCTTGCCGGAGGTTTCGCTATTGCCGGTCTTGTAGACGATCAGCGCCTTGCCGGCCTCGCGCGCCTTGCGCGCCGCGCTCAGAAATCGTCCGCCGTCCTTGACGCCTTCCAGCAGGCAGACGATCGCCCGCGTGCCGTCGTCCTCGGCCAAATAGGAGATGAAGTCGCAGACATCGACATCGCAGGAATTGCCCGCCGCGAGGTAGTGCGAGAAACCGATGCCGCGCTCCATGCCTTGCAACACGGTGTAGCCGAGCGCGCCGCTTTGCGACACGATCCCGATCGGACCCTGCAGGTGCCCCATGCCGGCATAGTCGGGCATGAAATTCAGTCCGGCCTTCGATCGCGTATTGGCAAGACCGACGCAGTTCGGGCCGACCACGCGCACGCCGGTGCGATGCGCGAGATCGATGAGGCGCTGCTGCGCCTCGACGC
This sequence comes from Xanthobacteraceae bacterium, assembly GCA_039808365.1. GTDB lineage: Bacteria > Pseudomonadota > Alphaproteobacteria > Rhizobiales > Xanthobacteraceae > 62-47. The sequence goes on along the minus strand of JBDHSX010000028.1, from coordinate 6,208 downwards.
GCTCCGGCTTCGCGGTTTCGGCAAAGCCCGACGCATAGACCACGACGCCGCCCGCGCCGGCGGCCGCGGCTTTCCCGATCATGTCCTCGACCATCGGCCGGGCGACGCACAGCACCACGCAGTCCGGGTGCTCCGGCAGGTCGGCCAGCGACGGCACGCACGGCCGCCCGAGCAGGGTCCGATATTTCGGGTTGATGGCAAACACCCTGCCTGTGAACGCCGCCATATTGGACAGCGTCCGCTCGCCGAACGAGCCGCGCGTTTCGGAGGCGCCGACGATGGCCACGACCTTGGGGTCGATCAGGCGCGCGAGGTCGGCCGCCCCGTAGAGCGGCCGTGTCGGTGACGTCATTGTCGTTCGCTCGTGTTGTTTTCGATGACCCGTGCGGCTTCAGCGCGCGGCTTACGGCGTGTTGAAATTCTTGAGAACCGGCTTGGCGGCGGCCTTCTCGGGCGGCCACACCGTCACCAGCTTGTCGCCCTGGAACTGGGTGATCGTGGTGTCGCGCCCCTTGTTGCGGCCGTTCGGATCGAATTCGAGATAGTCCGACGAGGTAATCATCTCGTCCTTGCCGAATTTCACCTTGCGAAGCGCCTCGGCGATATCGGCGGGCGCGAAGCTCTTGGCGGAATCGAGCGCGCGAATCGCCACCTTGGTGCCGAAATAGCCCAGCGCCGAGTTCAGCGTCAGCGGTTGCTGGAATTTCTTCTCGAAGGCGGCGCCGACCTTCGCCGCCGCCGGAAGATCGGCGGAGAACGGCGTCACCGCGAACTGCCCCTCCACCAGCTTGCCGATTTCCTTGCGCAGCTTGGGATCGCCCGACATGCCGCCGGTCCCGATCACGAGGGGATGAAAGTCGAGCTGCTCATAGGCTTTCGACGCCAGCACGCCGGCCCGGAAATAACCGACCTGAATCACGATATCCGGCTGCGAAGCCTTCACCTTGAGGGCCGGTTGAAGCAGATCCTGCGCCGCGGCGCCGTACTCGATGAACGAGACCACCTTGAGGTCCTTGCGCTCGGCCAGCCTCGCCTTGAGCAGCTTGCCCATCTCGATGCCGTATTCATTGTCGGGCGCGAGCACCGCGATCCGCGTCTTGCCGGGGTCGAGCTTGTGCACCATGTCGAGCGCCCGGAAGATGCCGTCCACATAGTCGCTGTCGATCAGCGTGGTCGACCACGTCCACTTCAGACGACCATCTGTCATGGATTCCTGCTGCGGGATCGTGTTGATGTGGGGGATGCCGTATTTCTCCGCGACCTGCGACAGGGGCACCGTTTCGTTGGAGGTCGCCGCGCCCATGACCAGCACGACCTTCTCCTGATTGATCAGCCGTTCGGTTTCGCCGACGGCGTTGACCGGCTTGCTCTGGGAATCGCCCTTGATCAATTCGATCCGTGCGCCGCCATGATTTTTCAGGCCGCCCGCCGCGTTGGCCTCCTCGATCGCAAGCTCGGTGCCGCGCATGCCGTCGCCGCCGCCGACCGCGCCGGGCCCGGTCAGGGCGTAGACCGCGCCGACCCTGACGGCATCGGCGGCGTTGGCGTTGAACGCCGCCAGCAAAACCGTCGTTGAAAGAAAGAAGCCAACCATGCGTTTCATTTGCGTCTCCCGTGCTTGCCTTATTGGTTTTCAGATTCCGAGATAGGCCTGCTTGACTCGCGGGTCCGCCATCAGGCTGGCGGCCGGGCCTTCCATCGCGAAGCTTCCCTGCTCAAGAACGTAGCCGTAATCGGCGACTTCGAGCGCCAGGGCGGTATTCTGCTCGACGACAAGGATTGTCATGCCCTGCGCCGCCAGCCCGCGCACCGCGGCGAAAATCTCGTCGACAATGATCGGCGCCAGCCCGAGGCTGGTTTCATCGAGCAGCAGCAATCGCGGCGAGGCCATCAGGGCGCGGGCGATCGCGACCATCTGCTGCTCTCCGCCCGACAGCGTGCCGGCGCGCTGCGCGCGGCGTTCGCGCACTTTCGGGAACAGTCCGAACACCATTTCGAGATTGTCATCGCGACGCGGCCGCGCGGCCGGCGACGACGAGCCGATCAGAAGGTTCTCGAACACGGTCATGTCCGGGAACAGCCGGCGTCCTTCAGGGACTTGCACCAGTCCGGCGCGAACGATGTCCTGCGGCGGCATGCCCAGAATGTCCCGGCCGTCATAGCGAACCGATCCGGTCTCCGCCCGGATGATGCCGGACAGCGTGCGCAGCAGCGTGGTCTTGCCGGCGCCGTTGGCGCCGATCAGCGCGGTGATGCTCCCGGCCTCGATCGCAAGATCGATTCCCCGCAGCACGGGCACATCGCCATAGCCGGCCCGCAGGCCCTTGGCGTCAAGCAGCGCCATGATGCCTCCTGCCGAGATAGGCCTCGATCACGGCGGGATCGGCGGCGACGATGGCCGGCAGCCCCTCCGCGATCTTGCGGCCATTGGCCATCACCACCAGCCGGTCCGACAACGACATGATCGCGCGCATGACATGCTCGACGATCAGAAGCGCGACACCCTCGCGCCTGATGTCGGCGAGAATGACCATGATCTCGTCGATCTCAGCCGGGGTCAGCCCGGCCATCACCTCGTCGAGCAGCAGGAGCCGCGGCCGCGTCGCCAGCGCTCGCGCGATTTCCAGCCGTTTCTTTTCGGGGAGCGACAGATTGCGCGCCAGCACGCCGGCCCGGTGGTCGAGCCTGACGCGCGTGAGAACCGCCATCGCCTCGACGCGGGGATCGGCCGTCGGCCGGTTCGGACCCAGCACGCCGGCGATCACGTTTTCCAGCACCGACACCTCGCGGAACGGCTGCACGATCTGAAAGGTGCGGCCGATCCCGAGCCGCGCCAGACGGTGCGGCGGCTGGCCGGTGATATCGCGACCATCGAAGGTGACCGCGCCTTTGGTCGGGCGGATGAAGCCGGATATGGTCTCGAACAACGTGGTCTTGCCGGCGCCGTTCGGCCCGATCAGCCCGAGAATCTCGTGGCTTCCCAGATCGAACGACACCTCGTCGACCGCCCGCAGGCCGCCGAACCAGCGCGAGACCGCGCGAACTTGCAACAGCGGCCCGCTCATGCCCGTCTCCGTGCGATCGCGTCGCTCAGCAGACCCCAGAGGCCGCGCGGCGCGAGGCGCATCACCAGCACCAGAATGACGCCATAGATGATGAGATGAATGCCGGCCAGCCGACCGGCCAGCAGGCCACGGAGCAGTTCGGTCAGCGGCACCAGCACGACGGTGCCGAGCAGCGGCCCGAACAACGAGCCGAGACCGCCAACGAACGAGAACAGCAGCGCATCGATCGAAAGGGTGATGCCGAACACGGATTCGGGATCGATGAACAGCACGTAATTGGCGTAGATCGGACCGACCAGCGCCGCCAGCGCGCCGCTGATCGCCGCCGCGATCACCTTTCCCTGCACCACATCGATGCCGAGCGCGGCGGCGGAGCGCTCGTTTTCCCGAATCGCCAGAAAGACATATCCGAGCCGCGACCGGTGAATGGCGATGATGGCGACTGCGACCACCGCAAGCACGCCCAACGCGACGTAGCAATAGCCGAGCTTCGACGCGAACTGGAGGTTCGCCATCGAGGGCTGCGCCGGGATCGCCAGCCCGTTCGCCGCGCCAAGCGCCGGAACGTTGCTGACGATGTGCAGGGTCATCTCGGCGAGCGCAAGCGTCACCAAAGCAAAATAGACGCCGGACAGCTTGCGGCGAAACACCGTGTAACCCATCAGCGCGCCGAGCGCCCCGCCGAGACAGGCGGCCAGCACGAGGCCGATCCATGGGCTGAGGCCGAGGTTCAGATAAAGCGCGGTGGAGAGGTAAGCGCCGGCGCCGACGAACAAGGCGTGGCCGAGCGACATCTGGCCGGCCATGCCGCCGAGAATGTTCCAGGCCAGCGCCACCGCGCCGTACAGCGCCACCAGAACGAAAATGTGCTGGCCATAGATCGACAAGAACGGCGCCACGGCGGCGAGCAATGCGACAACGAGACCGAGCGCCAGCATCGACTTCATAGCCGACGCCCTCCGAGCAATCCTTCCGGCCGGAACAGCAGGAACAGAATGAAGATGGCGTAGGTGATGATGAAGTTGATCGAGCCGCCGGTGAGAAGGCCGCCCACGGCCTCGACCAGGCCGATGACGAAACCGCCGATCAGCGCGCCGACGAAATTGCCCATGCTGCCGAGCACGACGACGATGAACGCCGTCAAGGTGAAATTCGACCCGACCGACGGGCTGACATAGTTGAACGGCGCGATCAGCGGCGCGACCAGACCGAGCGAGCCGACGCCGATGCAGAAGGCGATGAGATACATCCTGTCGACATTGACGCCGCTCATCAGCGCGGCGTCGCGATCCTGCGCCGCCGCACGGATTTGCCGGCCGAGTTCGGTGGATCGCAACAGCCAGTACAGTCCGAGACACACCGCGATCGAGGCCGCGCTGGCGATCAGCGCCGCCGCCTGAATGAAGACGTTGCCGATGTTCACGATCCGCCCGGACAGCACCGAGGGCACCGCGTGCAGATCCGCGGTGAAGATCGCCAGCATCGCGTTCTGGAGGATCAACGACAGCCCCAGCGTCACCACGATCTGATTGTGCTCGGGCGCGAGAATGATCGGCGCGATCAGCAGCCGGTAGACGAAGGCCGCGGCGAGGGTGACGAGCGGCAGGACCAGAACCAGCGACAGATAGGGATCGAGATGCAGCCAGATCGCGCCGAGATACGTCAGATACAGCCCGAGCGCGAGAAAATCGCCATGGGCGAAATTCACGATCCGCAGCACGCCGAAGGTCAGCGTGAGCCCCACCGCGACAATCGCGTAAACCGCGCCGAGCAGAAGTCCGTCCGCGAGCGCCTGGGGAAGAAGCGGCAGCAAATCCATCAGCGGGTTGCCCCGCCGGGTCCGTATGGCAGACGGCTTGCGCGCACGATGTCCTCCCTCTCCTGCCGTTCCTTTGTTTTGGCCGCGTTCCGGGAGTTGTCTTTCCCAGGCGCGGGCGGGCTTGATCCGCCTCACGGCTCGGTCTGTTTTTATAATGGACAGACCATTGATGCATTTTAAGCCTATCGCGTCAAGAACCGTTCGGAACCGCTGTTAAATCCGCGCGCGTTGCTATATTGGATAGACCGGTGCGCCCGACCTGGCAGGCGCCAATGAAAGCTATCGGACCGTGAGCAGGAAGACGACAGCAACCGCCGCCAAAAGCCGCACCGGGAAGGGCGCACGGCAACCGGCGGCCGACGCCGCGAAGGAACGGTCCCAGCCGCAATTCGCGCCGATCCGCACCAAGCGCGTCTTTGAGGAAATCTGCGAGCAGGTTCGCCGCGAGATGGCCACCGGATCACTGCGCCCGGGCGACAAGCTGCCACCCGAGCGGGAGTTGGCGGCAAAACTCGGCGTCAGCCGCGCCGCCGTGCGCGAGGCTTTGCGCAGTCTCGAAATCGCCGGCGTCGTCGGCCTGCAAAAGGGCGCGCGGGGCGGCGCGTTCATTCTCAAGGGCGACCCCGATCTCGTCACGCAGTCGATCCGTGACATGTTCCATCTCGGACGCATTTCACTGGACAACCTCACCGAGGCCCGCACATTGGTGATGCAGCTCGCCATCCAGCTTGCCTGCGAGCGGATCCGGCCGACGACGCTCGCCGCGCTGGAGCGAAACGTCGACCAGCTCTCCATGCTTCCGGCAACGGGCAAGGCCTCCGAGCGGTTCGCGACTAGCGCGGAATTCTACCGCCTGATTTCGCAGGCGACCGACAACACCGTTCTCCAGATGATTGTCGAGGCGCTGACCGAGATCGTGCTGCAACAAGTGGTGCAAGCGAATATTGAGTTCTTTCCCAATCTCGTCGCCCATCGCCGCAGGCTGGTCGAATACATCGCATCCGATCGGGTTGAGGATGCGAAGCGGGAGATGACCGAGCATCTGCAACGGCTTCGTCGCCACCTGATGCGCGCCGAGCGGACCGCCGCCGAAAGCAAATCAACCCGGACGCCGGCTGAAGCGACTTCACGCTAGCAGGTCGTTGAAAACTGCCGGTTCGACTTTCATCTCCACGCCGTTCCGGGCGCAACGCTGCGCATGAAAAAGACGTTTACGCGCGTCTTCGACGCAGTTCATGACATCGCGGAATCGGGCCCATCGCAAACACCGTGGTTGAAACAGCCCGGTTCTGCGGAGCGCCATGTCAGGCCGCACCCCGCGGCC
>JBDHSX010000027.1:0-31097 GCA_039808365.1 Xanthobacteraceae bacterium | reverse complement strand
GTCATTGCGAGGAGCGCAGCGACGAAGCAATCCAGTCCTTGCTTCATGGCCCCTGGATTGCTTCGCTTCGCTCGCAACGACGAACCTTATCGCCTCGGCTCGACCGCGCCGAGCCCTCGTGCCTCAGCTCGGCTGCGCGTCCAGTTTGCGTTTGAGTTCGTCGATCACCTCCGCGTCGTCGGTGACAACGCGCAGATAACCGTGCCAGGTGATCGGCCCGCATTTGGTGCGTTCGCTGTCGATCTGTTTCTTGAGCGCCGGGAACTGGCCCCGGTGACGGGGCGGAATCAGAAGCTCCATGTCTTAAGCTCCATGCCTTGTTTCTCCACGGATCGAGGCCCCCGCCCCGTATCAACTGGCGGCGGCCAGCCGCGTCTCGAAGCTGTTGGGAATCTCGATATCGACTTCGAGCGTCGACACCGCCGGGCCGCGATCCATCCGCACGATCACCTTGTCCGGGTCGAGCGCGACATGGCGCGAGACGACGGCGAGGATTTCCTCGCGCAGCACGCCGAGCAGATCGGGCTTCTGACGCAGGCCGCGCTCGTGGGCGAGCAGGATTTGCAGCCGTTCGCGGGCGACCGGCGCTGACGCCGTGCGGCGGCGAAGCAGGTTGAGAAGGTTCATGCTCATGCCGCTCTCCGTCCCAGCAGGCGATCCATGAATCCCCGGCGCTGTTCGGACGGCGTCACCATGGCGACCGTCTCGCCGGTGAGCCGCCGCGCCGCGTCGCTATAGGCCCGCGCCGGCGCGCTCCCGGCGTTGTTCAGCGTGACCGGACAGCCGACGTTGGACGCCTTCAGCACGTCCTGACTCTCGGGCACGATTCCCAGGAGCGGGATCGCGAGAATTTCGAGGATGTCGTCGATGTTGAGCATTTCGCCGCGCGCGGCGCGCGACGCGTCGTAGCGGGTGATCAGCACGTGCTTCTTGAGCTGGTCGCCGCTCTCGGCCTTCACCGTCTTGGAATCCAGCATGCCGATGATGCGGTCGGCGTCGCGCACCGACGACACCTCGGGATTGGTGACGACGACGGCTTCGTCGGCGTAGCGCATCGCCAGCGTCGCGCCGCGCTCGATGCCGGCCGGGCTGTCGCAGATCACCCAGTCGAACCGCTCGCGCAGGTCGGCGATGACGTCGCGGACGCCGTCCTCGGTCAGGGCGTCCTTGTCGCGGGTCTGCGACGCCGGCAGCAGCCACAGGTTTTCCAGCCGCTTGTCGCGGATCAGCGCCTGCGACAGCTTGGCGACGCCCTGCGTCACGTTGATGAGATCGAACACCACGCGCCGTTCCGCGCCCATGATGAGATCGAGATTGCGCAGGCCGACGTCGAAATCGACCACCACGACTTTCTGCCCCTGCTGCGCCAGGGCGCCGCCCAGCGCGGCCGTCGACGTGGTCTTGCCCACGCCGCCCTTGCCCGATGTCACGACCAGAACTTTGGCCATCATTGTCTCCCTTGTTGATCAGTTCAGCGGCGTGATGCGTAGGACTTCGCCGTCCAGCCACGCCTGCGCGGGCTGCCGGCGCAACATGTCGCCGATGTCCTCGGCGGTCTGGTAATAGCCGTCGATGGCCAGAAGCTCGGCTTCGATCTTCTGGCAATAAATCCGCGCTTGCGCGTTGCCGTTGATGCCGGCCATCGCCCGGCCGCGCAGCGCGCCGTAGACGTGGATCGAGCCGCCGGCGACGATCTCCGCGCCGGAGCCGACCGAACCGAGCACGGTGACGTCGCCCTCGGTGAACACGATGCGCTGGCCCGAGCGCACCGGGGCGCGCAGCAACAGCGACGGCGCCGGAGGCGGCGGCGGCTGGACCTCGACCTTGCGCGGCTCGACCTGCTCGACCACGCAACCGCGACCGCCGTTCAGCACCGGCGGCAGGCTGGCGTCGAGCGCGCCGGCCTCGACGCCTTCGAGGCCGAGCACGCGGACGCCGCGGCTCTCAAGGCTGGAGACCAGATGCGCGATGCCGTGCGGGCTCAGTTCGACCCCGGCCAGATCGAGCACGATCGGGCGGCCGGCGAAAAAGCCGGGCGAGTTCGCGAGCGTCGCGTCGATCTCCGCCAGCCAATCCACGATCGGCATGAACGGCGAGAATACGAACGCGACGTAGGATCGGCCCCGGAGGCGCATCACCTGACGTTGCGGCTCCACCTTTGCATCCATGAATGAGCGCTCACTGCTGTCGAAAAGTTTGTCATTGGTTAATTTCAACTTGAGCAGTGTCGGTTAACGACCGGTTAACGACGGGGCGTGGAACCGCAATTTGAGGGCCAGTCCGGGCGCGTTGGCGCCTGATCGGTCCGCATGGAAACGATTGCCGTCATCTTGAGTGCCTGACCAGAAATCAGGCGTCATCGTCCGCGAAGGCGGACGATCCAGTCTTCGGCGCGGGCGTGTGGGAAATTTTGATCGCTTGGGAATACTGGATCCTCCGCTTTCGCGGAGGATGACGGTTTCCGCACTCACGAATTTCGAGTCAGACTCTCAGGGCGACGGCACGCGCTTCCATTCCGACTGAATTCGCGCTCAGGGCAAAACAAAATGCCCGGACCTCGCGGGCCGGGCATTTGAATAGTCAACGCGGTTGATTCGCGATTCGCGCAGGCTGCTCAGAACGCCAGCGCCTTGACCTGCTTCACCTGCGGCAGCGCCTTCACCTTGGCGAGCACGTCGTCCGGCACCTTGCCGTCGACCTCGACCAGCGCGATGGCGTCGCCGCCCTGGTGGTGGCGGCCGAGGTTGAAGGTGGCGATGTTGACCTTGGCGTCGCCGAGGATCGAGGCGAACTTGCCGATGAAGCCCGGCTTGTCCTCGTTGGTGACGTAGATCATCGACGGCGCGAACTCGGCATCGACGCGGATGCCCTTGACGTCGATCAGACGCGGCTTGCCGTCGGCGTAGACCGTGCCGGACACCGAGCGCTCCTGCCGCTCGGTGGTGACGGTGACGGTGATGAGGCTCTCATAGTCGCTTTGCGCCGCGCGCACCACCTCGTCCACCACCATGCCGCGCTCCTTGGCGACGACCGGGGCCGACACCACGTTGACGTCGCCCAGCATCGGCCGCAGCAGGCCGGTGAGCGCCGCCGAGGTCAGCGCCTTGATCTTCATCTCCGCGACCTCGCCCTCATAGGTGATGGTCACCTTGCCGATGCCGGTCTCGGTGAGCTGGCCGGCGAACGAGCCGAGCTTTTCCGCGAGCTCCACGAACGGCTTCAGCTTCGGCGCTTCCTCGGCCGTGATCGAGGGGAAGTTGATGGCGTTGGTGATGGCGCCGGTGAGCAGATAGTCCGACATCTGCTCGGCGACCTGCAACGCGACGTTCTCCTGCGCTTCGGTGGTGGAGGCGCCGAGATGCGGCGTGCAGATCACGTTGGGGCGGCCGAACAGCACGCTCGACGTCGCCGGCTCCTCGACGAAGACGTCGAAGGCGGCGCCGGCGACCTGTTTGGAATCGAGCGCGGCCGCCAGCGCCTGCTCGTCCACCAGGCCGCCGCGCGCGCAATTGATGATGCGCACGCCCTTTTTCATCTTGGCGATGGCCGCGGCGTCGATGATATTGCGGGTCTTGTCGGTCAGCGGCGTGTGCAGGGTGATGAAATCGGCGCGCTTGAACAGGTCCTCAAGCTCGACCTTCTCGACGCCGAGGTCCTTGGCGCGCTCCGGCGACAGGAACGGATCGAACGCGACCACCTTCATCTTGAGCCCGAGCGCGCGGTCGGCGACGATCGAGCCGATGTTGCCGCAGCCGATCACGCCCAGCGTCTTGCCGGTGATCTCGACGCCCATGAAGCGGTTCTTCTCCCACTTGCCGGCCTGGGTGGAGGCGTCGGCGGCGGGAATTTCGCGCGCCAGCGCCAGCATCAAGGTGATGGCGTGCTCGGCGGTGGTGATGGAATTGCCGAACGGCGTGTTCATCACGATGATGCCCTTGGCGGTGGCCGCCGGGATCTCGACATTGTCGACGCCGATGCCGGCGCGGCCGATCACCTTCAGCCGCTTGGCGTTGGCGAGAATCTTCGCGGTCGCCTTGGTGGCCGAGCGGATGGCGAGGCCGTCATAGTCGCCGATGATCGCGGCGAGCTTGTCCTTGTCCTTGCCGAGGCTGGGCTGGAAATCGACCTCGACGCCGCGATCCTTGAAGATCTGCACGGCGGCGGGGGAGAGGGCGTCGGAGATGAGAACTTTCGGTTTGGTCATGGGTGTGGTCCGTTGAAGCTGAATTGATCGGCTCAGCGTCACCCGCGGGCCTGACCCGCGGGTCCATCATTTTCGGAAGAAGGATGGATTGCCGGATCAAGTCCGGCAATGACGCATCGCGTGATGAAAGGTGTTACGCCGGCTTCTTAAGCCGCCTTGGCGAGCGTGGCCTTGGTTTCCGCGAAGGCCCAGTCGAGCCAGGCGGTCAGCGCCGCGACGTCGGCGGTCTCCACCGTCGCGCCGCACCAGATGCGCAGGCCGGGCGGGGCATCGCGATAGTGGCCGAGGTCGTAGCCCGCGCCTTCCTTCTCCACCGCCGCGACCAGCGCCTTGGCGAACGCGCCTTGCGCGTCAGCCGGCAAGGCGGTGACCGCCGGGTCGACCACCTTGAGGCAGACCGAGGTGTTGGAACGGATCGAAGGATCGGCGGCGAGGAAATCGATCCACGGGGTTTTCGCCACCCAGTCGGACAGCACGCGGGTGTTGGCGTCGGCGCGGCCGATCATGCCCTTGAGGCCGCCGACCGACTTGGCCCAGTTCAGCGCATCGAGATAGTCCTCGACGCACAGCATCGACGGGGTGTTGATGGTCTCGCCGACGAAAATGCCGTCGATCAGCTTGCCGCCCTTGGTCATGCGGAAGATTTTCGGCATCGGCCACGGCGGCGTATAGCTCTCCAGCCGGGCGACCGCGCGCGGCGACAGGATCAGCATGCCGTGCCCGCCCTCGCCGCCCAGCGCCTTCTGCCAGGAGAAGGTGACGACATCGAGCTTGGCCCAATCGAGCGGCTGCGCGAAGGCGGCGGAGGTGGCGTCGCAGATCGTCAGGCCCTCGCGGTCCGCCTTGATCCAGTCGGCGTTCGGCACCCGCACGCCGGAGGTGGTGCCGTTCCAGGTGAAGACGATATCGGAGGCGGGGTCGGCCTTGGCCAGATCGGGAATCTCGCCATACCCGGCGGTGAGCTTGGCGACGTCCTTCAGCTTGAGCTGCTTGACGACGTCGGTGACCCAGCCCTCGCCGAACGATTCCCAGGCGATCATGGTGACCGGGCGCGGGCCGAGCAGCGACCACAGCGCCATTTCCACCGCGCCGGTGTCCGACGCCGGCACGATGCCGATCTTGTAGTCGGCGGGCACCTCCAGCACCTCGCGGGTGAGATCGATGGCCAGCTTGAGCTTGGCCTTGCCGATCTTGGCGCGGTGCGAGCGGCCGAGGGCTGCGTCTTTGAGGGCTTCGGGGGTCCAGCCGGGGCGCTTGGCGCAGGGGCCGGAGGAGAAATGCGGCATGGTCGGCTTGGCGCCGGGCTTCGCAACAGTCATCGTCTATCCTTCCAGATAGTAAGCCTCCCGTTGGGGGGAGGTGTCCCGCCGCGGGAGATGCGCCAAGCCGGAATGTTTGTCAAGGGATTCCCGGAGCTGTGCGACGAAGGATGAAGTCACGATTCGGCGAACGCCCAATTTTCCCGTCATTGCGAGGAACGTGAGCTCCGAAGCAATCCAGCCCTTGCCTCGCGGCCCCTGGATTGCTTCGCTTCGCTCGCAATGACGATGATCGTGCCGCACTCCACGCCTCTCAGGACAGGACCATGCCGACCCATGTGATGCTGCTGGTGCTGTTCGGCGCGCTGCTGCACGCGAGCTGGAACGCGATGGTCAAATCCGGCGGCGACAAGCTCACGGAGACCGGGCTGATCGCCGGCGGCGCGGCGGCGGTGTCGCTGGCGGCGCTGCCGTTCGTGCCGCTGCCGGCCGCGGCCTGCGTGCCGTGGATGATCGCCTCGATCGTTCTTCATCAGCTCTATTACGCGCTGGTCGCCGCCGCCTATCACGCAGGCGACATGGGCCACACCTATCCGCTGATGCGCGGCGCCGCGCCGCTGATGGTGGCGGTGGCGAGCGCGCCGCTGCTCGGCGAAACGCTGTCGCTCCACGGCTGGCTCGGGGTGATGCTGATCTGCGGCGGCATCCTGCTGCTCGCGCTGCATCGCCACGCCGCGCCGCGCGCGACGCTGTTCGCGCTCGGCAACGCGCTGGTGATCGCGGTCTACACCCTGATCGACGGCACCGGCGCGCGGCTGTCGGGCAATGCCGCTTCCTACGTGCTGTGGCTCACCTTCCTGGAAGCCTTTCCGCTGCTGACCTGGCTGTGGATTCGCGACCGCGCCAAGCTGCGACGGCAAATTCGCCGGCGCGGCGTGGTCGGCCTGATCGGCGGCGCCTGCGCGGTGGGGTCCTACGGCCTGGCGCTGTGGGCGATGACGCAAGCGCCGCTGGCGGCGGTGGCGGCGTTGCGCGAAACCTCGGTGCTGTTCGCGGTGGTGATCGCGATGGCGGTGCTGCGCGAGACCGGCGGCGCGCGCCGCCTCGCCGCCGGCGCGCTGGTGGTCGCCGGCGCGGCCGTGCTGCGGCTGGCATGAGACGCGAGCATGATTCAATCGTGCCGCCTGTTTCGCCAATTGTCATTGCGAGAAGCGAAGCGACGAAGCAATCCAGAGGCCGCGAAGCAAAAGCTGGATTGCTTCGCTTCGCTCGCAATGACGAGTCAATTCGCATGAGGCAAACCGAGCGCCGCCTCGCTGTCTTCGATCCAGCGCCGAACCGCGTTGTAATCGGTCAAGTCGAAGCCGCCCTCGTGGGCGACGCGCGTATAGGCGAGCAGCGCCACGTCCGCCAGCGTGAGGCCGTCTCCGACAAGGAAGCGGCTCGCCGCCAGCTGCCGCTCCATCCGCGCCAGCGCCGCATAACCACGCCTCACCTTGTCGGCATCGAGATCGGACGCCGGCTTGCCGAGATAGACCATCATGAAGCGGCACACGGCGATATAGGGCTCGTGGCTGTACTGCTCCCAGAACAGCCACTCGTCCATCTTGGCGGCGAGAAACGGATCGGACGGAATCAGCGCGCTGTCGCGACCGAGATAACGAATGATGGCGTTGGATTGCGCCAGCGCGCGGCCGTCCTCGAAAGCGACGACGGGCACCTGCCCGGCGGCGTTGAGCGCCAGCAACTGCGGCGTGCGGCTTTCGCCCTTCAGCGTATCGACGGCGATCCACTCATAGGGAATGCGGAGCGCATCGCACACCCACTTCACTTTCAGGCAATTGCCCGAATTGAGATCGCCGTAGATCTTCATGCCGCCCCGCCGGCGCGATCAGAACTTGTAGCCAAGCCCCGCGCGCACGGTGTTGACGGAGACGTCGACCGGCGAGGTGAAGCGCAGATATTCCCATTCCGCCCGCAGGAACAGGCCCTGCATCAGCATCACATCCATGCCCAGGCCGGCGGAATAGCCGAATATGAAGTGCGATTTCAGATCCGACCTCTCTGTCTTGCTGGTCGGCCCGATATCCGGCAGCCCATCCGTGCCGGTGTATCGATAATAAAGACTGGCGGTCGCCGATCGTTGGATGTCGGCCTGCCCCATGGCGACGCCGCCGAACATATAGGGCAGGAACGAGCCGGCGGCATAGCCGGCGCGGGCGCGGAACGAGCCGTAATCCGAAATCTGCATCGCCGCGCTCTGGGTGAGAGTCGCGGTGGTCATATAATCGGTCGGATAAAACATCGTGCGGCTTTGCGACCCGCCGGACTGGCCGCTGAAGTTGCCATGGACGTAATTCAACTCGACACCGAGAATACTGTCTTCCCACTGCATGTTGTAGCCGGCGAAACCGCCGAACCCGCTGTTGCTCTGCGACGCCTTGCCGAGCAGCGGCCACTCCGAAATCTTGTATTCGCTCTCGACGTCGACATTGTTGAGCAATTTCTTCGTCAGGCTCTGATTCGAATTGACGAAATTCATGTCGGCGGTGCCGTAGCTCGCCTGCCCGCCGATGTAGAAGCCTTCCCAGTTGACCACGCGCGGCCCGTAAGTATCGGGCACCGCGCCGCGAAGGATCGGAAGATCGGCGGCCTGCGCACCCTGCACCGCGCCCAGCATCATTCCCGCAACCAGCAACTTACGCATCGCAATTCCCCCAGGGACAACCATCGCGGCCGCGGCGCGGGACCATCGCCCGTGATCCGTTCCGACCTTGTCCGATCATCGCCCGTTAACCTTAACCAATCGTTGTCATCGCGCTTTTTTCCGCGCCGCGCGCCGATTTCGCCGCATGTTTTTTCGTGCCACCGCGCAAACAAAACGGCGCGGGACAAGCCCGCGCCGTTCAGGAACGATGAAGCAATGCGTCGTCGGCTCAGCCCTTGGTGATGAGCGGCGGGGGCGGCGGCGGCACCTCGCAGCAGGTCCAGCGCACGCCGAGCTTGAGATCGTGCGAGGTCATGTCGCGATACTGAAACGTCGACTGCGAGGCCGTGCCGTTATACGCTTGGCCAAAGCCGTGCGCCGCCGTGCCCATGTCAAGATAGCGGTACGCCAGTTCCACGGTGAAGTTGTTGGTGACCCGGTAGGAAAGGCCGGCATGCACCGCCCAGGCGAGATTGGTCTTCGACGCGCCCTCGGCGAAGTAGGACGCGCTGGTTACGCCGTTGTTGTAGTCAGTGAAAAGGCCGCTGTCCTGGATCCCCGTGGTCTGGACATTGGCGAAGCCGACGCCCGCGCCGATGAACGGCGTGATGCAGTTCCAGGTGCCGAGATCGACATAGGCGTTGACCAGTCCGACCCAGCTCTTGTAGCCGCCGTTATACGTATCCGAGCCGTTCTTGATGTTCCAGCCCGGCGCCGTGAAAAAATCCGTCCCCGAAAAGCCGACGCGCGAACGATACTCGCCGGTCACGTCCATGCGGAACCAGTTGTTGAACTGATAGCCGACGCCGAGCCCGAACAGCATGCCGCCGTCGAAGCCATGGCCCCTGTGATCGAGCGAGGTGATGGTGGGGTCGCTGTATATTTTGCTATCCAGCGTGCCGCGCGTGTTGGTCATGCCGATGTCGCCGCGCAGATACCAGCCGCCGAAATCCTCGACCGGCGGCGGCGCGTAATACTGCGGGGGCGGCGCCACGGGAATGTCCGCGGCCATGGCCGCGCCGGACAGCAGGGAGGCCGCTCCGGCGGCGATCAGAATTTTAACGCTACGCATTGGCTCCGTCCTCTGATGCGGTGAGGCGGGCTAAAGCCTCACATCGGAAATTCATGGATGGACGATGCCAGCAAATCCTTAAGCGTCGCTTAACCCTAATTTTTAAGGTTGATTTTTAGTGGACGACGGGAGAGCGCACCCCCGGGGCGCAGGTTCCCGGCCCCAATTCTTAACGAAGTCTTGACGGCCGGATCCACAGCGCGGCGTCATCGTCCGCGACGGCGGACGATCCGGTAAACTGGGCGAGCGTAGGGGAAATCCGGCGTCGGATATCGAATGCTGGATACCCTGCTGCGCGGGTATGACGGCCTTCGTGTGGTCCCTGCCCCACCGCCCGCGCCGCGCGGACGGCGCGAGGATCACGCCATCACGCGCGGCATCTTCGGCAGGAACATCGCCAGCAATCCGATCGCCGGCAGGAACGCGCAGACGGCATAGACGAAGTCGATGCCTTTGGCGTCGGCGACGACGCCGAGCATGGCCGCGCCGAGCCCGCCCGCGCCGAAGGCGAAGCCGAAGAACAGCCCGGAAATCATGCCGACCCGCTGCGGCATCAGTTCCTGCGCGTAAACGATGATCGCCGGCATCGCCGAGGAAATGATGAGGCCGATGATCACGCTCAGCACCACCGTCCACGCCAGGCCGACGTGAGGCAGCAGCAGGGTGAACGGCAGCGCGCCGAGGATCGAGAACCAGATCACGTAGCGGCGGCCGAAGCGGTCGCCGAGCGGCCCTCCGAAATACACGCCGGCCGCCACCGCGCCGAGGAACACGAACAGCAGAAGCTGCGCGTTCTGGGTGGACACGCCGAACCTGTGCATCAGATAGAACGTGTAATAGCTGGAGAGGCTCGACAGGTAGATGTACTTCGAGAAGATCAGCAGGATCAGGATGGCGACCGCCATTCCGACGCGCGCGCGCGACGGCGCGCCGGCGACCGGCTTCGCCACCGCCTTGCCGCGCGGCACGATGCGCGGCTTGTACCAGCGGCCGATCCGCCACAGCACCACGATGGCGAGAAACGCGATCGAGGAAAACCAGGCGATGCTGGGCTGGCCGAACGGCACCACGATCAGCGCCGCGAGCACCGGGCCGATCGCCGAGCCGAGATTGCCGCCGACCTGAAACACCGATTGCGCGAAGCCGTAGCGGCCGCCGGACGCCAGCCGCGCGATGCGCGAGGATTCCGGATGAAACACCGCCGAGCCGAGCCCGATCATCGCCGCCGACACCACCAGCATCGCGAAATTGTGCGCGCCGCTCAGCATGATAAGGCCGGCGAAGGTGAAGCCCATGCCGATCGACAGCGAGAACGGCTGCGGCTTGCGGTCGGTGATGGTGCCGACCACCGGCTGCAACAGCGACGCGGTGATCTGGAACGCCAGCGTGATCAGCCCGATCTGGGCGAAGGACAGCGAATAGTTTTCCTTGAGGATCGGATAGACCGACGGAATCAAGGACTGCATGGTGTCGTTGAGGAAATGCGAGAAGCTGATGCCGCCGAGCACCAGATAGGCCGGGCCGGCGGCGGCGGCCGGCTTCGCGGCCGTGGTGATGTCGGCCGTGATCACCGGCGCGGCGAGCGTTTCTTCAGTGACGACGACGGACTTGTTCACGGCAATTTCCGATCAATACCAACATCGTCATTGCGAGAAGCGTCAACGACGAAGCACTCCAGTCCTTGCTTGGCGGCTTTCTGGATTGCTTCGCTTCGCTCGCAATGACGATCCGGGGATTTTCCAACCACTCCAGAGCCCGTTTCAACTTCGTTGAATCAGGCTCCTTGCTTATCTGTTTGATTGAGCATGATCTTATCCGAAAACCGGTTTCCACTTTTCGGGATCATGCTCTAGCGCGTTCGCCCCGCAAGCGGGGCGAGGGACACGCGATATCCGATTCAGGCCGCGGAATTTACGGCAAGCGCTCGCGCCGGACCACCGCCAATCCGCGATAGCTGCGATGCGGATCGCCGGTCAGGCGGCGGCCGCCGCCCCCAGCGCGGTCACGATATCGTCCACCACTTCCTCGACCAGGACGCGGTCGTCGCCCTCGCCCATCACCCGGATCACCGGCTCGGTGCCCGACGAGCGCACCAGCAGCCGGCCGTGGCCGTTGAGGCGCTGCTCGGCCAGGGAGATCGCGGTCTTGACGCCGGCGGCCTCCAGCGGCTTGCCGGCGCGATAGCGGACGTTCTTCAGGATCTGCGGCAGCGGATCGAAACGATGGCAGACCTCGGACACCGGGCGCTGATGCTTCTGGATCACCGCCAGCACCTGAAGCGCGGCCACGAAGCCGTCGCCGGTGGTGGCGTAATCCGACAGGATGATGTGGCCGGACGGCTCGCCGCCGAGATTGTAGCCGCCGGCCAGCATCTGCTCCAGCACGTAGCGGTCGCCGACCGCGGTGCGCACCAGATCGAGGCCGATGCTCTTGAGGAAGCGTTCCAGGCCGAGATTGGACATCACCGTGGACACCAGTCCCGGCTGCGCCAGACGGCCGTCCTCTTTCCAGCTTTCGGCGATCACCGCCAGCAGTTGATCGCCGTCGACCATATGGCCGCGCTCGTCGATCACGATGACGCGGTCGGCGTCGCCGTCGAGCGCGATGCCGATGTCGGCGCGCAACTCGCGCACCTTGTTGCTCAGCGTCTCGGTCGCGGTCGAACCGCACTCCTTGTTGATGTTGAAACCGTCCGGCTCGACGCCGATCGAAATCACGTCGGCGCCGAGTTCCCACAGCGCCTCCGGCACCACGCGATAGGCCGCGCCGTTGGCGCAATCGACCACCACGCGCAGGCCGTCGAGGCTGAGGTCGCGCGGCAGGGTGCGCTTGGCGAATTCGATGTAGCGGTCATGCACGCCGTCGATGCGCTTGGCGCGGCCGAGGCTGCGGCTGGCCGCCAGCCGCTTGTCGAGATTCTCGTCGAGCAGTTCCTCGATCTGCTGCTCGACCTCGTCCGACAGCTTGAAACCGGCCGGTCCAAACAGCTTGATGCCGTTGTCCTCGTAGAGATTGTGCGAGGCGGAAATCATCACGCCGAGATCGGCGCGCATCGACTTGGTCAGCATCGCCACCGCCGGCGTCGGCAGCGGGCCGACCAGCAGCACGTCCATGCCGACCGAGGTGAAGCCGGCGACCAGCGCGTTCTCGATCATGTAGCCGGACAGGCGGGTATCCTTGCCGATCACCACGCGATGGCGATAGTCGCCGCGCTGAAAGGCGAGCCCCGCGGCCTGCCCCACCTTCATCGCCAGTTCGGGCGTGATCAGCCCGTTGGCGCGACCGCGGATGCCATCGGTCCCAAAATATTTCCGGCTCATAAAATATCCCCCAGCGAAAAATATCTCCCAGCGAAATCTGACGCCAGACGGCCCACCCCACCGGCTCCCGCGCCAACGTGAACGGCCGCGCGAAGTCGGCGAGCATAACCGGGCCGGTTTATAATGCGTTTACCGCGCCGGCGCGTTCAAGAAATATAATGAATCATTACCCCGCGCAAAATCTGCGCGGGGCGCATAATGACATGGAATCATTATATATTTCTGATTCCGACGAAATCTGTCGGTTTCATTCGGCGCTCTTGTCGGGCCGGGACGGCGCCGGCTGGGTGACGCTGACCGGATCGGAGCCGGGAAACGATTCCTTCAGGCCCTCGTCCAGTGCCTCGTCCAGCTTCTTTTTCCGGGCGGTGTCCTTGGGGTCGTGGCCGGGGTGGTGGGATGCCCCGGCGTGCTCGCGCGCCGGCGTCTCTGCCATGTCGATCTCCATCGGTGCCGAAAGCCAACGCAAGTGACGGTGAACGGTTCCCACCGCGCGGCAAAGACAATTTTGCCCGGCGCGGGGACATGCTAGAGCATGGCCTGAGACCGCAAAACGCAAGGGGCCGGGAATGTCCATCAAGCACGTCACCTGCATCGAGGATCTGCGCCAAATCCACAAGCGCCGGGTGCCGAAAGCCTTCTTCGATTATTGCGACCGCGGCTCCTATACCGAGGATACGCTGCGCGCCAACCGCGCCGACCTCGAAGCCATCAAGTTCCGCCAGCGCATCATGGTCGATGTCTCCAAGCGCGACACCTCGACCACGATCCTCGGCGAACCGGCGGCGCTGCCCCTGATCCTCGCCCCGGTCGGCCTCACCGGCATGCAGCACGGCGACGGCGAGATCCACGCCTGCCGCGCCGCCCAGGCCGCCGGCATTCCCTACACGCTGTCCACCATGTCGATCTGCTCGATCGAGGACGTCGCCGCAAGCGTCGACAAGCCGTTCTGGTTCCAGCTCTACGTCATGAAGGACCGCGGCTTCATCAAGGCGCTGATCGAGCGCGCCATCGCCGCCAAGTGCAGCGCGCTGGTGCTCACCGTCGACCTTCAGGTCATTGGCCAGCGCCACGCCGACATCAAGAACGGCATGACGGTGCCGCCCGAATGGAGCCTGTCGAAACTGGTCGACTTCGCCACCAAGCCGCAATGGGTCGCCGGCGTGCTGCGCGGCAAGCGCCGCACCTTCGGCAACCTCGCCGGCCACATCAAGGGCATGGAGAACGTCACCCAGCTCGGCCAGTGGACCGCGAGCCAGTTCGACACCACGCTGAACTGGAAGGACCTCGACTGGATCCGCTCGATCTGGCCGGGCAAATTGATCATCAAGGGCATCCTCGACATCGAGGACGCCCGCGAGGCGGTGAGGACCGGCGCGCAGGCGCTGGTGGTGTCCAACCACGGCGGCCGCCAGCTCGACGGCGCGCAATCCTCCATCGAGGTGCTGCCGGAGATCGTGGCGGCGGTCGGCGACCAGATCGAAATCATGTTCGACGGCGGCATCCGCTCGGGGCAGGACGTGATGCGGGCGCTGGCGCTCGGCGCGAAGTCCTGCATGATCGGCCGCGCCTACGCCTACGGCCTCGGCGCCTATGGCGAGGCCGGCGTCGCCAAGGCGATCGACATCATCCGCAACGAAATGCTGGTGACCATGGGCCTGTGCGGCGTCAACACCGTCGCCGAGATCGACGCCCATATTCTGGCGGGGTAGCGCGGGCGCATATCACGAGGCGTCATTGCCGGGCTTGACCCGGCAATCCATCCTCTTGAGAAGATTCTTTCTTTTGATGGATGCGCGGGTCAAGCCCGTGCATGACGCCGGACCGTCAAAAAGCGGAGATTTCTAAGGCTTCCGCAAATCCGCCTCGACCAGCGCCCGCAGTTCGGGCGTGACCCGCGGGCGGCGGCCGAACCATAATTCGAACCCGCGCACCGCCTGATGCAGCAGCATGCCGAGCCCGTCGGCGACGCGCAATCCGCGCGAGCGCGCCGCCGCGAGCAGGGCGGTCTCCAGCGGCACATAGACCAGATCCGCCACCACCGCCTCGGCCGGCAGCAGGCCGACATCGATCTCCAGCGCCGGCTGGCCCTTCATGCCGAGCGAGGTGGTGTTGACCAGCAATTGCGCGCGAGGCAGCAGTTCGCCGAGCGCCTCCCAGCCGCGCGGCGAAACGCGCGCGCCGAATTGATCGGCCAGGGCCCGCGCCCGGCCCGCCGTGCGGTTGACGAGATGCACCCGCCCGACGCCGCGTTCCAGCAGACCGAACACCACCGCGCGCGACGAGCCGCCGGCGCCGAGCACCACGGCGTCCTCGCACGGGTCCCAGCCAGGCGCGCAGGCGTCGAGATTGTTGATGAAACCCTCGATGTCGGTGTTGGTGGAGCGCAGCGTGTCGCCGTCGTACCATAGTGTATTGGCGGCGCCGACGGCGCGGGCGCGTTCGTCCGGCTCGGTCAGGAGCAGCGCCCGCTCCTTGTGCGGGATGGTGACGTTGGCCCCGACAAAACCGTGGCGCGACAGGTTTTGCACGAACTCCGCAAACCCCTCCGGCGGCACCGCCTCGATGCTGTAGCCGCCCTCGATGCCGAAGTGGTGCAGCCAATGGTGATGGATGATCGGCGAGCGCGAATGCGCCGCCGGCCAGCCGATCAGACAGGCGGCGGGAGCTTTCTCTGGCGCGGGCATCGCGGTTCTCCGTCACGACAACGTCGCCGTTCCCTTCACGCGATGCGACGGCCTTGTCAATGCGCGCGTGGCGCGCCGCGCAAGCAACCTCGCCGTCATTGCGAGCACTCGGATCAACGCTTCGCGTTGTCCGAGCACAGGCTCCACGAAGCAATCCAGAAGGCTACAAAGCAAGGACTGGATTGCTTCGGAGCTCACGCTCGTCGCAATGACGGGGATGGGCTGTGATTGGGTCCGGTCTCCCTCAGGTCGCCGTCCGCTTCATCGGTATCACGACGGCGCGCTCGCGGAGTTGGCGGACATCCTCCAGCGCCCGCGGAATCGTTTCGCGGTATTTCGCCAGCGGCGGCCGCACGCCGTGGGTCAGGAGCACGCGGCGCACGGGGCGCGAGGCGCCGGTGATGTAGAGCCGCACGCCCTGGCGCTTCGCCTTCAGGGCGAGGCGATGGATGGCGTTGGCCGCCGTCGAATCCATCAGCGGCACGGCGCTGACATCGACCACGAACGCCTTGTGGCGGGCGGCGATGTTGTCGAGCACCGCGCCCACCGTCGAGGCCGCGCCGAAGAAGAACGCCCCGGTGATGCGATAGACCACCACGTCCGGATCGGTCGCGAGCGAGGAATCGTAAGGCACCCGCGCGCCGTTGGCGTCGTCGGCGCGGTCGTCGACGGCGAGCGGCACGCCGGCCTCGATGCCGGTCGCTTCCGCCATGCGGTTGATGAACAGCACCGCGCCAAGCGCGAAGCCGACCAGGATGCCCTCGGTGAGATCGCGGAACACGGTGAGCAGGAAGGTCGCCAGCAGCACCGTGGCGTCGCCCCACGACGAGCGCAGCAGGGTCCAGAATTCCTGTTTCTCGGCCATGCCCCAGGCCACGATCACCAGCACCGCCGCCAGCGCCGACAGCGGGATGTAGGACGCCAATGGCGCGGCGATCAGCATGAACAGCAGCAGGAACGCCGAATGCATCATGCCGGCGACCGGCCCGCGCGCGCCGGCGCGCACATTGGTGGCGGTGCGCGCGATCAGGCCGGTGACGCAAATGCCGCCGAACAGGGGCGAGGCGATATTGGCGACGCCCTGCGCCACCAGCTCGCAATTGGAGCGATGGCGACGCCCGGTCATGCCGTCGGCGACCACCGCCGACAACAGCGACTCGATCGCCGCCAGCAACGCGAACGCAATCGCATCCGGCAGCACCGCCTGCATCTTGGCGAACGAGAACGCCGGCAGCATCGGCGCGGGCAGCGTGTCGGGAATGCCGCCAAAGCGCGAGCCGATGGTCTCCACCGGCAGCGCCAGCGCCCATGCCGCGAGCGTCGCCACCGCCACCCCGATCAGGATGCTCGGCCAGGTCGGCCGCAGCTTGCGCACGCCGACCATCACCGCGATGGCCAGCGCCGCCAGCGCGACGGCCCACAGGTTGGCGGTGCCGGCCGCCTGCCACAGCGCCATCAGCTTCGGCAGCAATTCGCTCGGCTCATGGCCCGGCAGCGTCAGGCCGAACAGATCGTGCAACTGACTGGCGAAGATGATGACGGCGATGCCCGCCGTAAACCCGACGGTCACCGGATAGGGAATGAACTTGACGTAGGCGCCGATCCGCAACAGGCCGGCGGCGATCAGCAACACCCCGGCCATCATGGTGGCGAGAATGACGCCGTCGACGCCGTGGCGCTCCACCGTCAGCGCCACCAGCACGATGAAGGCCCCCGCCGGGCCGCCGACCTGAAAGCGGCTGCCGCCGAGCAGCGAGACGAAGAAGCCGCCGACGATGGCGGTGTAAAGCCCGCGATCCGGCGTCACCCCGGAGGCGATGGCGATGGCCATCGACAGCGGCAGCGCGACGATGGCGACGGTGAGGCCGGCGACGACGTCGGCGCGGAAATCGGCGAGGCCGTAACCCTCGCGCAGCACCGTGACCAGTTTCGGCGTGAACAATTCCGCGAAGCTGGCGCCGCGCGGCGACGCCCCGTTACCCGTTCCGACCATCCGATGCTCCCGGCCTCGCCTTACGCCAAGCGCGGCGGGCGGTCGGCCGGTCGATGTCGATGGTCAGACGCGCGACGGCGGTCCGGGTTGCTTCAGGCGCACCCCGCGCCCGCCGTCATCGCTCCGCGCATGTTCACCGATGAGGTCCACGCCCGCGCGATTCAACGCATCGACCACCTTGGTCAGCGACTCGACGACGCCGCGCACGTTGCCGTCGCTGGCCTCCATGCGCTGGATCGTCGGCAGCGAAACTCCGGCGAGTTCCGCCAATGTCTTCTGATCTATGCCAAGCAGCGCCCGCGCCGCCCGCATCTGGAATGAGGTGATCAACGCCAGAATTCCATGTTGGAATGTTATAATTGATGTATCATACAATGACAATGATGTAAAATACATCATCACACCACGACCGCCCCGAGCCCCGGCCCGCCGCCACCGCATGGCCGGTTATGCAGACGCCGCTTGAATCCGTCAAAGCCTTCGAAGAGGGTGAGATGACCATTGAATGAAGTGGAGGTTTCGCGACGCCAGTAATCCTCGGCCCATCGCAGAAACGTCGCGTGTTCGTCGGGTGTCGCGCCGCGCCATGGACCACGGGCGTCGAGCCCCGCGCGACAAAGGCTCCAAGGCAGGTCGAGCCAGATTAACGATGTCGCACGCGGCAGCGCCACCTCCGCCAGCCAGCCATACACGCCTTCGATGATCCAGCGCGGTTCGCCGGCGGCGGCGCGAACCATATTCTTGGCCTCGGCCTCATCGCGCTGCCCACCGACCTGGTCCCGCCAATGGATGCGGTCGAGATCAATCGCGGACACGCCCATGCGCGCTCCGAGTTCGCGCGCGAGCGTGCTCTTGCCCGATCCGCTGTTGCCGATGATCACGATTCTCGACCCGAGCGATGGATCGGGGGTCGCAACCATTGCGGCGACGGCTCACGCCGCCGCGCGGTGGGCGGCGACGATCTGGTCGGCGGCGCGGCCGGTGACTTCGGCCATATGATCGAAGGCGCGGGTGAAGCCGCCCGCCCCCGCCGTCGCCGAGCGCAATTCGACGATGAGATCGCCGATCTCGGCTTCCGGCATCGAGGCGCGGACGCAGTCCCAGCCGTCCCAGCCCTCGCGGGTGTCGAAGCCGAGGATCTGGCCGCGCCGGCCGGACAGGATGGCGTTGACCTTGGCGGTGGCGTCGCTGGGGCAGACGATCTCCACCAGATGGATCGGCTCCAGCAGCACCGGCGCGCATTGCGGCAGCGCCTCGGCGACGCCGATCCGCGCGGCGGTGCGGAACGCCTGATCGGAGGAATCGACGCTGTGATAGGAGCCGTCGGTCAGCGTCACTTGCAGATCGACCACCGGAAAGCCGAGCGGCCCACGCGCGAGCGCATCCTTGACGCCCTCCTCCACCGCACCGATGTAGTTCTTCGGCACCGCGCCGCCGACCACGGTTTCCTCGAACCGAAAGCCCTCGCCGCGCGGCAGCGGCGCGATGTCGAGTACCACGTCGCCATACTGGCCGTGACCGCCGGACTGCTTCTTGTGGCGGCCGCGTTGATGGGCAACCGCTTTCCGGATCGTCTCGCGATAGCCGACGCCGGGCGCGCGCGATTCGGCGTTGACGCCGTAACGCGTCCGCAGCCGCTCCAGCGCGACGCGCAGGTGCATCTCGCCCTGCCCCCACAGCACCACTTCGTGGCTGTCGGGATTGTGCCGCACCGTCAGCGAGGGGTCTTCCTCGGCGAGACGCTGCAACGCCTGCCCGAGCTTGACGTCGTCCTTGCGGTCGGCGGCGGCGAGCGCGATCGCCAGCACCGGCGCGGCCGGCGCGACCGCGGCGAGCGCGGCCGGCGCGGTCTTCGCCGTCGTCAGCGTGTCGCCGGTTTTCACCGCGTCGAGCTTGCCGAGCGCGACGACGTCGCCGGCTTCCGCCGACGCGCGCTTGCTATCACCCGCGCCATTCGCCGCGAGGATGCCGGAGACGCGCCCGGTCGCGCCGCCGCAGGATTGCACCGTCGCGCCGTCGTCGATGTGGCCGCGCAGCACCCGCGCCAGCGACAGCTTGCCGCCGTGCTGCAAATGCGTGGTCTTGACGACGTGCGCCAGCGCCGCGCCGTCGCCGCCCGCGCCGAGCCGCGCCACCGTCGCGGCGACGCCGGGCGCTTCGTGGCGCAGCGCCTTGAGCAGGCGGCCGACGCCGTTTTCGCGCGCCGCCGAGCCGAGCAGCACCGGGCAGATCAGCCCTTCGCGCAGTTCGCGGGCGAGATCGTCGAAGATCGCGTCGCGCGGCGGCGGAATGTCGTCGAGCAGTTGCTCCATCAGCGCGTCGTCGTGGTCGGCGAGGTATTCCAGCATGGTGAACCGCGCTTCCTTCTCGCGATCGAGATCGCCGCCATCGAGCGCGATCACCTCGGAGGCCGCGTGCTCGCGATAGACGAAGGCGCGCTCCAGCGCGAGATCGACGAAGCCGGCGATCAGTTCGCCGTTCCAGATCGGGATCTGCCGCAGCACCAGCGGCGCGCGCGAGGCCGGCTGCAACGCGGCCAGCGCCTCGCGGATGCGCTTGGTCGCCTTGTCGATCTTGTTGAGGAACAGGAAGCGGGGAATATGCAGGTCTTCGAGTTCGCGCAGGATCACCTGCAACTGCGGCAGCTTGCGCTCGTCGGCCTCGCACACCACCACCGCCGCGTCGACCACCGGCAGCACGGCCCGCATATCGTGGGCGAACTCGATCGAGCCGGGGCAATCGAGGAAGGTGTAGCTGTCGCCCATGAAGGTGGTGGTCACGGCGTTGAGGCCGACGCCCATCTTGTGCAGCCGCGCCTCCGCGCCGGCATCGCCGACCGACGTGCCCGCCTCGACGCTGCCGGCGCGCGCGATTGCCCCGGTGCGGGCGAGAATGGCTTCGAGAAGGGTGGTTTTTCCGCTTTGAAACGGGCCCACGAGCGCGATGCAGCGTGAGCCCTGGCCTGGATGACCTGAGGGACGTCCGACGTCGTGTCCCATTGCCGCCTCCTGATCCGGAACACGGCCCATGATTGGGTCGGCGGCCTCGATCGTCTCAAGGCTTTTCCGGATTGGCAAGCGGGAAAATCGTCGGCGGCAGCGAAATGGAACTGATGCAATTCGACGTTGTCGAATCCATCAGGACGCCGGTGGATCGATCATGATCCGCAACGCGGATGCGAAACGCGCCATGTCGATGCTGCCATCCCACGCCAGTTGCAGGGAGATGCCCTGAAGAATTGCGATCATGACGCGCGCGGCGGCGCGCGGATCGAGATGCGCGGGCCAGCGCCCCTCGGCTTGCGCCTTGCCGACCAGGGGTGACAGGGCGTCGATTGCCTGTGAAACGCCGCTGAGCGCCTCACGCCTGAGCCGCGGATGCGACAGGCTTTCGGCCCAGAGTTGCACGGCGAGGCGACGCCAGCGCTGCTCGGCCGGATCGCGCAAGCCGAGAATGAAATCGTCGACGAGACGGCGCATGCTGGTATCGATATCCGGCGCGGCCAGCGCGGCTTCCATGCGGCGGCGCTCCATGGCGTGGCGCTCCGCCGCGATCGCCATCACCATCTCGGTCTTGCCCTTGAAGTAACCGTAGATCGCGCCCGGACTGAGGCCGGATTCGGCGACGATGTCCTGGATCGTCGCCGCGTGAAAGCCTTCGCGCGCGAAACACGTCAAAGCGGCGTCGAGAATCCGTTCGCGCTGGGCCGCCGCCCGCGCCGGCGTCAGCCTAGGCATGCGGCACCTCCGCAAGCACGACGTGATAGAAGCCATAACCACGAATGTCGCGACGTCCCTCACCCATCACGCGCGCACGATAGTCGTCGGCGCCGAGATCACTCAGCAGGACAAGACCCCGCTCGCGCAGATACGACGGCAGTTGCTCCGGGGTCAGACCAAATTTCCATGGTTCGCCGGACGCATTGACGTTGGCGAGGGCTTCGCCGGCGCCGGCGAAGGCGCGCGAGCCGTTCAGAACGCCTTCGTGGACATAAGTGAAGATGAAGCGGCTTCCGGGCGCAAGACGGCCGGCCCACGCGATCACGCCCGACACCACGTCGGCCCTCAGATACTGGCTGACGCCTTCCCAGACCACGATCGCAGGACGGGACGGATCGAATCCGGCGGCGTACAGCGACTTGACGAAATCCTCCTTCTCGAAATCCACCGCGACGAAAGTCGCGCGCGCCGGATCAACCCCGGCCGCGCGCAAGCGCTGCTGTTTCACCGTCGCGGTTGCGGGATGATCGACCTCGAAAATCCGCGCCGACGCCAGCGCGTCGAGCCGCCACGCCCGGGTGTCGAAGCCCGCGCCAAGCAGCACCACCTGATCCATCGCCGGCGCGGCCTGTTCGATCCATTCGTCGATCAGCCGGGTTCGCGCCACGCCGGAGGTTCGCGCGCCCGGCGAGCGCCGGTCGATGTAGCGGTTCAGCAGCGCCGCGGTCGGCCGCAGGCTGAACAGCTTCGCCGCGAACCTCAGATCCGGCGGCAGCAGCGCGCGCGCATAGGGATCGGAAACCACCCGCTCGCCAGCGGGCCGCGCATGTTCGGACGCGCGAAAAATCGCCATGAACGCGGCGGTGCGGCTGGGCTCGTGCGCGCGCATGCGGTCCTCCATAAAAAGAATATTTGTTCTTTTTATGGGCCACGGCGGCAGACGTCAAGATCGTCCGTTTGAAACTTACAAGGACGTGATCAACGCCCCGGCCGCAATTCCAGTCCCGCCAGTCCGGCGGCGACGCTGAGGCCGGTGGAGCCCTGCACGCTCAGGGGTTGCAGCGCGATGGAATTGGCCGAGCCGCCGATCAGCACGTTGGCCCCCAGCCCGACGCCGACATTGGCGCTGCCCTGCGCGCCGACATAGGTGCCGGACAGATCGCCCGCGCCGGAGCGCTCCACCGGCGCGAGCACCGCCCAGCTCAGCGTCGATTGCTCGGTGATGCCGAGATCGATGCCGACCTTGCGGATGGTGGCGACATAAGGCTGGTCGGGTTGGCCCTGGACGCGCAGCAGGCAGCCGAGATTGGTCACGGAGCCGACGATGAAGCCGACGCTGGCGCCGCCCCGGCATTCCAGCACGCCGACCTGGACGCGCTGCGGTGACTGGGCATGGGCCGCGACCGACATCAGGATGGCGCCGACCAGGCCGGACAAGATCGCGCGTGCGCCCATGGGGCACCTCCATTTTCGTGCAACGGGCTCGGGCGACGGGATCGGCGCCGGTGGCCGCCGACTATGCCAAATCGCGCCGCGCGCACCAAGCCCATCAAATCAAAGAGGTCGGCAAATAAAAGAGGCCCGCGAGCGGGCCTCTTCGTGACTTGGCGATGCCGGGCGACAACCGCTCAGCGATGATGACGATGGTGGCGGCGCCCCTTGCGGCGCGGCGGCTCGGCCGGGCGCAAGGTCACGTCGATGATGCCGGCGGTGGCGTTCAGGCCGGTCTGGCCTTGCAGGCTCAGCGGCTGCAACGAGAAGGCGTTGTTGGAGCCGCCGACCAAGAGATTGCCGCCGACGCCGACGCCGACCGACGCATTGGCGCCGACGCCGCCGAAGTGGCCGGCGAGATCGCCGCGACCGATCCGGTTGGTGGGCGCGTAGACCGCCCAGGCGAGACCGGTCTGCTGGGTGAAGCCGAGATCGACGCCGAAGCGCTTGACCGTGGCGATATAGGGCTCCGGCCGGCGGCCCTGGCTCTCGAACGTGCAGGTCAGGTCAGTGGTCGAGCCGACCACGTAGCCGACGTTCTGGCCGCCTTCGCACGTCAGCACGCCGACCTGAAGCCGGCCCTGCTGGGCATTCGCCGCCGCCATCGACGCCATCAGCATGAGCGCGCCGCAACCGGCAAGTTTGATCGTTCGCATTGAATTCAATCTCCACTTTTATTGGGAAGGCGGATCGAGACGAGGGCCACGCCCGACAAAAGCGTGACGCGCCCCCGAAAGGTTCCGAAAAATCGCTCAAAGTAAGGCAATCGTCGCCCCGGACGCCTTATTTGTGGTTTTAGTCCGTCCTCTCGCGAATGTGATCGCGGGAGGACGGCAGGATTGAGCGAAAAATTTACCGCAGGTTGCCGCAGAACCGCTGGATGCGCTTGCAGGCGTCTTCGAGATCCGAGGTCCGGGTGGCGTAGGAAATGCGGAACGCCGGGCCGAGCCCGAACGCCGAGCCCTGCACCACGGCGACGCCCTCGGCCTCCAGGAGTTCGGTGACGAAGTCCTGGTCGTTCTCGATCTTTTTGCCCGACGGCGCGGTCTTGCCGATGGTGCCGGCGCAGGACGGATAGACGTAGAACGCGCCTTCCGGACGCGGGCAGTCGATGCCCGTCGCCTGGTTGAGCATCGCCACCACCAGATCGCGGCGCTCCTTGAACACCTTGTTGTTGGCCTCGATGAAATCCTGCGGACCGTTCAAAGCCTCCACCGCCGCCCATTGCGACACCGACGACGGGTTCGAGGTCGATTGCGACTGAATGGTCGCCATCGCCTTGATCAGTTGCACCGGGCCGCCGGCGTAGCCGATGCGCCAGCCGGTCATGCAATAGGCCTTGGAGACGCCGTTCACCGTCAGGGTGCGGTCGAACAGTTTCGGCTCGACCTGCGCCGGCGTGGTGAATTCGAAGTCGTCGTAGACGAGATGCTCATACATGTCGTCGGTCATCACCCAGACATGGGGGTGCCGCAGCAGCACGTCGGTCAACGCCTTCAGTTCGGCGCGGGTATAGGCCGCGCCGGTCGGGTTCGACGGCGAGTTGAGGATCAGCCACTTGGTCTTCGGCGTGATGGCGGCTTCCAGCGCGGCGGGCTGCAGCTTGAAGCCGAATTCGGCGGTGCAAACCACCGGCACCGTTTCGCCGCCCGCCAGCGCCACCATTTCCGGATAGCTGACCCAGTACGGCGCCGGAATGATGACCTCGTCGCCCGGATTGATGGTGGCCATCAGCGCGTTGTAGAGCACCTGCTTGCCGCCGGTGCCGACCGAAATCTGGTTCGGCGTGTAGGTCAGGCCGTTCTCGCGCTGGAACTTGGCGATGATCGCCTCCTTCAGCTCGGGAATGCCGTCCACGGCGGTGTACTTGGTCTTGCCCGCCTCGATGGCGTGGACCGCCGCCAGCTTGATGTTGGCGGGCGTGTCGAAATCCGGCTCGCCCGCGCCGAGCCCGATGACGTTGCGGCCGGCCGCTTTGAGCTGCCGTGCCTTATCCGTGACCGCGATGGTCGCGGACGGCTTCACACGGTCGAGCGCGGCGGACAGGAACGACATCTCAATCTCCTCGAACAGGGCCGCAAAATCGCGGCCGATGTATCTAAGACTGCTGCACTGCAGCGGCAAGCGGAAATCCGCGCAACCCGCGCCGCGCTGGCAAGATATGTCGCAAAACCGCCGCCCGACAGGCGTTCCGGCCCCTTTTCGCGACCCCGCTTGTTCACTGTGCGAAGATGCTCCACAGTCGCGGCAGCGGCGGTTCGGCCGCGCGCGGCACAGGGTTCAACGACGCGAATGTACAAGCTCTATTCGATGCAGCGTTCCGGCAACAGCTACAAGGTGCGGCTGGCGCTGGCCGTGCTCGGCATGCCCTATCGCTGCGTCGAGGTCGACATCCTGCGCGGCGAAAGCCGCACGCCGGATTTCCTCGCCCGCAATCCGAGCGGTCAGGTGCCCTTGCTCGAAGTCGAGGACGGCCGCTACATCGCCGAATCCAACGCCATCCTGTGGTATCTCGCCAACGACACGATACTGCGGCCCGACACAAGGCTCGGCCGCGCCGAGGCGCTGCAATGGATGTTCTTCGAGCAGCACGCGCTGGAGCCGAACATCGGCGCCGCCTATTTCTGGCTGGCGCTGGTGCGCGGCGGCCGCGATCTCCAGACCCACGCGCTGGAGGACTGGATGGAGCGCGGCTACGCGGCGCTGCGGGTGATGGAGAACCACCTCAAGGCGCATGATTACTTCGCCGCCGGTCAGTTCAGCGTCGCCGACATCGCGCTCTACGCCTACACCCACCTCGCCGACCGCTGCGATTTCGACCTCGCCGCCTATCCGGCCATCCGCGGCTGGCTCGCCCGCGTCGAACGCAGCCCCGGCTTCGTCCCGATGGCGTGGCGTCCCGAAGCGGCCAACCGGAAAATCGAGGTGTGAAGGCGGGATTGCGGGCAAATCCACGATCCCGCCGCGATTTCGCCAAGGTCGGCGCGAAAGCCGCCCAAATCCTGCCGCGCCGAATCGGCACTTTCGATTCCGCGGGTGATTCGCCCGTGTGATGAAGGAATGACGACCATGTCGCGGTCGCGCGGTCCCGCAACGGGTTTCGCCGAAAAGCCCAGGCCGGTTGCGTCTTCGGGGTTGACCCATGCGGTCGCGGCATCGCTGGCGATCGCGCTGTCGGTCTGCCTGATGATGACCTTCACGCTGTTGACCATCAACACCCACCTGCCGCTGCCGGCCTGATCCGTCGCGCCCGCCCCGCCGGTCACGCCGCCCCGCCATGCGGCGCGCGCCTTGCCGCGACGACGGCCGGGCGGCACAATCGCGCGGTCATCACCCTCGACAGGATCGCATTCCATGCAAATTCGCAATCTCGGCGGCTCCGGCCTGCGCGTCTCCGTGGTCGGGCTCGGCTGCAACAATTTCGGCCAGCGCACCGACCTGGAAACGTCGCGCAAGGTGATCCACAAGGCGATCGATCTCGGCGTCACGCTGTTCGACACCGCCGACATCTACGCCGGACGCGGCGGCTCCGAGACGGTGCTCGGCGAGGTGCTCGGGGCGCGCCGCAAGGACATCGTGCTGGCGACCAAATACGCCAAGCCGATGAGCGACGACGGCTCAAAGCAAGGCGCGTCGCGGCGCTACATCATGGCGGCGGTGGAAGACAGCCTGCGGCGGCTGAAGACCGATTACATCGACCTCTACCAGCAGCACGACTGCGATCCGCTGACGCCGATCGAGGAAACCCTGCGCGCGCTCGACGATCTGGTCCGGCAAGGCAAGGTCCGCTACGTCGGCAATTCCAACTTCCCGGCGTGGCGCGTCGCCGAGGCCGAACTGGTCGGGCGGGCCGCGGGCACGGTGCGTTTCGTGTCGTGTCAGGACGAATACAGCCTGTTGGTGCGCGACATCGAGAAGGACCTGCTGCCGGCAGCGCAGCACTATAATCTCGGCCTGCTGCCGTTCTTCCCGCTGGCGAGCGGGCTTCTGACCGGCAAGTACCAGCGCGGCGCGGCGGCGCCCGCCGGCACCCGCTTCGCCACCACGCCGGCGCTGCGCGACCGCTATGTCACGCCGCGCAACGAGGACATCGTCGACAGGCTCAAGGCGTTCGCCGAGGCGCGCGGCCACACGCTGCTTGAACTGGCGTTCTCGTGGCTGGCGGCGCGGCCGCAGGTGTCCAGCGTCATCGCCGGCGCCACCCGCGTCGCGCAGATCGAGGCCAACGTCAAAGCCGTCGAATGGACATTGACGGCGGAGGAGCTGGCGGAGATCGACGCGCTGACCCAACCGGCATGACCGGGCCATCACCACCCGCCGCCGCGCCCCGACGCCTGAGTTGCGCGCGCTGCGGCGCGGCGTTCGTCTGCACGCTGTCAACGGACTGCTGGTGCGGCGAGGAAACCGCGCGGCTGCCGCTGCCCGCCTCCGGCACCGGCTTCGAGGATTGCCTGTGCCGCGACTGCCTGCGCGCGGTGGCGCTAGGGGCGACTGATTTCTGATTTTCTGGTCATTGCAATTGCTCGTCATTGCGAGGCGCGCAAGCGACGAAGCAATCCAGTTCTTTCTTTTGGCCCCTGGATTGCTTCGCGGAGCCTGTGCTCGGACAACGCGAAGCGTTGATCCGAGTGCTCGCAATGACGCTGAAAGACCCTCTTGTTCCGGTCATCCACCACGGCAGTCGGCCCAAGGGATGCCTTGGCGCAGCCGGCGCGCCGGTGCTAAGGCTGGCTTATCTAACCGGGGGCGGGCGGCGGGCATGAGCGCGGCGGTTTCGATCGGCGACAGCAAGGCGGCGAGCCTGGAGCCGCATCCCCTGCGCACGGCGGTGCTGGGCGAGGTTCACGCGCGGCCGGTGACCGCGATCGTCGCGCCGGTCCGCATCCTGCATTTCGCGTTCGATACCACGGGCGAGCGCGCCGCCGCCGATCGCGTCCAACTCACCGCGTTCTGCATGGCGCGGGGACTGGCGACGCCGCAGCGGGGCGAGAAGCATTTGCGCGTCACGCTCGGCGCCACGGTGCTGCGGTGGGAGCAGCATTCGGAATTCACCACCTACACATGGGAATTCCCGTCCGAAGCCGACATGCCGCCGTTTCATCCCTCGGCCGAAAGTCTTGCCGCGCCGATGCGGCAGGTCAGTCAGCCGGGGCCGGTGCTGGTCGCCATCGACCTGCATCTCCTGCCGGAAAATCCGGCGCGCACCGCGCCGGAGCAATTGTTCGACCGCGCCAGCCTGGCCGCCGCCGAAACCGGCGACGCGCTTGCCACCTACGCCACCGACTTCCAGCTCGACGCCGGCGGCTATGTCCGCATCCTCGTCACCGACCGCGGCATGAGCGGCGAGCACACCGGCACGCTGATCCAGCACATCATCGACATCGAGACCTACCGCACCTTCGCGCTGCTCGGCCTGCCGGAAGCGCAGCGGCTCGCGCCGTCGATCGCCGCCGCCGAGAAGCGGCTGGCGGAAGTCACCGAGACGATGCGCGGCGCGCGCGATCTCTCCGACAACCACCATCTGCTCGACGAACTGATGGCGCTGTCCGCCGAGGTCGAGGCCGGCGGCGCGGCGAGCCTGTTTCGCTTCGGCGCCAGCCGCGCCTATGACGAGATTGTCGCGCAACGGCTGCAAGGCATCGGCGAACGCGCCATCGGCAGCCTGCCGACATGGTCGTCGTTCCTCACCCGCCGCATGGCCCCCGCGCTGCGCACCTGCATGGCGACCGAGGCGCGGCAGGCCGCGCTGTCGGAAAAGCTGACGCGCGCCGCCAATCTGCTGCGCACCCGCGTCGATGTCGAACGCCAACAGCAGAACCAGCAACTGCTATCGTCGATGAACGAGCGCACGCGGCTGCAATTGCGCTTGCAGACCACGGTGGAAGGGCTCTCCGTTGCCGCGATCACCTATTATGTGGTCGGCCTGTTCGGCTATCTCGCCAAGGCGGCGCACGAGGCCCATGTGGTGCCGATCGATCCGCTCTATCTCAGCGCCGGTTTCGTCCCGATCGCGGCGCTGGGGATCTGGTGGGTGG
Organism: Xanthobacteraceae bacterium; assembly: GCA_039808365.1. Taxonomy (GTDB): domain Bacteria; phylum Pseudomonadota; class Alphaproteobacteria; order Rhizobiales; family Xanthobacteraceae; genus 62-47. The sequence continues at coordinate 2,610 of JBDHSX010000027.1, read as the reverse complement.
TGCACCGCATCCGCAGCAAGCACATGAGCGAACCGCACTGAGCGCTTCGCATCATTGCGAGGAGCGAAGCGAAGAAGCAATCCAAGGACCGCACAGGAAGACTGGATTGCTTCGCTTCGGTCGCAATGACGATCAATCTCAATTCATCCCGCCTGGAACCACCACGCGGCCACCGCCGCACCCAACGCGAGGCCAATGACGATCGCGACGACCATGCGCCCGGCGCGGTTCCGCGTCGCCGCCTCCGCCGTCAGCGGGCTCCACGGCGTCGAACGCGGCAAATCGCGATCGCGCTCGAACACGCAATAGCTGCGCGGCGGATCGTCGGCGGCGTCATCGCCTTGACGACTTCCCATGGCGGATTTCGCCCTTTCATCGGCACCGGACTCATCCCATATTCTCGCGATGGCGAAGCATCCCGACAACCCGAAAAAGCCCGGCAAATCCCCCAAATCGAAAGCCCACCGCCCCGACGTGAAGCCGATCGGGCCGGCCTTGGCGGATCTGCTCAATCCCGCGATCAACCGCGGCGACGCCGGCATGGGCTCGGGCACCGGATTGCAGCCGCCGCCGGACAATTCCTGGGACCGCCGCAGCGGCGGCGAAGCGGCCGCGCACCGCGCCCGCGCCTCGACGCGCGGCAAGCGCAACGCCGTGGCGGAACGCGATGCCGCCCTCTCCCCTCCCCCCTTCGGCGGGGAGGGGTCGGAAGCAGGGAAGGGCACGCAAGAATTCAAGGAAGGCTTTGCGGAAGCGCCGCAGGCCAATTACGGCACCAGCGCCACCATTCCGACGCTCGATCCGGAACTGGCGCGGCAGCTCGGCTTGCCGACCGCCGAGGACGACGAGGCGGCGCTGGCCCGGCCGCCGCGCAACAAGATGGAGGCGCTGGGCGTGCAGGCCACCGCCGAGGCGCTGGAAAACCTGATCCGCGACGGCCGCCCCGAGTTCCGCAAGGACGACGGCTCGCTGAAGGTTTGGACCCCGCACCGCCCGCCGCGCCCGGAGAAATCCGAGGGCGGCGTGCGCTTCGAGATCAAGTCCGACTACGCGCCGAAAGGCGACCAGCCGCAGGCGATCAAGGAACTGGTCGAAGGCATTGAGCGCAATGACCGCACCCAGGTCCTGCTCGGCGTCACCGGTTCCGGCAAGACCTACACCATGGCGAAGGTGATCGAGGCGACGCAGCGCCCGGCGCTGATCCTCGCGCCGAACAAGACCCTGGCGGCGCAGCTCTACGGCGAGTTCAAGAATTTCTTCCCCGACAACGCGGTGGAATATTTCGTCTCGTATTACGATTACTACCAGCCCGAAGCCTACGTGCCGCGCACCGACACCTATATCGAAAAGGATTCCTCGATCAACGAGCAGATCGACCGCATGCGCCACGCCGCGACCCGCGCGCTCTTGGAACGCGACGACGTCATCATCGTGGCTTCGGTGTCGTGCATCTACGGTATCGGCTCGGTCGAGACCTACACCGCGATGACCTTCGCGCTGAAGAAGGGCGAGCGCATCGACCAGCGTACGCTGATCGCCGATCTGGTCGCCCTGCAATACAAGCGCACCCAGGCCGATTTCACCCGCGGCACGTTTCGCGTGCGCGGCGACACCATCGACATTTTCCCGGCGCACTACGAGGACCGCGCCTGGCGCGTGAAAATGTTCGGCGACGAGGTCGAGGCGATCGAGGAGTTCGACCCGCTCACCGGCCACAAGAGCGACGAGCTGGAATTCGTCAAGATCTACGCCAACTCGCACTACGTGACGCCGCGCCCGACGCTGATTCAGGCCATCAAGTCGATCAAGGTCGAGTTGAAGCAGCGGCTGGAGCAGTTGCACGCGCAGGGCCGCCTGCTTGAGGCGCAACGCCTCGAACAGCGCACCACCTTCGACATCGAGATGATGGAGGCGACCGGAAGCTGCGCCGGCATCGAGAACTATTCGCGCTACCTCACCGGCCGCCGGCCGGGCGAGCCGCCGCCGACGCTGTTCGAATACGTCCCCGACAACGCGCTGGTGTTCGCCGACGAAAGCCACGTCACCATCCCGCAGATCGGCGGCATGTTCCGCGGCGACTTCCGCCGCAAGGCGACGCTGGCCGAATACGGCTTCCGCCTGCCGTCCTGCATGGACAACCGGCCGCTGCGCTTCGAGGAATGGGACATGATGCGGCCGCAGTCGGTCGCGGTGTCGGCGACGCCCGGCGCATGGGAACTGAACGAGGCCGGCGGCGTGTTCGTCGAGCAGGTGATCCGCCCCACCGGGCTGATCGATCCGCCGGTGCATATCCGCCCGGCGCGCACCCAGGTCGACGATCTGGTCGGCGAGGTGCGGGCGACCGCGCAGGCCGGCTATCGCTCGCTGGTCACGGTGCTGACCAAGCGGATGGCGGAGGACCTCACCGAATATCTGCACGAGCAGGGCATCCGGGTGCGCTACATGCACTCCGACATCGACACCATCGAGCGCATCGAGATCATCCGCGACCTGCGGCTGGGGGCGTTCGACGCCCTGGTCGGCATCAACCTGTTGCGCGAGGGCCTCGACATTCCGGAATGCGCGCTGGTCGCCATTCTCGACGCCGACAAGGAGGGTTTTCTCCGCAGC
>JBDHSX010000026.1:0-31203 GCA_039808365.1 Xanthobacteraceae bacterium | reverse complement strand
CCTGTGGGATTCGGCGGTTGGCGGCACGCGGCTGGCGACGCCGGGAAATCCGCTGCTTCCCGGCACGCCGCTGAGCAGCATCTGGGTCGCCAACACCAACCATTTCCAGAATCAGACCAACAATTTCCTGGTCAGCAATGTCAGCGATCTCAACGCCAAATTCATGACCGGGGCGCTGGAGCACAACGTGCTGGCCGGCGTCGAGGTCAGCCACGAGACGCGCGATCACTACCGCACGACATTCAGCGACTCCTATCGTATCAACATCGCCAATCCCGATCCGTGGGTCTCGGGAACGCTCAATCCGACGACGTCCGCGACGGAGTCGAAGGCCGACGCGGTCGGCGTCTATCTCCAGGATCAGTTGAAGGTCACCGACTGGCTCGAACTGCTCGGCGGCGTCCGCTTCGACAATTTCAAGGCGAACAGCAATACCTTCACGATCACCCGCGCCACCGGCGCCCAGAGCGGCCTCGTCAACCTCAGCACCGACAACAGTTTCGTGACCTACCGCGCCGGCGTGGTGGTGCATCCGACGCCGTGGTCGTCGGTCTATTACATGCGCGGCACCTCGGCGAATCCGCCGGCGGAATTCACCACCATCACCAACGGCCAGCAGGCGCTTGACCCGGTGACCTCGACGATCGACGAAATCGGTGCCAAGGCCGATATCCTCGATCAGAAGCTGAGCCTGAACGCGGCGGTGTTCCGTATCCGCAAGGAAAACGACCTGGAAAACCGGGGCACGTCAGCGGCCCCGGACTACGTTCCGATCGGCACCACTCAGGTGGAGGGCTTTGAAATCGGCGCCACCGGCCGCATCACGCCGCAATGGAGCATCTTCGGCGGCTATGCCTATCTTAAATCGAAAGTCATCGATTCGCTGACGGTCACCAATATCGGCCATGAACTGGCGATGACGCCGCAGAACAGCTTCTCGCTGTTCACCACCTACGACCTCGACTCGCGATGGACGATCGGCGGCGGCGCGTTCTATGTCGACTCGCGCTGGTCGAGCGTCACCAACGACGGACGCATTCCCGCCTACTGGCGGTTCGACGCGATGGCCTCCTACAAGGTCGACAAGAACCTGACGGTGCAGCTCAACATCTACAATATCGCGGACACATATTACTACGACACCGTCGCCGGCGCGGGCTACGCGGTGCCCGGACCGGGGCGCTACGTCTCATTGTCGGCGCGGGCGCAGTTCTAGAGCCTTTTCCGTTCCGATGGAATCGGAACGGGGCTCTAGATTATGGGTTTGATGCGTTTTCTTCACGCGAACCGGTATCCACTTCGCTCGAAAACGCTCTGAGGGCCGGATCGGCCTGACAACCGCCGGGGCGATCCCTGCCCCCCTTCGCCCCGGCGCTGACGATGCCGCCTGCCGCCCGCGGCGGCGGGCGGTCGACGAAACCGGAGCCGGCGTCGCCAGATGCCGGCTCTTTTTCAAGAGGCTTGTTTTCAAGAAGCTTGCCTTCGAGGGGATTGCCGATGCTGGTCCAGATTCCGAATGTGCTGACGCCGGAACAGGTGCGTCATTGCCGCGAGGTGATGGCCCGCGCCGGCTGGGTGGACGGCCGGGTCACCGCCGGTCATCAGTCGGCGCAGGTCAAGCGCAATCTGCAATTGCCGGAAGGATCGCCGGAAGCCCGCGAACTCGGCGACATGGTGCTGGCGGCGCTCAACCGCAACCCGCTGTTCATGTCGGCGGTGCTGCCCAAGAAGATCTTTCCGCCGCTGTTCAACCGCTACGACGCCGAGGGCGAGATGAATTTCGGCTCGCATGTCGATAACGCCATCCGCATCGTCCGCGAGACCGGCGTGCGGGTGCGGACCGACGTGTCGTCGACGCTGTTCCTGTCATCGCCCGATGAATATGACGGCGGCGAACTGGTGATCGAGGACACCTACGGCACCCATGCGGTGAAGCTGCCGGCGGGCGACATGATCGTCTATCCCGGCACCAGCCTGCACCACGTCACCAAGGTGACGCGCGGCTCCCGGGTGGCGTCGTTCTTCTGGACCGAAAGCATGATCGGCGACGTGACGCGGCGCGCCATGATGTTCGACCTCGACATGTCGATCATCCGCCTCAACGCGGATCATCCCGAGCACCCGTCCGTGATCTCGCTGACCTCGCTCTACCACAACCTGCTGCGGCAGTGGGCGGAGACCTGAGAGCCTGACCGGAAACGCGGTGTCATCGTCCGCGAAGGCGGACGATCCAGTCATCCGGACGCGTACAATCAAAATCTGATTCGATAAGGATGACTGGATGCTCCGCTTGCGCGGAGCATGACGGTCATGGTGCTGCAAAGCCGCTCAATAATCTCAAAGCCTACCCACGTCATTGCGGTGAGCGTGAGCGACGCAGCAATCTAGGACGTGAACCCATAAACACGCCGCACTGACGCGTTGTCAGTGTCCGCTGTGCCCCGATAGCCCACGCATTGTTGCTATAGCAGCGAACCGACGCGAGGCCGGTCCCTCTCTGATGGCCTGCCATCCTGGAGTTTGGCGAACAACGCTGCAAAGTCCCTAGTCCGAGCCAATTCCAACATAGCTCGCGCAACAATCTTGCGGCTTGATGAGATCAGCAGCACACTCGGTGCCCTGCAGTCGCGAGCTGTCGCGACCAATATGCACTTCATTCTCTGATCGTAAAAAAGGGAAGATCGACACCATGCCAGACAATTCCGAAACGGGTCTCGATCGCCGCAACTTCTTGATTGCATCTATCGCCACGGCTGGAGTCTCGGCCGCCTTCGCTGTCAACGCTAACGCTGCTGGCGAAGCGCCGGCTGCGTCGGGAGGGACCGTCTATACCGGCGATGTGATCCAGGGGAAGAAGGTCATCAGCGCGCTGGACGTCAACGACCTTGAGCCCGGGCAGAAGCATCTCTTCTATTTTCAGGGCGTGCAGATGCCTACGGGCAAACACTGGAATGTGTCGGTGGTGGTCGCGAAGGGGGCAAGGCCAGGCAAGCGCGCCCTTCTGATCAGCGGTGTGCACGGCGACGAGATGAGCTCGATCCATGCGGTCATGACCGTGATGAACCAGCTCGACCCCAAAAGTATGTCGGGCACGGTGATGGCGGTCACCGATGTGTCTCGCCCCGCCTTGGAAAGCATGCAGCGGCGATGGCCCAACGTGGGGTTGGGTGCCGACCTCATAGACATGAACCGAGTATGGCCGGGAGACGAAAACGGCCCCACCCCGACCAGCCGACATGCGGGGTTGCTGTTCAATCGTCTGCTGCGGCCGAACGCCGACTTCGCCATCGATTTCCACACCGGAGCAACCGGCTTTAGTGCCAGTGCCTTCAATCTCGGCGATATGAATATTCCGGAGGTCAAGGCGATGCTGGAACTCTTTCCCGTTGCCCAGATCTTCAATAATCCAGTGTATCCGGTTGTTCTCCATAACGCTCTGATCGACGTGGGCATTCCTGCGTTCTGCTCAGAGATTGGCCCCGGTCGGGTACTCACTCCTGATATGATCGATCTGTTCGTTGAGGGAACGATGAACGTACTCAAACACCACGGTATCGTATCCGGCCCGATGGGCAAAACCGGCAAGGATGTGACTGTTTTCATTGGCAACAGTGGCTTCCCTATTATTGCGACCGAAGCCGGCTTCGTCGAACCTCTGGTTAAGCTTCACGACAGGGTCAGCCCTGGGCAGAAGGTCGCTGTACAGCGCAACAGCTTTGGCGAGATTGTTGCCGAATATAAGAGCAGCGTCACGGGGGAGGTCTTTGCACTGCGTACCGACGTGACATCTGAGCCCGGCAATCCTCTGCTGTTTATTCTTTTCGAGAAGCCGACACGGGAGGGCATGGAATCTTATCCCGAGTAGTTCGCCCGAACGCAAGCGGGGGAGGGAGAAGGGGGCTGGATTGCTTCGCGGAGCCTGTGTGCGGATGGCGTGAAACGCCGATCCGAGGGCTCGCAATGACGGTGGTTCACGTCTTCAGTCCAGCATCGCGTCGAGCGCCGGCGTGGTGCGCTCGGCGAGGCCGCCGTCGTCGCGGCGGAAGCGGATCAGCGCGGCGAGATGGCGGGCGGCGGCGAATTCGATCGCCGCATTCGGCCCCAGCACCATCAGCGCCGTCGCATAGGCGTCCGCCTCCATGCAGGACGGATGCAGCACGGTGGCGGCGACCATGCCGTTGGCGATCGGCCAGCCGCTGCGCGGGTCCAGCGTGTGGGAGTAATGCCGCGCGCCGCTGGCGAAGCCGCGTTCGCAGCCCGAGGTCGCGATCGCGAGGTCATGGAGCGCCACCAGCAGCGCGCCTGTCTCCGGGGCGTCCTTGCCGGCATGGTCGATCTCGACCCACCACGGAGTGCCGTCGGGCTTGACGCCGTGGCCGCGCAACTCGCCGCCGATCTCCACTAGCGCATGATGGATGCCATGCGCGCGCAGCGTCTCCGCCACCAGATCGACGGCAAAACCCTTGGCGATGCCGCAGAGGTCCACCAGCCCGGTGTTGTGGCGGCGCAGGCGGCGGTTGCCGGCGTCGGCTTCGAGTTGGCGCCAGCCGCAGCCGCGATGAAGGCGCGCGATATCGTCGGCGGACGGCGGGGCGGGGCGGGGCCCGCTCGGCCCGAAACCCCACAGATCGACCAGCGCGCCCACGGTCGGATCGTAAGCGCCGTCGCTCTCGCGCGCGATGCGCAGGGCGCTCTCGATCACCTGAGCGAGTTCGGGCGGCACCGTCTGCCATTGGTCGAGCGGCAGCCGGTTGAAGCGGCTGATGTCGGAATGGGGCTGCCACGGGCTCATCTGCGCGATCACGCGGTCGAGCGCGAGCGGGATCATTCGTTTCAGCGTCTGCCGGCCGGCCGGGGTGCCGACGAACTTCACCGACCATGTGGTGCCCATGGTGGTTCCGGCCAACGCCTGCACCGCGCCGCCGGCCGGCACCGCGCGCGGCGGCGCCGACAGGGCCGGCACCGCGACGCGCCTCAACGCCGTCGCCACCGTGGCTTACTGCGGCAGCACTTCGACGGTCGCGGCGTAGCTGGAGCGCCGCTGGGCGTTCTTGATCGTGCTCTTGTCGTCGCGCACCGAGGCGCTCATCCAGTAAAAGCCCGGCCCTGGCCAGGTGACGCTGAAGGTGCCGGATTCGTCGGTGGTGACCTTGGTGTCGTTCAGCTTGTCGCGATAGCGGATACCGCCGGGGACGATCTCGACCGCGACCCCGGCGGCCGGCTGGCCGTCGAGCACCAGGCGGAAGGTGGCCTTCTCGCCGACCACCAGATTGTTCGGATGGGTGACCGGGACAAGTTCGAGGCCGGTGCCGGTCGGCTTCAGGGTGTCGGTGGACGGCTTGCCGGAGGTGACGAAGGATTCGATCCGGCCCCGGCTCTCCGAGATCTTGACGTCGGTGGCGTTGGCGGGGATGGCGGTCGCGATCTGGTCGGCCTTGCCGCGCCAGCGCTTGGCCTGGCCGTCCAGCTTGTAGCTGGCGAACACGCCGTTATTGAGCACCATCACCTTGTAGGTGCCGGGTTCGGCCAGCTTGACGTCGAAGGTGCTGCGATAGCGGCCCTTGCCGACGTTCTCCGGCGTCACCGCCTTGCCGTCCGGTCCGATGATCGACAGGCCGTCGAGTTGCAGGGGATGATGCTCGAAATAGAACAGGTCGTTGGAGACGGCGGCGTCCACCGTCACCCAGGCGTCGGTGCCGGACAGCACGGTGGCCGACGGCAACAGCCAGGTGCGATGCGCCTGGGCGGGAACGGCGAGCAGCGAAAGCGAGGCGGCGAGCAGCGCGAGTTTTTTGAGATGCTTGGTCATGGTGACATCCTTGTCCTTAGGCCGTCGCGGGGGACGGCACGAGTGATCCGATTTCAAGGGGTCAGTTTCAACGTCACGGCGCCGAGTTCGCTTTCGCCCTTGGCCTGCGCGGTGGCGGGCGCTTTCGGCGGCCACTCGAACGGCACGCGCAGCAACTCGCGGCCGCCGACCTCGCGCGCCGCCTCGATCACCAGTTGATAGCTGCCGGGCGTGAGGCCGTCGAGCGGCTTGGCGGCGCTGTTGAAGGTGAGCTGGTGGGTGCCGGGCGCTCGGGTCGGGCTGGAGAGGCCGTCGGCCGGCATGGTCAGTTCGCGGCCGGTGCGGCGCCACCATTGCCGCATGTCCTTCAGCCACTTGGTGCCTTCGTTGTCCTTGTGCTTGACGTCGTACCACACCGCCAGATTGGTGATCTTGCCGCCGTCGGCGCTTTCGATCCACATCGCCACATAGGGCTTGTGATACTCGGCGACGTTGAGTTGCGGAATATCGACGCTGATGACGGCTTCGGCGGCCAGCGACGACGTCGCGGTCAGCGTGGTCAATGCGGCGGAGATCAGGAGGCGCATGGTATACCTTCAGCGGTGAATGAACAGGACGACGAGCAGCGCCGGAATCACCAGCCCCAGGCTGACGACGGGCCATGTCGCGCGGCGGCGATTGGAATGGAGATACAACAGCAGCAGGCCGCTCAGGCAGAACACCATCGCGGCGGCCGCGAACAGGTCGATGAACCAGCGCCACGCCTCGCCGGTGTGGCGGCCCTTGTGCAGGTCGTTGAGATAGGCGATCCAGCCGCGATCGGTGACCTCATAGGCCACCGCGCCGCTGTCGCGCGCGATGCTGAGCCAGGCGTCGCCGCCGGGGCGCGGCAGGGCGACGTAGACCTCCTTCGGCGACCACTCGATGTCGCGGCCGGCGGTGTTGACGCCGATCTCGCCGCGCAGCCACGCGCCGACGCTTTGCGGCAGCGCCGCCTTGGCGGTGGCCGGCTCCGGCTTCAGATCCGCGATCAAGGCTTGCGGCAATTGTCCCTCGCGCATCACCACCGTCGGTTTCGCTTCGATCTGCCCGGCGTGATTGAGCGTGATCCCGGTGAGGGCGAACAGCACCATGCCGATCAGGCAAAGACCCGAACTGATCCAGTGCCATTGGTAGACCTGGCTGATGAAAAACGCGCGGCGCTTTTTCCGCTGCCAGAGTTCCTCGCCGTCGACCATCGATCAATCCGAAACGCCGGCTTGTCAGCGCTGCCGCCAACTCACGCAAAGCAAAGGGTTTTGTGCGGCACTCACCGACTTGCGCGACCTGTTTAGCGAAGCCGCCTTTGCTTTGCTACAGCGCCCGATTAGGTTTGTTCTAAATCGCCGCGCCGCGCGAATTCAGCGGTTGGCTCGCGTCCAATTCTCGCCGCCGCACAGCCCGCCGACGCAGCCGTTGACCCGCAGGCTGTTCGGCCCGGTCATCGCGATGTCGCTGTCATAGGTGCCGCCGTCGTCGGCGTTGTAGATGCGGCCGGCCCATCGCGACACGCCGGACGGCTGCATCTTGCTGAACAGCGGCAACCCGATCATCGGCCGCTGTCGCAGCGCCGGATTGGGGTTCTTGTCGTCGACGGCGGCTTTTCCGGTGTTCTGATCGGTCGGATCGCGCAGCCAGACCACGACGCCGCAGATCCCGGAACCGCAACGGCTGACCTTGACCTTGGCGTCGCCCGCCTGTGTGAGCCAAATCCCGGTGGGATCTCCGGATTCCTGGGCGACAGCGCCGAATGACGGGCTAAGCATGGTCAAAATCGCGGCCACCAGGCCGAATCTCAGTCTCATCAAAATCCTCCGAATCGATCCCGCGTTGCATAGCAAAAGAGCGAAGTTCTGCAACGTGCATCGCAGGCGGATGTGAATATCGGATGTGTTCCGCCCCGCGTCCGTCACATTCCGCCATGCTTGGCGCGGCGTGGTCAATTTTTGCTTACGATGCCAGAATAAGAGAAATTCTTGTCGGAAGGGTCGGTCGATGGGCGCGGGACAGCTCACAACATTCCAGCGCTGGTCGATTCTCGCCGGCGCCGCCGTGCTGCTGAGCCTGGCCATGGGCATGCGGCAGAGTTTCGGCCTGTTTCAGCCCTCGATCATCCGCGACGTCGGCATCACCGTGGCGGATTTCTCGCTGGCGACGGCATTGCAGAACGTCGTCTGGGGCGTGACCCAGCCGGTCGTCGGCATGCTGGCGGACCGTTACGGGTCACGCTACGTCATGCTTGGCGGCGTGCTGGTCTACGCCCTCGGGCTGGTGATCATGATCTTCACCACGTCGGCGCTGATGTTCATCATCGGCGCGGGCGTCTGCGTCGGTCTGGCGCTGTCCTGCACGGCATCCAGCATCACCATGGCGGTCACCTCCCGCGTGGTGCCGCCGGCGAGCCGCAGCGTGGCGATGGGCGCGGTCTCGGCGGCCGGATCGCTCGGCCTGGTGATCGCCTCGCCGCTGGCGCAGACATTGATTTCCACGGCCGGCTGGCAGATGGCGCTGGTGGGCTTTCTCGGCCTGGCCGCGGTGATGTTGCCGGCGGCGCTGTTCGCCGGCCACAGCGATGCGGTCGAGATCGACAAGGCGGACGACACCAGCCAGCGCGTCGGCGCGGTGGTGCAATCGGCGCTCGGGCATTCCGGCTTCGTGGTGATGTCGATCGCGTTCTTCGTCTGCGGTCTGCAACTGGTGTTCCTGACCACCCATCTGCCGAATTATCTGGAAATCTGCGGGCTCGATGCGTCGCTGAGCGCCGAGGCGCTGGCGACCATCGGGTTGTTCAACGTCATCGGCTCCTATGCGTTCGGATGGCTCGGGGGCCGCTATCCCAAGCAGATCCTGCTCGGCGGCATCTACATCGCCCGGTCGCTGGCGATCGCGCTCTATTTCGCGTTTCCCGCCACGCCGGCGTCGACGTTGATTTTCGCGGCGGTGATGGGCGCGCTGTGGCTCGGCGTGGTGCCGCTGGTCAACGGCCTGGTGTCGCAACTGTTCGGACTTCGCTTCATGACCACGCTGACCGGAATCGCCTTCCTCAGCCATCAGGCCGGATCGTTTCTCGGCGCCTGGGGCGGCGGTGTGATTTACGATTCCCTCGGCAGCTACGACATGGCGTGGCGCGCGGCGGTGGTGATCGGGCTGGTCGCCGGCGCCTTCCAGATGCTGATGAACGTGCGGCCGCCGGCGGCGCGGCCCGCGCTCGACGGCGCGGTGCCGCGCCCGGCGTGAGCGGACGCGAAACGACGGCCGTCCCGCGCGAACCGGCCTATTCGGGATAGATTTCGACGCCGCCAGGCGTCGTCTTGTTGAACAGGATGATAAGCAAGGGGTTGCCGGGCTCGGCCATCGCATCGCTGCGCCGCCCGATCACCTCTCCGGCGACCGCGCTTGTATATTCGGCGACCACTTCGCCGAAGCTGTCGCGCTGAACGGCCACCTTCTGTCCGGGTTCGACCTTGTCGCTGAGCTTGACCAGATATTCGACGATCCCTCCCGCGGTGGCGAGGATCGGGAACCCGCTATTGCCGATGAAGACCGTCATGTCCTTGCCGGTGCGGCCCATCGGTCCGGCAAGGATGCCGTGATGCTTGAGAACGTTCATCGTGCCTTCCACGAACTGGTCGATCATCGCGGGATCGAGGACGCGGGCGGCGCCGATCTCCGGCGCGAAGGCGGGGATTCCGGCATCCAAATAGGCGTTGTGCAGGACGGTGGGATAAGCGGCTTTCGGCATGTTGAGGATTTGGCCGACGGGATAGAGATCCAGCATCGCCTTGACCTCGGGCCTTTCGATCTCGCCGATGTTGAATGCGCTGACGGCGAATCCGGTCGTTCCGGTATGGAAATCGATCGCGGCGTCGGCGTTCGGCCGCAGCAGCCGGTTGAACAGCAGCCCGGCATGACGGCTCGGCGCGGTGAGGCCGTTCTCGTTGCCGGGCCATTCCCGGTTCATGTCGATCAGATCGACGCCTCTGCCCTGGTTCGGCCATCGGCGCTGCATGCCTTCCAGAGCCGGGCGTGAGACGTCGGTGACCGCCATCACCGTGCCCGACATCTGCGCCGGATCGAGCCGGTTCATCACGGTCTGGACCGTATGGATGGAACTCATCTCATCGCCATGCACGCCGCTTGTCAGGACGACACGCTTGCCCGGCTTCGCCCCTTTGGCGACGATGACCGATACGTACCAGTGTTGTCCGGTGGGCGCCTGCACGCCCTGAAAATACAAAAGATGTTTCTGCCCGGCCGCCAGGTCATTCGCGTCGAGCGCGCTGACGACCTTTTTCCCCCGGATGGTGTCGCCAGTGTAGACGGTCCCGGCCCCCGGAGGCGCGGAGGCTCCGCCGGTCCCTTGCGCGGCGTCGTCGGTGGAGGCAAGAACGGCGGTCGAGGCGCCCACTGTGGCAAGGGATGCGATTATGAAGTCGCGTCGATCGAGACGTTCCATGGCTTTTTCCGACATGAAGGACCTTTGTTGGTGTGAGATGCGGCATCCTGCGCCGGTGTGCGTCCGTTTCAAAATCCCATGCGGCTTCGTCACGGCACGCTTCCGGGGATCGGACTCCTCCGGACTTCTGCAAGCGCCATCAATGGGGCTGGGGTGAGGCAGGGCCGCCGCCCGAAAGCGGCGCGGTCATCGACGGCGGGCGACGGGTCGGCCCGGCGAGGGCGCGCATTTGACTGTTCTTCGCGGTGGAACCTTATATAAAGGGAACCGTTAGTGCCCTATCTCCACCACTCCGGACAAAAATCATGACCTTCAAACTTCCCGACCTGCCTTACGCCTATGATGCGCTCGCCCCTCATATGTCCAAGGAAACGCTGGAGTTTCACCACGACAAGCATCATCAGGCCTATGTCACCAACGGCAACAACCTGCTGAAGGGGACGGAGTTCGAGAACAAGTCGCTGGAGGAGATCGTCAAGGGCTCTTACGGCAAGAACGCCGCGTTGTTCAACAATGCCGGTCAGCACTACAACCACCTGCATTTCTGGAACTGGATGAAGCCGAATGGCGGCGGCGACAAGCTGCCGGGCCGGCTCGCCAAGAAGATCGACGAGGACCTCGGCGGGCTTGAGAAGTTCAAGGCGGATTTCGCCGCCGCGGGCGCCGGCCAGTTCGGCTCCGGCTGGGCCTGGTTGTCGGTCAAGAACGGCAAGCTCGAAGTCTCCAAGACCCCGAACGGCGAAAACCCGCTGGTGCATGGCGCGACCCCGATCCTCGGCGTCGACGTCTGGGAGCATTCCTACTACATCGATTACCGCAACCGCCGTCCCGACTATCTGAAGGCATTCGTCGATCACCTGGTCAACTGGGACTATGTCGACGAGCTGTTCAGCAAGGCCTGATCGCCGCCGGGCGGCATCGTCTGGCGTTCAAGGGGCGGCCCGCGGGTCGCCCCTTTTGTTCGGAGCGGACCGGGCAAGCTGCTGATCCAAAATATATTTTTCCGTCGCCCCGAAGCTGCGTTGTTATGTTATAGTGTAACATATATAAAGCGCAGGCGGCGGAGGTGTCCGTCTGAGCGGGATATCCGGCCGATGGTTCATTCGCACTCCCATAGTCACGGCGCGGCCGGCGCGCACCGTCACGCGCCGGATGCCCCGCATCCGCCGCAGCCGGCGACGCTGTCGCTGCTGCGGATGACGCTGGCGGAGCGGCTCGGGCTCGCGATCCTGCTCAGCGCCGGTCTTTGGGCGCTGGTCTGGCTGGCGATGAGGCCGGCATGAGCGCGCAACTGCAATTCCACAACGTCACCCTCGGCTATGACCGCCATCCCGCCGTGCATCACCTCTCCGGCGAGGTGGCGCAGGGCGCGCTGCTTGCCGTGGTGGGGCCGAACGGCGCCGGCAAGTCGACGCTGTTCCGCGGCATCGTCGGATTGCTCAAGCCGTTGTCCGGCAGTATCGCCCGCGGTGACGTCGGTGTTCACGACATCGCCTTCCTGCCGCAAAGCGCCGACATCGATCGCAGCTTTCCGATCTCGGTGTTCGATTTCGTCGCCACCGGCCTGTGGCGCGAGGTCGGCGCGTTCGGCGGCCTGCGCGGCGACCGCTACCTGCGCGTGGAGCAGGCGCTCGCCGCCGTCGGCCTGACCGGGTTCGAGCGCCGCGCCATCGGCACGCTGTCCGGCGGCCAGACCCAGCGCATGCTGTTCGCGCGGCTGATATTGCAGGACGCGCGGCTGATTGTGCTCGACGAGCCTTTCAATGCCGTCGACGCCAAGACCTCGGCCGATCTGCTGCGTCTCGTCAAGCAGTGGCACGCCGAAGGGCGAACGGTGCTGGCGGCGCTGCACGACATGGATCTGGTGCGCAACCATTTTCCGCAAACCCTGCTGCTTGCGCGTGGCGCGATCGCCTGGGGCGACACCGCGCAGGTGCTGACGGCGGACAATCTCACCGCCGCGCGCCGCATGTGCGAAGCCTTCGATGACGACGCGGCGGCCTGCCCGGCGGAACCGGCATCGGCGCGGGCGGCCTGATGACCACCCACATGTTCCTCGCGCCCTTCACCGACGACGCCATGCGCCGCGCGCTGACGGCGATCGTCGTGCTGTCGTTCGGCAGCGCGCCGATCGGCGTGTTCCTGATGCTGCGGCGGATGAGCCTGACGGGCGACGCGATGTCGCACGCTATCCTGCCGGGCGTGGCGGTCGCGTTCCTGCTGTCGGGAATGAACCGCTTCATGATGACCGTCGGCGGGCTGATCGCCGGTCTGATCGTCGCCGTGCTCTCGGGATTGATGACGCGCGTGACGGAGATGAAGGAGGACGCCTCGCTCGCGGTGTTCTATCTGGTCGCGCTCGCGCTCGGCGTCATCCTGGTCGCGTCGCACGGGTCGAGCCATGACCTCATCGAGATTCTGTTCGGCGATATCCAGACCATCGACGCGGGCGCGCTTTATCTGATCGCGTTCAACACCACGCTGACGCTGTGCGCGCTCGCCGTGATCTATCGACCGCTGGTGATGGAATGCGTCGATCCGCTGTTCATGCGAATCGCGGGACGCGCGGGCGCGCTGGCGCATCTGGTTTTCATGGCGTTCGTCGTGGTCAACCTCGTCAGCGCCTACAACGCGCTCGGCACCTTGCTGGCGGTGGGCATGATGATCCTTCCGGCCGGGACCGCGCGGTTCTGGTCGCGCGATATTTCCCGCATCATCCTGGCCGCGGTCCTCAGCGCCATCATATCCGGCTATTGCGGCCTGGTGCTGGCGGCGGCGACGGGCGCGCCGGCCGGGCCGTCGGTGGTGCTGGCGGCCGGCGCGATCTATTTCCTGTCGATGGTGGTCGGGCCCGCCGGCGGGCTGATGCGCCGGTTCGCGCCGGGGCGGCATCTGGAAGCCTGAATCGGCCCGAATTTGTGCGGTTTTCCACTTTCATTGAACGGGTCCGGCACAATATAAAGGCTCAACCAACGCGCTGCGTTTTCCGGAGTTTCCATGTCTGAAGTCGCCCAATCCGACGCTGCTTCCAAAATTCCCGTGACGGTGCTGACCGGCTATCTCGGCGCCGGCAAGACCACCTTGCTCAATCGCATCCTGTCCGAAAACCACGGCAAGAAATACGCCGTGATCGTCAACGAATTCGGCGAAATCGGCATCGACAACGACCTCATCATCGGCGCCGACGAGGAAGTGTTCGAGATGAACAACGGCTGCATCTGCTGCACCGTGCGCGGCGACCTGGTACGCATTCTCGACGGCCTGATGAAGCGCAAAGGCAAGTTCGACGCCATCATCGTCGAGACCACCGGCCTCGCCGATCCCGCTCCGGTGGCGCAGACCTTCTTCGTCGACGAGGACGTGCAGGCCAACGCGCGTCTCGATGCCGTGGTGACGGTGGCCGACGCCAAGTGGCTTTCTGAACGCCTCAAGGACGCGCCGGAAGCCAAGAATCAGATCGCCTTCGCCGATGTCATCGTGCTGAACAAGACCGATCTGGTGACGCCGGCGGAACTCGCCGAGGTCGAAGGCCGCATCCACGCCATCAACCCCTATGCCAAGCTGCATCGCACCCAGCGCTGCCAGGTGGCGCTGTCCGACGTGCTGGAGCGCGGCGCTTTCGATCTCGACCGCATTCTCGAACTGGAGCCGGAATTCCTCGCGGCCGACGATCACGACCATGCGCATGACCACGATCATGAGCATTGCCACGACGAGAACTGCACCCACGAGCATCATCATCACGGCCACGATCATCACCATCACGGGCACGATCACGGCCACGGCATGAAGCACTATCACGACGAGGACATGCAATCGCTGTCGCTGCGCAGCGACAAGCCGCTCGATCCCGAGAAATTCATGCCGTGGTTGCAGCAACTGGTCGCCGCCGAGGGCCAGAAGATCCTGCGCTCCAAGGGCATCCTCGCCTTCACCGGCGACGATGATCGTTACGTGTTCCAGGGCGTCCACATGATGCTCGAAGGCGACCATCAGCGCCCGTGGAAGGACGGCGAGCCGCGCGAAAGCCGGCTGGTGTTCATCGGCCGCGAATTGCCCGAGCAGACCATCCGCGAAGGCTTCGAGCGGTGCATCGCGGCGTGAGCGGGTTCGAGACATCCGACAATCCGGGCTCCATCGTCTCGGTCACGGATCGCGTCATCGCGGTCGAGATCGGGATGCCGGTCTCGGCCGTGCATTTCCTTGGGCCGGCGGCGGTGTTCGTCGGCGACGAGGAAACGCTGACCTTTGTGGCCGGCGGCGGCGAGGCGGCGCGGCTGCCGGTTCACGGCGGCGCCATTCTGTCGGCGGCGTCGGACGGCAAGCGCATCGTCACCGGCGGCGACGACGGCAAGGTGGTCGAGGTTGCGGCCGACGGCAGCGTCGCGACGCTCGCGACCGACGCCAAGCGGCGCTGGATCGACAATGTCGCGCTGCATCCCGAGGGCGCGGTGGCGTGGTCGGCCGGCAAGACGGCGTTCGTTCGCGGCGCCAAGGGCGAGGAGAAATCCCGCGACGTGATCTCCACGGTCGGCGGGCTGGCCTTCGCGCCGAAGGGGTTGCGGCTGGCGATCTCGCATTACAACGGCGTGACGCTGTGGTTTCCCAACATGACGGCAAAGCCGGAAGCACTGGAATGGGCCGGCTCGCATCTCGGCGTGACGTTCAGCCCCGACAACAAGTTCCTGGTGACATCGATGCACGAGCCGGCGCTGCATGGCTGGCGTCTCGCCGATGCGCGGCACATGCGGATGAGCGGCTATCCGGCGCGCGTCAAGTCGCTGTCATGGAGCGCCGATGGCAAGTCGCTCGCGACCTCCGGCGCGGATTCGGTGATCGTGTGGCCGTTCGCCAGCAAGGACGGGCCGATGGGCAAGGAGCCCGGCATCCTCGCGCCGATGCCGGCGCGGGTGTCGATGGTGGCGTACCATCCGAAACAGGACGTCATGGCCGTTGGCTATAGCGACGGCACCGTGCTGATGGTCCGCGTCTCCGACGGCGCTGAAATCCTGGTGCGGCGCAAGGCCGGGCCGCCGATCGCGGCGCTCGGCTGGAACGCCAACGGCAGCGTGCTGGCGTTCGCCGCCGCCGATGGCGGCGCGGGGCTTTTGACGCTATAGCGTCGGACCATGCGCTTTCTGACGACATTCCAGTTCTACGACTTTCTCGACACGCTGGTCAGCCTGGCGGCGGCGTTCGTGCTGGCGACCCTGATCGGCGCGGAGCGGCAGTATCGGCTGCGCACCGCCGGCCTGCGCACCAATGTGCTGGTGGCGGTCAGCGCGGCGGCCTTCGTCGATATCGGCATGCACCTCACCGGCGCGGATGGCGCGGTGCGGATCATCGCTTACGTGGTGTCCGGCATCGGCTTCCTCGGCGCCGGCGTCATCATGAAGGAAGGCATGAACGTGCGCGGCCTCAATACGGCCGCGACGCTGTGGGGGTCGGCGGCCGTCGGCGCCTGCGCCGGCGCCGATCTGATCGCGCAGGCGGCGGCGCTCACCGTGTTCGTGCTGGCCGGCAACACGTTGTTGCGGCCGCTGGTCAACGCCATCAACCGCCGCCCGCTGGACGAGCGCGCCTCGGAAGCAACCTATGAGGTGATGTTGACGGTCGATGTGACGGCGATCGACAGCCTGCGCGAGGTCTTGGTCGCGAAACTCGAAGCCGCGCAGTATCCGGTCGGCGACGTGCAGGTGATCGATCGCACCGAGGACGCGGTGGAAGTCATCGCGACGCTGGTGAGCACCGCGGTCGAGGCGAAGGAACTCGACGCCGTGACCGCCGATCTCGCCCGCATGCCGGGTGTCCGCCATGCGACATGGGACGTCAGCACGAAGGATTGAGTTGAACTGTCATTGCGAGCGAAGTGAAGCAATCCAGAAAGCCACAAAGGAAGAACTGGATTGCTTCGTCGCTCCGCTCCTCGCATGACGAGAAAACGAGGTCGCGATCAGCGCACCAGCACGTTCTTGAACTGCCACGGATCGGTTTCGTCGATGTCCTCAGGGAAAAAGCCCGGACGACCCGTCAGCGGCGTCCAGTCGGTGTAATAGCCTTTCACCGGCCCGAGATACGGCATCTGGATTTCCAGCAGGCGATCAAAATCCATCTCGTCGGTCTCGACGATGCCCCGATTGGGATTTTCCAGCGCCCACACCATGCCCGCGACCAGCGCCGACGTCACCTGCAAGCCGGTGGCGTTCTGATAGGGCGCGAGCTTCCGCGTCTCCTCGATGGAGAGCTGCGAGCCGTACCAGTAGGCATTGTTGTCGTGGCCGTAAAGCAGCACGCCGAGTTCGTCGATGCCGTCGACGATCTCGTTTTCATCGAGGATGTGGTGCTTCTCCTGCATCCGCGCGGCGCGCCCGAACATTTCGTGCAGCGACAGCACCGCGTCGTCCGCCGGGTGATAGGCGTAATGGCAGGTCGGCCGGTAGATCGCCGTGCCGGATGCGTCGAACACCGTGAAGTAATCGGAGATCGAGATCGATTCGTTGTGGGTGACGAGGAAACCGTATTGCGCGCCGCGGGTCGGGCACCATGTGCGCACGCGGGTATCGGCGCCGGGCTGCATCAGATAGATCGCCGCGCCGCATCCGGCCGGATGGGTGTGGGCGTTCGCCGGCATCCATTTCTCATGGGTGCCCCAGCCGAGCTCGGACGGCTGCACGCCTTCCGACATGAAGCCCTCCACCGACCAGGTGTTGACGAAGACGTCCGGCTCCTTCGGCGTCTTGGCGCGCTGGGTGTCGCGCTCGGCGATATGGATGCCCTTGACGCCGGCCTGGCGCATCAGGTCGGCCCATTCGGCTCTGGTCTGCGGCTTCGGGGCATTGAGCTTGAGATCGGCGGCGACATTCATCAGCGCCTGCTTGACGAAGAACGAGACCATGCCGGGATTGGCGCCGCAGCAGGAGACGGCGGTGGTGGAGCCCGTCGGACGCGCCTTCTTGGCGGCCAGCGTGGTCTCGCGCAGCGCGTAGTTGGAGCGCTCCGCCGCGCCCTTCGACGCATCGAAATAAAAACCGAGCCACGGCTCGTTGACGGTGTCGATGTAAAGCGCGCCGAGTTCGTTGCACAGCTCCATGATGTCGGTGGAGCCGGTGTCGACCGAGACGTTGACGCAAAATCCCTGTCCGCCGCCCTCGGTGAGCAGCGGGGTGAGAAGCGCGCGATAATTGTCCCGCGTCAAACCCTGCTGGATGAAGCGCACATTGTGCTGCTCGCAATGCGCCTTGCGGCCTTCATCCTTGGGGTCGATCACCGTGACGCGCGACCTGTCATAGTCGAAATGCCGTTCGATCAGCGGCAGCAATCCCTTGCCGATCGATCCGAACCCGATCATGACGATCGGGCCAGTGATACGCGCATGCACGGGCCAGGCGGGTGACGGCATTGACCAGAACTCCAGGGAAACGAGATGTGATTTTGGGGCGAAGGCCGCTCGGGACGGCTTGGCTCAAATGTTGAAAACGACAAATGGCCGCTAAAATCAAGGCCAAATGCCGCTCGGCCGCGCGGCTGGCGGGCCGCGCGGCGCGATGAGGCGACGGACCGAGCCGGGTGCCTCGGTCCGGGGGTTATCAGTTCACCTTGACGACGGTGAGCGCGCGCCAACCGCCGGCCGGCGTCTGGAACTCGATGGTCTGTCCGGCGGACAGGCCGATCAGCGCCGCGCCGATCGGCGTCAGGATTGAGATCCTGCCGGCGTCGACATCGGCGTCCTCCGGAAATACCAGCGTCACCGTGCGCGTCTGGCCGCCGACGTCGTCGCGGAACGTCACCTCGGACTGCATGGTGACGACGCCGTTCATCGGCTGGTCGGCATCGCGGATTTCGGCGCGGTCGAGCTCGCGCGCGAGAAAGTCCGCGGTCGCGGGATATTTCTCGGCGGCGGCGTCGGCGAGATTGCGAAGGCGTTCGACGTCCCGCGCGCTGATGGCGATGTTCGGGAGCCGCGTGTGCAGATCTTGATCCATGTCCTTCACCATTGGTTAGCGGTGGCTTTGCCGAAAATGAACCGCAACCTCCCGGACAGCGATGACATCGTTGTCCGTCTGCGGAGGCGGCGTGTGGCGGGTCGTGACGATGAGCGGAAGCGAAGTCGAAATAGCCTGTCCCGGAACGGCGCGTGCGCGTCCGTCCGGGCTACCTTCCTGCGATCAGGTGGCCGGCGCGAAGCAGCAATCGTGTTTGGCGCGTGTTCGACATAATAGCTTAAAGGTAGGTCCTGCTTGCCAGAAGTCAACGCCTTTATAGCGCTTGCGAGCGAAGTGGAGGCCGGTTCGCGTCAAGAAAACGCGTTAAAATGGGAATCTGGAGTCCGTTTCGATTCTATCCGAACGGACTCCAGCGTGACATTTTGGCGCGATCAGCTTCGCCGCTTCGCGGTGACCTCGATTTCGATTTTCATCTCGGGCTTCAACAGCGCCGCGACGACGAGCAGCGTCGCCGCCGGGCGGATGTCGCCGAGATGTTGGCCGCAAACGGCGAACACCGCGTCGGCGTCGCCCGGATCGGTGATGTAGTAAGTCGCCCGCACGATGTCGGCGATAGTGAAGCCGGCGTCGCGCAACACGCTGTCGATGGTCTTGAAGCAGTTCCCGGCCTGCGCGGCGATGTCGTTGGGCATCGTCATCGTGGCGTAATCGTAGCCGGTGGTGCCGGAGACGAAGACGAAATCGCCGTCGACGACGGCGCGGCTGTAGCCGGCGGCCTTTTCGAACGGCGACCCGGTGGAGATCAGGCGGCGGGGCATGGCGGTCATGGTCCTGCGTCAGTCGTTGTCGAGATTCAGGCGGCCCGCATTGCGGCGGATGCCGGGGCGTGGCGATGACGCGGACGCCGCGCCTTGTGGCCGGTGGCGACGATCATGCCGGAAGCATCGTCCAGCGCGCCGGGGCGCAGCTCGACGGCCAGCAGCCGCTCGCGCTCGAACGGGCCGGGCAGGGCGAGATCGCCGGTTTTCGCCGTCGAGAAGCCGAAGCGCGCGTAATAGGCCGGGTCGCCGCGCAGGATCACCGCGCCGTGGCCGCGTGCCGTCGCGGCCGCCAGCGCATGGTCCATCAGCGCCGCGCCGACGCCGAGCGAGCGGTGGGCGGCGGCCACGGCCAGCGGACCGAGCATCAGCGCCGGGATGCCGCCGGCGCGGACGTGCCAGAGCCGCACGGTGCCGACCAGGTCGCCCCGATGCAGCGCCGAGAAAGCGAGACCTTCGGCGGGCAGGCGTCCGTCGCGCAGGCGCTGGCAGGTGCGGGCCAGCCGCCCCTCGCCGAAGCTCGCGTCAAGCAGCGCCTCGCGCGCGCGAATGTCGCAACCGCGCTCCGCGCGGATCGCGAACGGAACGGTGTCGGTGGCGAGGGCCGCGGTGGTTTTCCGAACAACAGCAGTCATGGCACATGAGTCCTTTGAACGCCCGCGCGGCGTTCATCCAGAGTCTGACTCGAAATGGTGCACGCGGGATCCAACATGCTTGGCGTCGTCCTCGCGCAGGCGAGGCCCCATAACCCCTGGCGTAGGTTGTTATGAACAACCTTGCTCGAAGTGACGTGCCGAAGCGCTTCGGCGTATGGGTCCCCGCCTGCGCGGGGACGACGATTTTCGGGTTGTAAATCCGCGCACAAAACGAATTGCCGGTCAGCTTCTCCGAACGACGGTCCGTTTTGGATTGAGTGATGGACGCCGGCGAACCGGCGTCCGTTTCTCAGATGTGATACGTCTTCAGCGGCGGGATGCCGTTGAACGCCACCGCCGAGTAGGTCGAGGTATAGGCCCCGGTGCCTTCGATCAGCAGCTTGTCACCGATTTCGAGCGTCACCGGCAGCGGATACGGCGCCTTCTCGTACAGCACGTCGGCGGAGTCGCAGGTCGGGCCGGCGAGAATGCATGGCGCCATCTCCGCGCCGTCGTGCGGCGTGCGGATCTGGTAGCGGATCGACTCGTCCATCGTCTCGGCGAGGCCGCCGAACTTGCCGATGTCGAGATAGACCCAGCGGTTCTCGTCGTCGTCGCTCTTTTTCGAGATCAGAACGACTTCGGTCTCGATGATGCCCGCGTTGCCGACCATGCCGCGGCCCGGCTCGATGATGGTTTCCGGGATGCGGTTGCCGAAGTGCTTGCGCAGCGCGCGGAAGATCGAGCGGCCGTACTGCACCACCGGCGGCACGTCCTTGAGGTACTTGGTCGGGAAGCCGCCGCCCATATTGACCAGCGACAGGTTGATGCCGCGCTCGGCGCAGTCGCGGAACACCTGCGAGGCCATCGCCAGCGCGCGATCCCACGCCTTCACCTTGCGCTGCTGCGAGCCGACATGGAACGAGATGCCGACCGGCTCCAGCTTCAGGCGCTTGGCGAGGTCGAGCACCTCGACCGCCATCTCCGGATCGCAGCCGAACTTGCGCGACAGCGGCCATTCGGCGCCGGCGCAATCGTACAGGATGCGGCAGAACACCTTGGCGCCGGGGGCGGCGCGGGCGATCTTCTCGACCTCGGCCGAGCAGTCCACCGCGAACAGGCGAATGCCCAGCGCGTAGGCGCGCGCGATGTCGCGCTCCTTCTTGATGGTGTTGCCATAGGAGATGCGGTCCGGCGTCGCGCCGGCGGCCAGCGCCATCTCGATCTCGGCCACCGTCGCGGTGTCGAAGCACGAGCCGAGCGAGGCCAGCAGCGACAGCACTTCCGGCGCCGGGTTGGCCTTCACCGCGTAGAACACGCGGCTGTCCGGCAGCGCCTTGGCGAAGGTCTGATAGTTGTCGCGCACGACGTCGAGGTCGACGACGAGGCACGGCTCGGTGTCGAGACCCTTGTTGCGGCGGTCGCGCAGAAATTCCTGAATTCGTTCGGTCATCGCACCCTCCCAATCGGCCCAGCGACGGACCGTTGAAAAATCGTTTTCGGATACGGGCGCTTCGGCCCGGCCGCACGATGGAGGTGCGACCAAGCCTCGGACTCGGATCCGAATTGTGCTGCCGTGGATTGGTTGGGAATTTCCCGCCCGCACACCTGGCAATGAAGGACAAGCCTTTTCAGTAGCCCGCGCCGGCGTTGGACTGCCGGTAGAGACCAAAAAAGCCCGCTCCGTCGTTGCTTTAAGTCGCGTCCCCCGTTGAGAGCGGGGTGCGCCGGTTCGCCTCCGGCTGCCGGTCACGGTTGCAAGTCAACAAGACCCTTCAAGTGGCGCATCCCTTGAGAGAGATGCTGGGTCCCATTTCCTTGGCGGCTGTCCGGCCTCTTGTCCGGATACCCACCGACCGACACACGACCACAGGCACGTGCGAAATTGGGCAAAGCGGGAGATAGGTCTTTTGGAACTGACGCGCAACACCTTTTTCAGCGGCGCGACAATTTTCCTCATTTTGTGATCGAGGCGACGTTTTCGCGGCGTCGATCGCGCGCGAAAACGGGTCGAAGATTAATGGCCGTTAATCTTCGGCGGCGCGGCGGAGGTCCGGTCGAATTCCAGAAAACGCGAGGGCCCGGAAAACGCGCGCTGGAACGCGCCGTCGGGGCGCGGGGTGATCGTCGTGATGGTCCGGCGCGCCACGCCGCGATAAACCGCGCATTTGAAATCGATCGCCTGAAGCGGGCCGAGTTGATCGAAACTGTGAAGCCCGTCCATGGCGAGTTCGGCGCGCCCGTCCCAATGGGCGATTTGCCGTTCCCTGAAACGCGTCGGCGTCAGTTCAATGATCTCAAACCACACGATGCCGGCGCCATAGGTGCGGTCGCAGTCCTGCGCCGGGCGGAGCAGGCGCTCGCCGTTCCGGATGATCCGGCCGGCGGGCCGCGAAAAGCGGCTGTCCGACTTCACCGGATTGCCTCGATGCGGCTTCCATTCGCCTTGCAGCGTCTCGCTGTAAAAGATCGATAATTCGTCCTGCGTGGAACCGCCAAACCAATCGGCGGTCACGAACAGCCACCATAGGCCGTCGCGAAACAAAATCGTGGCGTCGGAGAACACGGCACCCTCCATCAGGACCTTGCTCAACTCCCACGTCCAGGGAAATTCCGTCGCCCGATAAAGCTCGACGGAGCGGTTTTCACCCGTCTCCGGAATCATCCAGACGTCACCTTCGGACTCGAACACGAACGGATACGACAGATGATAGGGTCGCCTCAGTACCTCCGCCGGCGCGGTCGCGAGCTGGCCATCGACAATTTCAGCCGCCGAAATCACTCCCTTTCGGTCCGCGTAAAGAAATTCCTCGACGAACAAAAAGGTGCGGTCTCCCGCGCGATGCAGGAACGGATCGGCATAGAAGCGCCTGCCATCGTCGGGGACGACATTGAACGGCTGCGCGCCCTGGCGCAGCGCCACCTGCCAGTGCTCCCGTCGCCGGAACGGCCGCATCAGCAGGTTCGCGACGTTATGCGCGATCATCCGCGGCGCGAAATCGATCAGGGTGGCGTTGTTCCGTGCTCCGGCCGTGGCCGCCTCCACGGCGGCGGGATGGCCGGAGGCGGACAACGCGCGAACGATCAGCGACAGGCAGCGGGAAAAGGAATCCTCCAGTCCCCGCCGGATTAAGAATTTGTCTTCAAGCGCCAGGCGCGACGCCGCGAGAGGCTTGTTCTCGCTCGGGCAATAGGCGGCGAGGCGCGGCGTCTGCCGCGACAACAATCCCCCGATCAGCGCATAACTGTCCGGGACATCGTTGTACCGAAGCTCGATCGCGACGGCATGGGGTTGCGGGTGCTCGGACAGGTTGATGACGATCTGCCCGAAGACGTCCTCCAGGTCGGCAACCGGACGCCAATCGCCATCCGGCGCGACCGGCTTCGCCAGCGCGCCGCCGGGAAATACGAACTGCTCCAGTTTCAGCCAAAGCTTGATGGCGCGACCATAGGGTGGTGCCCGATCGTCAAGATAGACGGCGATATCGTGATTCGTTTCGAGGCGTTGCAGCAACTGACGATGCCACTGCCAGAGCCGGTACTTTGGCAGGATGACGGCGAGGCGCGTTTTCGCCTGGCCGTGAGCCGCCCGACTATGTCCGGCGTTGGGGGAGCGCGATGCCGGGACAAGCCGGCGGTGCGGCCGCAGGGCGCGCTTCGCGTCATCGCTCTCCGTCATATGAATGTCGGCCGTCATGGCGCCCGCTCCGACGTGCGCCCCGCATAGAGCGACGCGATCGCCATCAGGATCCAGGTTTCCGGACGACGAAATGGATCATTGCTCATGCCTCCGAGCATCAAGCTGAATATGCCGCCGAGCAGGGCGGCGTTGAGAACGTGCAATGACGAATCCCATGGCAGCCGGATGGCGGATTGCGCGATCCGGACGATCGCGATGACCCAGAATCCGTACCAGATCATCAAACCGGGGAGTCCAAGTTCAGCGCCCAGCCGCCCCGCCGCGTTGAAAGTCGGCGGCAACTCGTTCTGCATCTCGAACCAATCGATCACTTCGTAGCTGTCCCAGGCCCATGCCGGCAGGACAGGATAAGCATGAAAGCCGAATTGCCCGAATCCGACGCCAAACACCGGATTGTTGGCAAAAATCGAAAGCTGCGCGCTGAACAACGCCAATCGCGACGTTGTCGAGACATCGCCCGCGGCGAGAGCGGCGTCGACGTTGTGCAGGGCGAGCCATGGCACGATCACGATCGACGCGAACACCGGCACGGCGGCGATCAGCGCGAGAGCGCCAAGGCGCAAGCGTCGCATGCCGATCCAGTAGACCAGTTCGGCGAAAACCAGTCCGCCGAGCATCAGCAGACCGGTCCGTGAATTGCTCAGCAGCAGCATGATCAGGCAGAGCAGGAGGGGCAATCCCGCCACGAGGGGGACGCTGAGCAGCGGACGGTTTTGCGCGCGGAGGCGATAGTGGAACAAGGCCCACGGCGCCGCGAAGCCGCAGAAATAGGACAGATCGGGGGCCTCGAAGGACAGGCTGATGAGGCGACCGACGACGCGGCCCTTCTCGTCGTACGCCGTATGGAACAGTCCGGTCGTCACCTTGTAGAGCAGTTCGCCGGCCGGCGAGAACCACGATAAAATCTCCGGCACCGCGAAAATCGCGCAAACGATGATGGCGATCACCAGCGGCCTCACGAACAGCTTCTCAACGTCGCTGATGTGCGAAAGCGACGTCGTGAAGATGATCGCGCTGACCATGCCGAAGGTGAGAACGGCGGACGATGTGACGAGCTTATTGAAGCCGCTTCGACCATGATAGACCGAGGTCAGGATTCCCTCGGCGTTGACCGCGACGCTCACGAGGAACCAGATCATCATGGCGACGATCAGGATGAACAGCGGGCGCGGGATTCGGACCTTGTTGAACTGCGTCGTGATGGTGATCAGAATCGATACCGTGAGAACGTAGACGGGGGCCGACCCTTTCAGCTCTCCCAACGCGCCGATGCCGTGAAGGCCCGTGATCGGCATCACCAGAACGGCAAGCCACACCAGCCGACGGAGCAGGATATCGTCCGCTCCCCGCCTGACACCGATGGCTGTCGTTCCCAGAGACGTCATCGAATCAATCGCGCGTCGGGCTCTCCCCCGCGTCCGGCCGCCCGATCCCAATACAGCCGCGACAGGCGGCTCCAGATCTGCGCCGGCACCAGCAGAGTGACGATGGTGCGGGCGATTCCTGCGTAGGCGGAAAGGCGCATCGGTTCGAGATAGCGAAGCTGAATGCGCAACCGCGATCGCAACTGCGCGCTGCGGTTCTTGCTGCTGATGCTGGCGGAATTTTTCTCGTAGATCACGAGCACGTCGTCGAGGCAGTCGATCGCGCCTTCCTTGTAAACGCGCCACATGAATTCGTAGTCCTCGGCATGCCGGTAATCGGTCGAATATCCGCCCAGCCTGCGAACGCAGGACGTGCGAAAGAAGAAGGTCGGATGCTTGAATGCCGCATTGTCGCGCAGCTTGCGGCCGATCGCCGCCCGGCCGCCGGAGGTGCCTTCGAAGAACAGGTGATGGCCCTGCTCGTCGACGATATCGGCGAAAGCCCCGAGCAGGTCGATCTCGGGATGCGCGTCCATATAGGCTTGCTGCTTCTCGATGCGGTCCCGCATGCAGAGATCGCCGCAATCCATCCGCGCCACGAATTCGTAGCCGTGGTTGACGATGTATTCGAGGCCGTGGTTGAGGGCCGCCGTGATGCCCTGATTGCGATCCAGTCGAAGCAGAATGACGCCGGCCTGCGGCGCCAGCATCGCGCTGACGGGGCTCCGCGATCCATCGTCGACGATCACAATGTCGGCGCCTTCGCTCTGCGTCAGCAGGGAGTTGAGGGTTCGCGCCAGATCCTCGCGGGTCGGATTATAAGCTGGCATCAGGAAGGCAGTTCGCCGCTTCATTTTATTGTTGCTCCATCGCGGTGTGGCGCTTGCGCGAAATCCTTTTGAGGCGACCGGTTATTAACGAGGGACGCATGGTTATGTATTAGACGTGGCTCACTCTTATACGTCAAACCTTTCGAAATATCTGAACGACGCCGACGGCGGTGAATCGATGGGTTGTGTTGAAGGTTCGTTAACCATGGGCAGCGCGCGGCGTTATCGCATCGGCATCGTCGCGACGGGATGCGTTCTGCTGGCGTCGCTGTCCGCGATCGGGGCGCAGCCCGCGGCGCGGCTTTCGACGCCGACGGTCGGCAGCGGCCTCTCGGTACAGTTTACGGATCATTACCTCGATCTGCCGGATTGGCGCGAGCGTTTGAAACTGGCCGCGACTCTCGGCGCGTCGATCGTTCGCGTCGACATCAACTGGCCATGGATCGAGAAGGAACCCGGCCGCTACGACTGGTCGCGTTACGATGCTTTCGCCACCGAACTGGAGCGCCTGCGCCTGCGCCCGCTGTTCATTCTGAACCGGCCTCATCCGCTGCACGGAACGCCCTACGATGCGGAGGTCGACGGCGCGCGTCACCAGGGCGTCACGCCGCCCTCGACGCCGGCGCAACGCGCCGCGTTTACCCGGTGGGCGACGGCGGCGGCCAAGCGTTATCGCCGTCTCGATCCGATCTGGGAGATCTGGAACGAGCCGGACCAG
This sequence comes from Xanthobacteraceae bacterium, assembly GCA_039808365.1. Lineage (GTDB taxonomy): Bacteria > Pseudomonadota > Alphaproteobacteria > Rhizobiales > Xanthobacteraceae > 62-47. The sequence goes on along the minus strand of JBDHSX010000026.1, from coordinate 4,912 downwards.
GCCGGATTCTGGCCGCCGAAACCCGATCCCGCGGCCTATGTCCGGCTTGCCCGCGAAACCTGTCTCGCCATCAGGAAGCGTGTTCCGAACGCCGTCGTGGTCGGCCCCGGCGCGGCGCAGATGCCGACGGTCTGGCAAGCGAAGAAGCCGCTGATCGAGGCGGTTCTGAACGACACCGATCTTCTGGCTTGCCTCGATGCGCTCAGCCTGCACACCCATCGTTTCGGCACGCCGCCCGAGACCGTGTCGCGCGACTACGCCGTTCTTCGCGACACTTATCTCGCAGCGTGGCCGGCGGCGGTCCCCCGCAAGCCGGTCATCGATACCGAATGGGGCGACTCGGTCTATCGGTCCGGCGTTTCCGAGGACACGCAGGCGCGCTGGCTTCCCCGCATGATCCTGACCAATCTGATGGAGCGGGTCGATCTGACCAACTGGTACTCGCTGATGGACACCGGGCCCGACGACAACGAGATCGAGGATCGTTTCGGGCTGGTCCGATCCGATGGCACGCAACGCCCGGCATATCTCGCCTATCAGACCCTGTCGCGCCAGATCGGCGGGATGTCGCTGCGCGAAACCATCGCGCGTTTCGATCCGGCCAGCGCGCGGGGCATCACGATCCTGCGATTTTGTGATGAATCCGAACGACAATGTAAACTGGTGGTTTGGAACACCGAAGAAAACGCGACGCCGCAACAGGTCACTGTGCCAGGCTGGCGCAGATCCGGTCCCGCGGTTGATTACCTGGGCCGGCCGGATGTCTCGCCGGCGGACACCGGCGACGGTCTGAAGCTCGTTCCGACGACCGCCGTGAGCTATATCCCGGTCACCGTTGCACATTGATACAACGGCGTTTTTCTTCGGTTGCATTCACCTTAATTTTGCTTTTGCCGTCCATTTTCCGTGGCGAGGCGGTAAGCCTCGTATCGCATATGACATTTGAATGCGCGGTGGGGCGGTGTTCGGAATTGCTCTGCCTTTCGGGTTTGGAGCGCGCGCTTTTATGAAAGTCCTCCACGTTTGTGAAAGCCTCACCGGCGGTCCGGCCTCCTATCTTGAGGAGATATTGCCGTACCAGATCCAGCAATTCGGCGCGGACAACGTCATCGTGCTGGCACCGGCGAGCCAGCGGGGCACCATCGCGCAATCGATCGACGGCGTGATCGAAACCTATCCGCGAACGGGCCGCAATCTCCGCTCGATCCTGGCGCTTGCCTCGGCCATCCGCGCCAGCATCAAGCGATACGATCCCGACATCGTTCATTTGCACAGCAGCTTCGCCGGCGCTCTCGGCCGGCTGATCATTCGCGGGAGCGGCGCGCGGCCCCGCGTGGTCTATTGCGCGCATTGCTGGGCCTTCGATCGGCCCAGGCAGAGCGTCGGGACCCGCCTCTACGCCCTTCTCGAACGCAGCCTCCGCCGCTACGCCGACGCCATCGTCAACATCTCGCCTCACGAGGAGCAGGTGCTGCGCAGCGCCGGCATCCCGCTGGATAACGCCAAGCTGATCGTCAGCGGCATCAAGGATCTCACGCCCGTTCCCGATATCGCGATGCCGCCGCGAACCGGCCCGATGCGCCTGTTGTTCGTCGGGCGGTTCGACGCGCAGAAAGGGGTCGACCTTCTGCTGCGCGAGTTCGCGCTTTTGCAGCCCGGCCGCGCCACGCTGGATCTGGCCGGCGCCAAGATCGTCGACAGTCAGGATCTGAGGATACCGCCGAACGTCAATGTCCTGGGCTGGGTGCCCCGCGAGAATTTGCCGGCGATGTTCGCCGCGAGCGATGCCATCGTCATGCCGTCGCGCTGGGAGGGCATGCCGCTGCTCGCGATCGAGGCGCTGCGTTCCGGGCGGCCGTTGTTGTGCAGCAATCAGGGGGCCTTCCCCTACTTCATCAAGAGCGGCGTCAACGGCGTTCTGATGGACATCAACACGCCCGGCTTTCTCGATCGCGCCCTGACGATTCTCGAAAACGCCGACCGCCCGGCGATGAATGCGGCGGCGCGCGCGACGTTCGTCGCCATGTTCAGCCGCGAGCGGATGAACCGCGACCTGATCGAGTTGTACCACGACCTCGTCCACGAGCCGCTGCCCGCCAAGGCGGCGTCGGCGGCGCGTCGCGACCCGCGCGCGCTGGCACCGATGGCCGATCGGGGCGCGGTCGAAAAGGTATTGCCATGATGGTGCCGGACAACGATCGCCGCGCACGACGCGTTGATGTGAAACGGTGGGCGCGGCCCGCCGTTTCGCGCAAGAGATAGCGCCTTGTTCGCGGCCGGGACATTGAACACGCTGCGAAGCAGCCGCGCCCTGACGTCGCTGACGATCATGGGGCTGCGCGGGCTGTCGCTTGTCGCCAAGTTTTCGCTGACGCTCTTTATCGCCAAGTTCATCGATCTCGAAACGCTGGGCGTCTACGGCCTTATTGCCGGCGCCGCGGTGATCTTTCCCATCGTCGCCGGCCTCGGCCTGATCCGGGTCCTCAGCCGCAACGCCGTCTCGCAGCGGCTTGCCGAAGTCACCCGCATGCTCCGGCTCTACTGGGGCGTCCAGGCCGCGATGTATGCGCTGGTTGGCGTCGTCGGTCTCGGGATCGGCATCTACCTTCATCAGTTCAAACTGGCTTCGATCGTCCTCCTCATCGTGTTTCTGGAGCATGTGAACGGCGATCTGTTCGTCCTGTTGAATCACCTGCTGCGGCCGATGCTGGCGAACGTGCTGATGTTCTTCCGCACCGCCGCGTGGATCAGCGTTTACATGGTCCTCGCCCTGGTGTTTCCTTCCTTTCGCGAGCTCGACGTGCTTCTGCTGTTCTGGGCCGGCGGCGGCTTGCTGGCGATCGCGGGCTTCGCCCTGATGGCGCGCGATTGGCCATGGTTGCATCCCACCTCCGGGGGAGAGCGCAGGGCCTGGTTTTTTCAGCATTTCAACGCCTCGCGCATCCTGTACACCAACGACATCGCCAACGCGGTGGCGCAATACACCGACCGCTACCTCGTCAGCCTGTTCATGGGGCTGGAGTTCACTGGCGTCTATGTGCTGTTCTGGTCGATCGGGAACGCGCTCAGCAATCTTGTCGATACCGGCATCATTCAAATCTCCGGGCCGCGGCTGATTAACGCGCATGCGGGGCGGGACGGCTCGTATTGGAGCGTATTCCGGCTTTTGCTCACCGAGACCCTGGCGATCTCGGTGGTGCTGGCGATCGTCACCGGCATCGTGGTGAAGGGCGCGGTTCCGTATCTCAATCAGCCGCTCGTCGCGGACTGGATCCCGGTGCTGTGGCTGATATTGCTCGGCTTCGTGCTTCGCATGACCTACGAAATCCAGGGCACCGTCTTCTATAGCCGCAGCAAGGATGCGTTCACGCTGTTCAGCGGATTGTTCGTCATCGCCTTGTCAATGGTCGCCAACGTGCTGCTTATTCCGCCTTTCGCCCTCAATGGTGCGGCCAGCGCGATCATTGTGTCCTACATCGCCGGAATCATCGTCCGCCACGTCATGATAGCGAGATACATTCGATGACCGCACCGACCTACCTTCCCGTGTCGCGTTTGCCCGCCGATGGAACGCCGCCCGACATCGCGCTGTTTCTTCCCACGCTCTATAGCGGGGGCGCGGAGCGGGTGCAGATCAATCTGGCGGAATACTTTCTCGCCCAGGGGCTCAATGTCGATTTCGTCGTTTGCAAATACTACGGCTCCTTGAAGGACAAGGTGCCGGGCGGCGCGCGGCTGATCAGCCTCGACGCCTCCCGGGTGATGTTCAGTCTGCCGGCCTATTTGCGCTATTTGCGCGCCGCGCGTCCGGCGGCTGTTCTGAGTTCGGTCGAGAACGCCAACATCATCTCCTGCCTCGGCAGGATGGTCAGTTCGCATCGCCACCGGCTGATCGTCCGCCTCGACAATTCGCTGACCGAGCTCGGTTCGCTGCCGTTGCAGGTGCGCCGTCGCCTTCTGACGCTCGCCATCGCCGCCACGTTCCACGCCGCCGACGAATTCGTCGCGGTGTCGGATGGATTGAAGGTGCAGCTAGCCCGTCTTCCCGGCGTTGGCAACAAGCCGATCCATCGCATCTATAATCCGATCATTCACGAAGGGTTCGACGCGCAGGCCAGCGAGAGGCCGGTGCTGCCGTCCTCGATTAAGCCGGGAGACCCGTTCGTGCTCGCGGTCGGCCGTTTGCATGCGCAGAAGGGCTACAAAACCCTGCTTCCGGCCTTCGCGCGCGCGGTCAGGCAACGGCCCGCGCATCTGGTGATCCTGGGCGAAGGCAACGACCGCGCCGAACTGGAAGCTCTCGCCGCCTCGCTCGGCATCGCCTCCCATGTTCACTTTCTCGGCTATGCGGCCAATCCGCTCGCCTACATGCGACACGCCGCGGTCTTCGTGTTGTCCTCGATCGCCGAGGGCTTCGGCAACGTCATCGTCGAGGCGCTGGCCTGCGGCGCGCCGGTGATCAGCACCGATTGCCCGCATGGGCCGAGCGAGATCCTGGCTCGGGGACGCTATGGCACGCTGGTTCCGATCGGCGATGTCAATGCGCTTGGCGACGCGATCGCTGCGAGCCTGAGCCGCCCCAAGCCGGGCATGTCGGCCGAATTGAAGGAGCACCTTCAGCTCTTTTCAATCGAAACCATCGGCCGGCAGTATATGTCGAAGCTCGACCTTTTCGGCGGCAAGGTCGAGCCGACGCGGCACGCGCAAGTCGCGGCGGCTTAAAGTGGGTTTTGTTTAAACGGAAACGTCATGCGCGGGCTTGACCCGCGCATCCATCAAAAAAGAAGAGTCGCTTCAAGAGGATGGATTGCCGGATCCATAAGCGAGCGAAGCGACGCCGTTCTTCGAACGGCTATGCCCGGCAATGACGTCTCAAAGTGTCTTCACCGAAACAGGAAACGCGATCGTCCGG
>JBDHSX010000025.1:0-31358 GCA_039808365.1 Xanthobacteraceae bacterium | reverse complement strand
CAGAATTGAACGAACAGCGAGACGGTCTCGCCGAGCACGGCGAGATCTTCGTCGAGCCCGTCGATCTGGCGGCCGAGTTTGTCCAGGCGGCGCGACATGGCCGCCTCCAGCTTCTCGGCGGAGTCGCCGGACAGGAAGGAAGCTACGGCCGCCTCGATGATGGCCGACTTCGACACCTGCCGCCGCAGCGCCAGCGCCTCGACCTGGGCGAGCAATTCCGGGTTGAAATAGACGTTCATGCGGGTGCGGGTCGTCATGGGCTGTCCCCTCAAAGCTCGATGCCATCGCCGGGATCGAGCGACGCTTGCCGTGCGACCAGACGGATATGCGAACGCAGGGCGCGGGCCTTCGCCGCGTCGATGTCGGGCTCGTCGTCCAGAAGATCGAACTCCTGCTCCGGCGGCCGCGGCAGCGCGACGATTTCCTCGTGTTCCGGCAGCTCCGGTTCGCGGCGAATGCCGGCGTTGGCCGGATCGCCGTCACCGTCGCCGGCGGCGCTTGTGACCGAAGCGTTCGCGGTGGTGACAACACGGCACGACCAGTCATCCGACGATCCGTGCGGCGCTGTGGCGGGCCGCGCTGCCAGATCGGGTGGCGGCAGAATGCGTTCCTTGAAGCGCGCATCCTCATAGTAGCGGGCTTTGGTCGCACGGATCGGTGGCGTGCCCGCCACCATGACGATTTCGTCGGCGGACGGAAGCTGCATGATCTCGCCAGGCGTGAGCAGCGGCCGCGCCGTCTCCTGCCGCGACACCATGAGATGCCCCAGCCACGGCGACAGTCTGTGCCCGGCGTAGTTGGTGGAATCGCGCAGCTCGGTCGCCGTGCCGAGCGAATCCGACACGCGCCTGGCGGTGCGTTCGTCGTTGGTCGCGAAGGCGACGCGGACGTGGCAGTTGTCGAGAATGGAATTGTTCGGGCCGTAGGCGCGTTCGATCTGGTTGAGGCTCTGCGCGATCAGGAAACTCTTGATGCCGTAGCCGGCCATGAAGGCGAGCGCCGATTCAAAGAAGTCCAGCCTCCCCAGCGCGGGAAATTCGTCCAGCATCAGCAGCAAGCGGTGACGCTTGCCGGATGTTTTCAGTTCTTCGGTCAGCCTGCGGCCGATCTGGTTGAGGATCAGCCGGATCAAAGGTTTCGTGCGGTTGATGTCGGATGGGGGCACGACCAAGTAAAGACTGACCGCCGCGTCGCTTCCGACTAGATCGGCGATGCGCCAGTCGCAGCGCGCCGTGACGCGCGCCACAACGGGATCGCGGTAGAGACCGAGAAAGCTCATGGCCGTGCTGAGCACGCCGGATCGTTCGTTCTCGGACTTGTTTAATAGCTCGCGGGCCGACGATGCGATGACAGGATGAACGCCGGCCTCGCCGAGATGCGGAGTGTCCATCATCGCGCGCAAGGTGGCTTCGACCGGGCGGCGCGGATCGGACAGGAAGTTGGCGACGCCGGCTAGTGTTTTGTCCGGTTCGGCGTAGAGGACATGCAGGATTGCGCCGACCAGAAGGGAATGGCTGGTCTTTTCCCAATGATTCCTTTTGTCCAAGCTCCCTTCGGGATCGACCAGAATGTCCGCGATGTTCTGCACGTCGCGGACTTCCCATTCGCCCTGCCGCACCTCCAGCAAGGGATTGTAGGCCGACGACTTCGCGTTGGTCGGATCGAATAGGAGCACGCGGCCGTGCTTCGCGCGGAAGCCGGCTGTTAGCGTCCAGTTTTCTCCCTTGATGTCATGGACGATGCAGCTTCCCGGCCAGGTTAGCAGCGTCGGTACAACGAGGCCGACGCCTTTGCCCGATCGCGTCGGTGCGAAGCACAACACATGCTCGGGACCGTCATGGCGCAGATAGTCCCGTTCAAACCGCCCGAGCACGACGCCATCGGGGCCGAGCAGCCCGGCGGCGCGGATTTCCCTATTCTCCGCCCATCGCGCAGAACCGTAGGTCGCGACGTTGCGAGACTCGCGCGCACGAATGACCGACATGGTGATGGCGGCGACAATGGCGATGAAGCCGCCAGACGCCGCGATGATCCCGCCTTCGGTGAAGACCGTGGGCGCATAGGCGTCGAAAGAGAACCACCACCAGAAGAAGGCCGGCGGATAGTAGATCGGCCAGCCAGCCAGCTCGAACCATGGATTGCCAAGCTGCGCCTGAAAGCCGAGACGCCAGGCTGTCCATTGCGTCGCCACCCACGTCATTACCAGAACGATGGTGAGGACGATGGCGATTTGACCCCAAAGGATTCGGCCTCCACGCATAACGGCTCCATTCGGCAAAAGAAACGGAGCCGATCAGAGAGTAAGCGTTCGCGCGAGAGGCAACAGGAAAGAGGATGCGGGAGGGCTACTGGCTGCTATCGGCGGCAAATAGGAAGATTGCTGCGTAGTGGAAGGATGATCGCGAAGCACAATTCACGTGGCGCGAGCCGCCCTACTCTTCTGGTTGGCGAGATCGAGGAGATTTCGCAACACGGCACCGCGATTGTGCGGCGACCAAACCGCTGAGAACGGCACCGGCTCCGGCTCGTCGAGGAACGGCAGGAATACGACGCCGGGAGGCCGAATTAGCGTATGCGCGTTGCCCGCGATCGTCACGCCGTAGCCCTGCGCAATCATCGACAGCAGCGAGCCGCGCTCGACAGCAAGGCGAAGGATCGACGGAGAGAGCCAGCGCCCAGCCAGGCGCAGCAGAATATGGTCATGCACTTGCGGTCCAGTGCCTCCATGGCGGACGAGAAAGGCTTCGGCCGCCAGATCGGCCCACGTGACGCCATTGCGGTCGGCGAGCGGATGGCTGGCCGGCAGCGCGACGACCAGCGGTTCGACCCAGATGCATGTTGAATGGAAATCGGGATATTCTGGCGTGCCGGCCACGAATGCCACGTCGAGGCGACCGACGCGCAGTTGGCTCACCACCTCGGATGCCGTACCTTCGACGATCTCCACGTCAACGTCCGGATACTGCGCGTGATACTGGCCGACCACCTCGGCCAGAAAGCTGCCGGGGATCAGCGCATGGACACCGATGCGCAACCGACCACGGTCGCCACGCGCCATCATCCCGATCGTCTTCACGGCATGGTCGAGTTGCGCGACGCCCATCGTCGCCTGCTCGACGAAATGCCGTCCTGCATCGGTCAGCTTGACGCCGCGAGCGTGACGCTCGAACAGCGGGATGCCAAACGTATCTTCAAGAGCCTTGATGCGTTCGCTGACGCTCGACTGGCTGACGCCCAGTGCATTCGCCGCATGACGGAAATTCAGATACTCAGCGACCGCTAGAGTTTGAACTAGGGCGGTCAGCGTGATGCGCGACCCGAGCGACGAACCACGCCGCGCGAAACTCTCCTGAATTGATATTCGTTTCTCGTCTCGCGAATTATGACAAATTGAAGTTTCAGAGCACTTGGCGAACTCATCGCCGTCCAAAAGCCGAGACCGCTCATCGGCATCGATCCCTTCCCCTGTCCGCTCGCTGGTTGACGACGGAAAACCGACAGCACCGAAATGTGGCGTCGTCTTCGATTTACCGGCATTGGAGATGTCAGTGAGGGCGACGGATATAGCGACAACGGCCCCGCCAATATCCCCGTAAACAGGGTTTACCAATACAAGAAAGTCCCGTCCACGATATGCGATCTTGTGCTTCTGAATGCATTTACCGGCATCGAACGCGCTGAAATCGCGACGGGCACTGTCGACCAGTTCAGGCGGGCAAAGATCTAGCATTAATTTGCCCGTAACAGCATGGAGGGGCGTGCCGCAAAGTTTTGCATAGCCAGGGCTTGCCGCGAGATAGCGCGTGTCGCGATCCAACACGCAAATTGGAAGCGCTGGTGACGGGGCCGACGGGCTTGTCATCGAGCCTTCTTTGACACGCTTCTTCACTTCGGAGTCACTCCTTCATGAAACGGGTACAAGCTGCCGGTAGTCTTCCCAGTGGACGGCGCTCGTCAGCTACGCGCAACCGTTCCCTGCCTGGATCGGTGGACACGGCGCCGACCCATACGAGCAGAAGACACAGCAATCGCCCGTTTTTGGTTTCAGCCGCGTACCGCATCCCTTGCAGTGATAGAAAAATTGACATGCATCTGTCGGCATCACCTCGACAGCCAGATACCCGCACTCTGGGCACGTGATCGTTGATTGCAATTGCATCGGAGAAGACCTTCTTGATTTTCGCATTTCAACATCGGCTTTCGATGGTTCTGGCGATTTCGTCGGGCGCGGCAAAAATCACGGATGCACGATCACCCATCATGCCCGCAGACATGATGGCGGGCGCGCCAGCCTCCGGACCGTCCTTGCCCGAGTCCGTCTTGAACCGAAGGTTGCGCTCCCAGAATGGACGCGTCTTCCCGTCGGCAGTGGTGACCCGATAAGTATCGTGGCAGTAGGTGATCGTCTTCACCTGCCTGTCCGGAGCGATCTTTTTCAAGTTTGGATCTTGGCCGCCGGCCATCATTCCTCCCGTTCCGCCCATTCCCTTCATCGGCATTTGGGCCGACTGTTTGGGTACGGCGCTCGGTTTGGTGGTCTCCTTCAGGAACGCCAGCAGATCGGCGCGGACCTTTGCATCCTTGATGCCGTCGAAGGGCATGAGGTTGTCGGGCACCAGTTGCTGGGGATCGGTCAACCATTCATCGAGCGTCTTGTCATCCCAGACGATTCCGGACGACTTCAGCGCATCCGAATAGCGCTCGAAACTCGCCAGGCCGCCTGCCTTGCGGCCCCAGAGATCGGCCAGGCTCGGTCCCGTCATGTTTCGCTCCTGTTCCAGGGAATGGCAGGCCGCACATGCCCTGAAATCCTGCTGTCCTCGAACGGCATCACCCGGTTGCGCCATCGCTCCGGAAGCAACGGTGACGCCCGCGAACACCAACCTCCACGGTCCCTTCATCGATCTCCCCCCTTGTTTGACGAGCGCAGCGGCCGCCATTAGCAGGACGACCACCACCAACAGCCCGATGAGCCCCATTCCCAACATCATGCCCGGCACCATCTCGTGCATCATGGTTCACCTCATTCGTCGGGCTCCGGAATGCGCTATCGCCGTTTCGACACGTCACCATGACGAGCTTGGGCGAACATCGAGTCGCACAAGCCGCGTTGTCGTTGTTCGTGACGGCCGACCGATCGGTCCCAGAACGTTCGACAATCCGCTACCCGCCCTTTTCGGTCCGTCCAGAGGATAAGGCGGTAACCGAACCCCATCGGGTGGGCGATCTCGCGCTAATCTCGAAACTCTGCTCGTCGCCATCGACAACCAATTCGGACGGAGACGTCGAACGGTTACAAGCAGTACTAGGAAGTTTCCGCGACATACGCGCGGAAAGGATGGAACATCCCGAGAAACGGGACTATACTCTCTGCAGTCGTTTCGGGGCCTTCGTGAAGGGAGGTCGCCATGAGCAGGCGAAATCGAAAGGCGGAAGCCTGCATCGATTTCATCAATCTCGCATTGGGCGGGTTCTTGATCCTGTCGCCGTGGTTATTCGGGTTCAAGTCGCAACTCGGATGGCACACATCATGGATGGCGGGTACTGCCATCCTCGTCATCGCCCTCTTTTCGATCGCCGATCTATTCGACTCGGTTTCCATTCCAACGATGTTTGAGTCGGAAGAATGGATCAGTCTCACGATTGGCTCCTGGCTGGCGATATGTCCCTGGATTCTCAACTTCAACTACGATGTCATGGCGATGCAGGTGCATCTTGCGATGGGAGGCGTCCTCGCAACCATCGCCGCAATCGAACTTTGGATACTGAATCGCTATCCCGCATAAAGGATTCACGATGCGGCGTCGTTCCGGAGGGACGAAGTCATGCAACGGCGATAGGCACACCCGGGAAATCAGTTCAACGAAGACTTGCGCCATTCACAAGATCGTACGGTCGTTCGCACGACCACATGCCCGTTTTCGGTCCGCCGCGATAGCTGCAAGCTTTCGGGCGCGAACGCAAGGCACCGATCCCGCCATCGCGCAATACTGCGGGAGCCGCCCGTTCTACGGGCTTGGCTCGGAGAGCCAAACCTGTTTCGATCCCGTTCGTGTGCGCCAAGCTTGGCGATGCGGCACCGACCAGCAACAACGACAACGACAGAAATGCAATCCGGCTTGATTTACCCATTTTCGTCTCTCGGCTTGATCATCAGATCCTAATGGATCGCATGTTTGATGAGTTCGAACGAGAGATCGGGCGGGTTACAGGTCACGGCGATGTGAGCGCGACCACATACTTGGAGCCGGGCGGAAGCGGCGACGGAGACGGGCCCTCTTGCAGCTTCCTTGTTATTCGGATCCAGCTCTCCCCGGTCGCTGGGCCGGATAACGCCGATAGCAGGCCTGTCGCCACGAGCGCCGTCTTCATCCAGAACCACTCGCATAACTACCCGATGGCCGAGGACTTCGTTGCGATGCCGCAACTTGCCCCCGCCAAAGGCACCCTATAGTCCTGGATAAGATCGAAGCGTTGAATATTTGATCGCGCCCATGCCGATATGCTCTCTTATTATGATCGCTCTTGACCGCCGCCTGTCGCGGTCACTGCACTCACGATCCCGTGAGCGTGTAACCGCAGGCCTGCTCCATTCGAATCCAATGGGGGAGAGATGACAAAGGAGTCCGACCTCAAAGCACTCATGACGGCGAGCCTCGAGGGCGATTCCAATGCGCATCGATCGCTGCTGACGGCTTTGAGCGGACATCTGCGAAGCTACTACAAAAGCAGACTTTTGCGATCCGGGCGTACGGTCGAAGAAACGGAAGACCTCGTGCAGGAGGCCTTGATCGTCATCCATACGCAACGTCACACCTACGATCCGGAGCAGCCGCTGACGCCGTGGGTGTACGCCATTGCCCGCTACAAGCTGATCGACCATTTGCGACGCACCAGGACCACGACGGCGGACGTACCCCTGGAGAACGCCGACGACATCTTGGCATCGGACGACAACGCCGCCGCCGAAAGTCAATTCGACCTCGCCAAGCTCTTCGAAAGGTTGCCGGAACGAATGAGACTTTCGCTCCAATACGTGAAACTCGAAGGATTGAGCGTGGCCGAGGCCGCCGATCGTAGCGGAATGTCGCAATCCGCCGTTAAAGTGAACGTTCACCGCGGGCTGAAAATCCTCACTGCGTTGATCGCTCGGGAGACAAAGGCATGAAAACCAATGAATTGATTTCCATGCTTAGCTCGCAGGTCGACCCGGTCGACACGCGGGAGGTCGTCCGGAACGTCCGGATTGCAATCTTGATAGGAGCCGCGGCATCCCTGCTGGCGGTGGTTTTTGTCCTCGGCGTTCGCACCGACCTCAGTGAGATGCACGCCCAAATCTTCCTGCTCGCGAAACTTGCCTTCAGTTTGTCAATCGTGGTCTTGGCCTCGCATTACCTGGTCAAGTACATCCGTCCCGGGGGAGAATTCGGGGTCCGGTTCGCCCTCACCGTCCTGCCTTTTCTCGCGGCCATGATCATTGCAGCCATCAGCCTGGCCGCGGCACCGCGGTCGCACTGGGAGACCATGGTGTTCGGCAGCTACTGGCTGGAATGCCTGATCGCCATCCCCACGGTGGCGATCGTACCATTCGCCGCAATCATGACGGCGGTTCGCCTCGCGGCCCCGACCGATTTGGTTCATACCGGTGCGCTCGCCGGGCTGGTCGCCGGCGGCGTCAGCGCGACCGCCTATGCTTTGCATTGCATGGATGATCTGCTTCCCTTCATTGCGCTCTGGTATGGGGGCACGATCGTGTTGTGCACGGTCGCCGGTGCCGTGCTCGGCCCCAAACTGCTGCGTTGGTAGCTGGCATTGGGCACGCTCGGCATTGCCCGGTGGAAAGACCAAATTCTCACTCCGTCTACACCAACATGAATGCTGAAGATCGCGGCGGCGCCGATGAGTGCAGCCACGACGGAATACAACACATCACCTTTAACCCGAGAAAACCGCTCCTCCGATCGATCTCACGAGAGCGTGAGCTTGTAACCGGTATGCGCCCCTTCGCGAACTAACGGATGACACTCGCGCTCTCTGAAGCGGGCGCCGAAGTGCAGGTGTCGTGCATGACAGGAGACGCGACGATGACGTGGTTGACGTCGGCGTTGGATCGGCAAGATCCGCGCCGTCGGATTCCCGGCACGTTTGGCTTCCGCAGGCGCACGCCGTGGCTGGTTCTGGCCACGTCGGCGTTGCTTGCCGGAGCGCGTTCGGCTGGCCGTGGCTTGTTGCATCGGGCATCGGACCGTTCCTGCTGCCCGCGCTCCCTTGTCTGGCGATGTGCGCCCTGCACCTGTGTTCTCGTGGCAATGCCTCGGGATGCGACCGACGTGAAGCGTCGCAGTCTGCACCAAACCGCAACGCACCTCGCGTTGACCATTGACGCGAGCCATTCTTTGGAAAGGCAACACAATGAAGATTTCTACTCTCATCCCGCTCGCATTGATGGCGTCCGTGGCGGCGTCCGCCGCTGTCCAGGCGGACGAGACGTCGACGAAGAACCCGACGGAAGCCCATCAACCCATGATGGGCAACGGCTCACAAGGAATGATGGGAATGATGAACATGATGGGCCAAATGCAGCAAATGATGGAAAGCTGCAATCATATGATGAAATCCAGCAACGAGCGTCACGACAAACAGAATGCGCCGCAACAGAAAGATGGTCGCGGATAAAAACAGCCGCGGTGGACCGTTCGTCAACCGCCCTATCGTTTCGCTGCACGAAGGACTCCTTAGGCGAAGCTTTCACGTCGTCGTGAACCTGTAACTGGTTCGGTATGCGGCGCGAACTAACCGGTGGTTCGTCTGCAAGCTCGTCTTGCCTTGCCGACGAACCGCCTCGAGTCCGGGCAATTGTTCGTCGGGATTGAAGGATCGCCAGATCATCCCGGACGCAGGGGATGGCTCGCGATCTCCTTCCCAAGGCGATCTTTCGTCGAGCGGTCGCCAGAGGGTTCAATTGCATTTGCATTCTTCCGCGCAAGCCGCGTCAGGGGCACATTATTGATGGACAAGTTGACGGATTACCGTCCATTCGAAGATGGACATATGACGCGCCGCGCCCGAGCCGGAAGATCGACCGCGAAACGGATCGTGCTCATGGTGTTCGGGATCAGCGCCCTCGCCGCAACGCTGGGACTTGGCTATCGTCTCGGCCACTCCGATCCGGCGTTGCCCGACTGGATCCCGCTGCGCCTCGCAGCCATGCTCGGATCCCACCACAGCCAACCGGCAGGCTCAGGTCCGGTCATTTACTACCGCGACCCCGACGGCAAGGCACTCTATTCCAAGGATGCCAGGACGACGCCGGACGGGCGGTCGTATGTCGCCGTACATGCCAGCGAAGACGTCAGCTTCGACAATCCTCCGGAAACTGCGGCGTCAGCCCAGGATGCCAACTCCGGAGCCAAGCGAATTCTCTTCTATCGCAATCCAATGGGCCTGCCCGACACCTCTCCCGTCCCGAAAAAGGATTCGATGGGGATGGACTACATCCCCGTCTACGAAGGCGAGGATGACGCTTCCACGATCCAGATTTCACAGGGCAAACTGCAGCGAACCGGCGTTCGATCGGAACCGGCGTCCCTGCGCACTGTGACGCGACCCGTTCGTTCGCCCGGAACGATCAAACTCGATGAACGGCGCGTGGCCGTTGTCTCGTTGCGGGCGCAGTCGTTCATCGAAAGCGTTGAAAACGTTACGACAGGCGATCACGTCACCAAAGGGCAGCCGCTGCTGAGGCTATATTCCCCGGACGTGGCGGCGGCGGGTGCCCAGTACCTGTCCATCGTCGGCGATGGCGGTGGTACGGCCAACCTTGCGGGACGCAAACAACTGATCGACGGCGCGCGGCGGCGGCTCGAAAACCTGGCGGTGCCCGCCGACGTAATCGCCGAGATCGATCGCACCAAAACGGTCCCGCTGACCATCACCTGGACGGCTCCGCGCGACGGCGTGATTCTGGAGCGAACGGCCGTCGAGGGCATGCGGGCGATGCCGGGCGACGTGTTGTTTCGGCTGGCCGACACTTCTGTAATCTGGGTCATCGCCGACGTCGCCGAACAGGATATCGATGCCGTGAAGATCGGCGCGGCTGCGACGATCAAGGTCCGGAGCCTGCCGGGCCGGGGGTTCAAGGGATCCGTCGCCTTGATCTATCCCCAAGTCAACACCGAGACGCGCACCACGAAGGTGCGTATCGAACTTCCCAATCCGGACGGCGTGCTTCTTCCCGACATGTTCGCCGACGTCGAAATCGCCTCAGGCGCAGAAAAGCCCGTGGTCGCGGTACCCAACGGCGCGGTGATCGATACCGGAGCGCGGCAGATCGTTTTCATCGACAAGGGCGAAGGCCGTTTCGAGCCGCGTGAAGTCAAGGTCGGCACGCGCGGCGAGGATTACACCGAGGTCCGCGAGGGCGTCGGCGAAGGCGACCGCGTCGTCGTTGCCGCCAACTTCTTGATCGATGCCGAAAGCAACCTGAAATCCGCGTTGCGTGCGTTTACGGACGGAGAGAAATCGAAATGATCGCCCGCCTGATCGCTTGGTCGGCGCGGAATCTCATGCTCGTCCTGATCGGGACGGTGTTCGCGGTCACGGCAGGCATCTATGCGTTGCGCACCCTGCCGCTCGACGCTATCCCCGATCTCTCCGACGTGCAGGTCATCGTCTACACCGAATATCCCGGGCAAGCGCCCCAGGTCGTCGAGGATCAGGTGACCTATCCGTTGACCACGGCGATGCTGACGGTGCCGAAATCGAAGGTGGTGCGGGGATTCTCGTTTTTCGGCGTGTCCTTCGTCTACGTCATCTTCGAGGACGGCACGGATCCCTACTGGGCACGCTCGCGCGTGTTGGAATATCTCAACGCGGCAGCGCGACGACTGCCCACGGGCGTCACGCCAAGCCTTGGGCCCGACGCCACCGGCGTGGGCTGGGTTTACCAGTACGCCGTCGTGGCCAAGAACATGACCCTTGCCGAACTGCGGTCGGTCCAGGACTGGATCGTGCGGTACGGCATTTCCAAAGCCGAAGGCGTCGCGGAAGTGGCCAGCGTCGGCGGCTTCGTCAAGCAATACAACATCGTCGTCGATCCGCAGAAATTGCGCGCCCAGGGCATTTCCCTGGACAAGCTTCGCAGTGCCGTCAGGGCGAGCAACACGGACGTCGGCGGACGCACCGTGGAGCTGTCCGAGTTTGAATTCGTCGTCCGCGGCCGCGGCTATCTCAGGGGCATCGAGGACATCGAGAACATCGTTCTGAAGACCGACGCGGGGGCTCCGCTTCGATTGCGGGACGTTGCTCGCGTCGAACTCGGTCCGGACGAGCGGCGAGGAATTACCGAACTCAACGGCGACGGAGAGGTCGTCAGCGGCATCGCGCTGCAGCGGTTCGGCGCCAACGCCCTCACCGTCATCGACAACGTCAAGGCGCGCCTCGCGGAGATCGCTTCAAGCCTACCCAAGGGCGTCGAGATCATCTCGGTCTATGATCGCTCCGAACTGATCAAGGCGGCCATCGAGACCCTCAAGGGCACGCTGCTCGAAGAGAGCATCATCGTTGCCTTCGTTTGCTTCATCTTCCTGCTTCACCTGCGCAGCGCCCTCGTCGCCATCCTGATGCTCCCCGTCGGCATCCTGATGGCCTTCGCCGCCATGAAATTCATGGGACTCGGCGCCAACATCATGAGCCTTGGCGGCATCGCCATCGCTGTCGGCGCCATGATCGACGCGGCGATCGTCATGATCGAAAATGCACACAAGCATCTGGAGCGCGCGGAGCCCGGAACGCCGCGGACGCAAATCTTGATCGATGCGGCGAGCGAAGTCGGCCCGTCGCTGTTCTTCAGCTTGCTGGTGATCACCGTCTCGTTCCTGCCGATCTTTACCCTGGAGGCGCAGGAAGGACGCATGTTCGGGCCGCTTGCCTACACCAAAACTTTTTCGATGGCCGCGGCCGCCCTGCTCTCGATCACGCTGGTGCCTGCCCTGATGGTCATCTTCGTCCGCGGGCGCATCATCTCGGAACACAAGAATCCGGTGAACCGGTTCCTGATCTGGGTGTACCGACCGGTGATCCGGTGGGTTCTCAACGCCAAGACATTGACGATCATGCTTGCGCTGGTGGCGCTTGCGGTGACGATTTGGCCTGCCCGCCAACTCGGCAGCGAGTTCATGCCAAGCCTCAATGAAGGCACGTTGATGTACATGCCGACGACGCTGCCCGGTCTGTCCGTCACCAAGGCCGCGGAGCTGTTGCAGACCCAGGATCGCATTATCAAGTCGTTTCCCGAAGTCGCGTCCGTCTACGGCAAAGCGGGCCGCGCCTCGACCGCGACCGATCCGGCGCCGACCGAGATGTTCGAGACCATCATCAATTTGAAGCCAAAATCGGAATGGCGGCCCGGCGTGACGATCGACAGCCTCAAGGCCGAGATGGACAAGGCGCTTCAGTTTCCGGGAGTCTCGAACGCCTGGACGATGCCGATCCGCGCCCGCATCGACATGCTGTCGACCGGAATACGTACCCCCGTCGGGATCAAGATTTTCGGCAAGGATCTTGGGGAAATGGAGAAGATCGCCCGCGAAGTCGAAGGGGTGGTCAGATCGGTGCCCGGCACCTCGAGCGCCTACGCGGAGCGCGTGATCGGCGGATACTATCTCGAGATCATCCCGGATCGTTTGGCGCTGGGACGCTACGGGTTGACTATCAGCGACGTCCAGGACGTGATCGCCACGGCACTCGGCGGAGAAACGGTCACGACGACGGTCGAAGGCCGGGAGCGTTATGCCGTCAATATCCGGTATCCGCGCGCGTTGCGCTCCAGCCCGCAAACGATCAGCACCGACGTCCAGGTGCCGTTGGCGTCCGGCGGGAGCGTCCCGCTTGGCCAGGTCGCCAGCGTGAAATTGACCCGCGGCGCCACGTCAATTCGCACCGAGAACGGTCAGCTCGCGGTTTACATCTACGTCGACATTACCGGTCGCGATCTGGGCGGCTACGTCGCCGAGGCGCAGCAGGCGGTCGCGCAGAAGGTCAAGTTTACACCGGGATATTACGTCTCCTGGAGCGGACAGTTCGAGTATCTGCAGCGCGCCGAGGCGCGGCTCAAGATCGTCGTACCGGTGACCTTGCTGATCATCTTTCTCCTGCTCTACCTGAATTTCCGGAAACTGGCCGACACCCTGATCGTGATGCTGTCGCTGCCGTTCTCGCTAGTCGGCGGCATCTGGCTGATGTGGTGGCTGGGATTCAACATGTCGGTCGCGGTCGCCGTCGGCTTTATCGCGTTGGCCGGCGTCGCGGCCGAGACCGGCGTCGTCATGCTGATCTACCTCGAACAGGCCATGGCCGAATTAAAGGCGGAACGCGCGGCGACGGGCGAGCCTTTCACGCGCGCCGATCTGTACGACGCGATCATGGTCGGAGCCGTGGACCGGGTGCGGCCCAAGATGATGACGGTCGTCGCGATCATGGCGGGCCTCGTGCCGATTCTCTGGAGTACGGGGACCGGCTCGGAGGTCATGCAGCGTATTGCTGTGCCGATGATCGGCGGCATGGTTTCATCGACAGTGCTGACCCTCGTGGTCATTCCCGCCATCTTTGCGGTCGTCAAAGGATACGGGTTGCCCGCCTCGCCCTGGGACGACGAAGAGAAAGACGGCGGGCATCAGAATTTGACGCCGACGCTCGACCTGCATCGTGCGGAGAACGTGCAGTGACGGAAGGGTGGCCTCGCAGAATTGCGCGCCGGAAACGGCGGCAATGGACGCGAAGACGATCCTAGCGGCTTCCGTTCAATCGTTCGTCACCAGCAATCCAAGCCTCGTGGTCTCTGCCAATCATCATGTCAAATAGGAGAATATCTATGTACTTCGTCGACAACCATCGCCGGGCCTCGCGTGCCGGAGTTCTTGCTGCCACGCTGCTCGGCGCGGCATTGACGCTGCAGGCGGGCGCCGCATCCGCGCAAGGCATGTCGGACATGAAGGATATGAAGGATATGAAGGACATGCAGAAAACTGCGCCGATGAGCGACACGAAAGCCGCGAAGACGGCGACCGCCTCTGGTACGGTCACGGCGCTGAACGCCGCGGATCACAAGATCACCTTCGATCACGGTCCGATTCCCGCCATCAATTGGCCCGCCATGAAGATGGAGTTTGCCGTTGCACCGTCGGTCGATCTCACCAAGGTGAAGACCGGCGACAAGGTCAATTTCACCCTGAGCGGCTCAGGCGGCACCTATACCGTCCAGTCGATCACGCCGGCGCCTTGACGCACGCACCGTACGGAATCGGATCGCACAAGCCCCCGGCCGCAAAAGAGGAGACGTAATCGAAAAACCGCGGCCATGGCTGCGGTTGTCGAAAACCTCCTTCGATGAGGGCAACAATTGTAACAATCGCACGAAGCAAGGAACGACGCTGGGACTGGAAAACCCAAAGTGAATATTTGGCAAATGACTGCCCGGACAGGCGGGCCTCCAATTCAACCTTTCAGAAATGCATGTCGGTTAAGCTTTCAAGAGGCACTCGGTTGTCGCCCTTACGGTTGGAAAGGTCGGCGACCCGCTTCCGATCAAGTCTCTCAGCCTCGCTCGGGTCTCTATCGATTCATACCGTTGGCGCACTCCTTGCTGATGATTGAAACGGTAGCTCATGTCGTAACAATCCGGCACATCACGCCGTTCAAATAGGTGGGAAGATGGCACTAACCCGTGTCGGAGACATTCTTGATCCAAAACAGAACAACTTTACCCTGTTACGTCTACTGGCCGCCTCTGCCGTGGTCATTTCTCATGCAGTCTTCTTACACTCTGGTCACAAGGCCGATGAAATCCTTTCCAGCATCACCTACTTCAATCTCGGTGATCATGCCGTCAATGTGTTTTTCGTTCTATCCGGATTAACGGTTGCCGGAAGCCTTGCTAAATCGCCCTCTATCACTGAGTTTATAGTTGCGCGCGGCCTCAGAATATTTCCTGCACTCGGGGCCTGCGCATTGCTCCTGGTCCTCGTAGGAGCATTTGTTACGACTTGCACACCGACGCAATTCCTTTCGGACACCCGTGTTTGGCGGTACGGCTTGAGCACCCTGCTTCTGGGTTCCGCAGCCACAGGTTTGCCCGGCGTGTTCGGCGAGAACCCTCATCCTTCCGTCATGAATGCATCGATCTGGACGCTGAAGTATGAAGCCGCATGTTATTTGTTGCTCGCATTTGTCGGATGGCTTGGGTTTCTAACCAAACGGCGGTTTGCTTGGCTGCTCGGCCTCTCGTGGGCCATTGCGGGAGGAATTCTATTCGTTCGTTTCGGACACGACACAACCCCACTCGATCAGGCGGCGCGCTTTTGGTTGTGTTTTTCTCTAGGCGTCGGATTTTATGTTTTCCGGAGTCAGATCGTTTTGTCTGCCTCCGGGGTAGCCGCAGTATCCGTCTTGTTTTGGTTCGCGATTGGATCTCCTCTCGAGCGCATCGTTTCGCTTTTTGCGACAGGGTACGCAATTGTCTGGCTTGGTAAACTGCCCACCGGCCATCTGCGCAGTCTCACTAATCGCATCGATCTTTCCTATGGCATTTACATATTCGGCTGGCCAATCACACAAACATTGATGTTGGTGCAACCAAGCATCAGCGTTTGGTCGCTTACACTGCTTTCGCTGATGTTGGCCATGGCAGTCGCACTTCCATCGTGGCTATTAATCGAGCGGCCTGCCATGCGCGCGCGCAAAGCCATCTCGATCTCGATTGAAGCGCGCATTGACCGTCTGCACCAGCGATTGAAATCAAAATCCACGGATGAGATGCCACAACATACAAGGTCGATGCAGCCAATTACCGACAAGTAGGTCAGCTGAGTTTTGGCTGCTCGCAACACTTCACCCGACGGGACGCACACCTTCGAATTGCATGTAGGCGCGTTGACCGTCCGCCCCGAACAGAACGACGGCATAACGTTCGGGCGTGCCGCCCTCCATGCCGGGCGACCCCACCGGCATACCCGGAACCGCCACGCCTGTGGCAACGGGACGCTCTTTCAATAAGCGCAGAATGGCTGGCGCCGGAACATGTCCCTCGATGACATATCCGCCCGCTTCGGCCGTATGGCATGCGGCCAGATCGGTCGGGACACCCAAGCGCTTTCGGATGCCCTGAAGGTTTTTCTCTTCCTGAACCTCGACGCCGAACCCCGCGGCTTCCAGATGCCGCACCCAGCCCGAGCAGCAACCGCAACTCGGATCCTTGTAAACACGGATGGTGCTCTGTGCAGCCTCGGAAACCGCCGGAGCAATCAATGCCGCCGCGACAATTCCCAGTGCACTCCGCCGCGATACGTTACCTGTGTTCATCTTCAGCCTCCTTCCAACGGATCATCCTTTACGTAATTCCATCGTCACTACCCGACGGCCGGCTGCATCGTGCCGAGGATGCTGACCGCCAGCAGAACCGTGCATCCCAAGAACTGCTCTCCGAGCACATGGTTGCGCAGCCTTGCGGACGACCTCGTCAATCCGTCGATCGCTTCTGTTCGAATTCTGCCCATTGACGGAACGAGCCAGAACCGGTTCGCGACCGCGAGCGCGAGCATTCCACCAAACAGGGCAAGCTTTCCGAGAAGGATTTGGCCGTATGGCGTGTTCAGCAATCCGGACAGCGATCCGACCAGAAACCAGCTGTTGACGAGGCCCGACCCGATCAACGCGGCGACCGCAAGATAACCCATGCCGGAGAACCGGATCAGAATTCGATCCATGTCCTTCGGTCCGACGTTCAGGTCCGTTCCGAGATAGCGATGCAGGATCAAGGCCAATGGAATGAGGCCGCCGAGCCAGGCTCCGGCGGCAAGAAGATGTACGGCATCGGCAACGATGTGCATGACGCCAGCCCAGCCTTCCTCAATCTGGGCGTGACCCGTCCCGGCCAACGATGCCAAAAGGATTGCGGCTAGGAGCGGCGTCATCCAATTCTGGTGATGCGCCGCCACCTTTAAACAGAGACCCCACGCCGCCACGCCAACCGTGAGAGCCGCAAGGAGCATGCGCAGCGTCCAAACGACACCGAAACCTGTGTCGTGGACGACCGCCCACACCGTCTCCGCATCGACGAGATCGGCCATGCTGCCGCTCATATTCGCGGCCGCAAACGCAAACCAGCATAGGCCGCTGAACAGTGCTGCAACGGCGGTCCACAAAAACCAGCGTTGCCGCCAGCAGCTCAAGACGTCCGGTTCGGCTCCCGCGTATGCATACACTGGAAACAACGACAACCCCGCGAGAGCCGTTGTCGCCAGATAGTGCAGGAACCGCGCGACGATGAGTCCGATCTCGATCATTAGCGGGTCACGCTGAACGAATAGGTGCCCTTGACGCGATGGGTGTCGTCAGAGACGGCGTGCCAATCGACCTTGTACTCGCCGGGAGACAGTTCCTCTTTCAGCGGAACCACCAGCCGCTTCTTGTCGGCCGGGTCTGCCTGGGATTTCCCGGTCGCAATCGTTCGGCCCGACTTGTCCTTGATTTCGATGCCGGAGAATTTCGATATCACCGCTTCATTGAAAGTGATCTTGATCTGCTTGGGCGACGACGTCGTCGCGCCAGCGGCAGGTTCGGAGGCCTCGAGTTGCGGATGAGCAAGGGCCGCTCCGCACGAAAAGATTGCTGCGATCAATGCAATGGCGGCCGTTGAAGTTTTCGACATTTGTTTTCCTGTTGCGGTAAAGCGGAGGCTCATTTCACGTCGAGAACGAGCATCAGGCCTCCGCCGCCCTGCTGCTCGACATTGTTGTTCGCCGTGTGATGGGGGATATGGCAATGCACCAGCCATTTGCCGGGCTTGCGGGCCGTCCAGACGACGTCATAACGCTGGCCGGGCCCGACGTTGACGGTGTCCGCCTGATATCTGGCGCCTTCGTTCAGGGTTACGCCATCGACGGCAACAACCTCGAAAGGCCCGCCATGAACATGCATCGGATGCACGAAATTGTTGTTCGTCCCGATGAATCGCAGCTTAATGGTCTGGCCAACCTTCATCGAGACCGTGTCGGTAGACGGATAGGCCTTGCCGTTGATGGTAAAGTAGTTCGGAAAAGCCCCCTCCATCAGCATGGCCGGATAGGTCAGCCACTCGCGTTTGAGCCATTCCTGCAGCTGGATCGTGTAATCGAGGTCGGCCTTGACTTCGGCACCGGGGTCCTTGGGCGCGATCAGCAGCGCGCCGTAGAGTCCGAGCGCCTGCTGACGATCCGGATGATCGTGGCTGTGATAGAAATACGTGCCGCTTTGCCCGACGGTGAATTCGTAGGTGTAGGATCCGCCGGGCGGCACCGGTTTCTGGGTGATCTTGGCCGGGCCGTCCATCTCGTTCGGAACGATCAGCCCGTGCCAATGAACGGTTGTGGTTTCCGGAAGCGCGTTGCGGAAGTTGATGCGGACGTGATCGCCCTCGATCAACTGCAGCCGCGGTCCGGGGACCTGACGATTGTAGGCATAGGCCTCCACCGCGACGTCCGGCAGAATGTTCCATTGGATGATGGAAGCTTCGATATCGAATACCTTGACTCCGTCCTCGATGCGCGGTTCGAGCACGCGATCGCCCTTGGCATCGGGCGACGCTTTGTAAACAACCTGCCTTGGCTTGACCGCGGCCATGTCCTTCATGGCCTCGCCCGGAAGATCGAAGGTGTTGATCATGCCCGGCGGCATGATGGCGCCGTCCACATCGCGGGCGCTCAGACCCAGGTTGACCGAAAATCCCGGCAGCACCATTCCGGAGATCAGAAGGAACGAGGTTACCCCGGCCAATGCCACCAACTGCGGGACGGTGGCGTCGCCGTCCATCCGGCGACCGCCTCCGTGCTGCATTCCGCTGCCATGGTGTCCGGCTTCGCTTCGCTTCCCATGTGCTTCGTGATGCGGCTGCGACGCCCCGCCCTCTGCCCGCACGGTCATCAGACCATGCTTGATCTTCTTCTTCACCATCCAGACGTTGAACGGGTACGCCGTCGCAAACCCGACCATGACGCCGAGCGACATCACACCCCAGAAGACCAGTTCGAGCGGGTCCATGGCGCGCATGTCGCGGCCCATCATTAGCAGACTCATTGTCGGCGCCATTCCCGCCATCATGGCGTTCATGCTGATGAACTCGGGCATGAAGCTCTTGCGTACGTTCTCCCAGTACGTTCCGCCCATCATCTTCTTCATGAACAGGGACTGGAAGATGAAGAGGCCGAATGAGAATCCGGCAACATACTCGACGATCAGGTCAATCCACATCGGAAGTCCCATGAGCGCCGTCACTGCCGCCGCAAGGATGATTCCCGTGGCGTCGCCGGCGACGCAATGGATGGTGCTACCGATCCCCTGTTTCCACAGCGGCGAGGTGAACCGCTCGTGCTCGCCGGGACGCGGCTCCTTGTCCGCCAGAACATAGAGCAGCAGACCGAACGGTCCCATGTAGAGCGTGACGAGAATGAATCCCCATTTCATCACCGTCGGCTCGGGATTGCCGTTAAACTGGTCGAAAGCAACGTAAGCCGTGGAGGCAATCGCGAGCAGGAACCAGACGATCAGGAAGTAGTCATATGGAAGGGCAATCATGGAGACCTCGCTCAAACCCGATCGCTGCGCACATCGAACCGCGTCGACCGCAGGCTTGTTACCGGTTGCCCTTTAAACGTCCGAGACGTCGCATCGTTCTTCCCAACCATGCCGCCTGCGCCGCAAAACGCGATAGTCTTGTGGTTGGTCATACATTCTCCCCCTTCCGTCCGATTGCAGCGGACGTGACCGATACCTGGGGGGCACGGACATCGAGCGTTCGGGACCAGGTCCGATAGAGCGCGACGGCCGTCATCAGCAGAAGTCCGCCGACGCTCACCCCGATCTGGGTAAGCAGACGGTCCGAATACATCTCCAGAATGAAATGTCCGACGAACGACAGGAAAATTCCTATGCAAAACACCTCCAGCGATCTCTGCCCGCACAGAATGACCGGACGCGCCAGTTTTGAATCAAGCCCTTTCCAGTTTCGCGGAACGAGGTGAACCACGATCACCGCAAGCGCCAGAAAATGAACGATCCTGTAGGGCGCAAGATTGGTTTTCTCACTGAGATCATCGAACAAGGGTGACAACGTCGATACGCCAAGGCGAGCGCCGACCGTCACGACAAATGCGAAAACCACGAATGCAACGCTCGCAATCAGGACCGTTCGGGACCGAGCCCACGCTTGCGCCCGGGCGGCGCCGCCCAACGCTGCCCAGGCGCCCATCGTGAACAGAAGCTGCCAAGTGAACGGATTGAAGTACCACCCGCCGGTGGGATGCGCAGGGAAATTCCAGGCGTAATAACGCGCCAGCACATAGACCAACATCGCCGCCGCGAGCGCCGCGTCTGGAACCCGCATCATCAGCATCAGCAACGGGGCAAAGCCCGCCATCAGCACGATGTACAATGGCAGGACGTCCAGGTTGAGCGGCTTAAACTTGAGAAGAAGCCCCTGTGTAAGCGTTGCTACCGGGTGCTCGATTAGTCCGGCCACGTTGAACTCATCCAGCAGGTGGGAATGACCGTAGTCTTGCGCCACGTAGCCGATGGCCGCGGCATAGAACACGAACAACAAAACATGCGCCACATAGAGCTGCCAAACCCGGCGAATCAGCAAAGCCGTCCCCGCGAGGTGTCCCTGCGCGACTATCTTGCGTGCATAGATGAACGCCGCGGTATAACCGGAAATGAACACGAAAACGTCCGCAGCATCGCTAAAGCCGTAGTTTCGCGTGGTCACCCAGGCAACCACGTTGTTCGGAATGTGATCGAGGAAGATCGCCCAGTTCGCCAGGCCGCGGAACAGATCCAGCCGGAGGTCGCGGCTGCCGGATGACGTTTCCTTTGCGAGGGGTCTCTCCGTTGACATCGATACGGGTGGACAGGGCATGGCAAGGCTCATCGCAGTCCTTCCGGCCTGCCACAATTGCGTTCTGCTTCAACCGCCCTCGCCGCAAAGAGCGCACCGGACAATATCGTCTCAATGATCATCGCAGGTTCAATCTGAAAAGAAGGCTTCCGCCGACGTGAGGAAGTTCGGGGTGCCACGGTATGTTTGCCCGCCGGATACTCCGGAATCCGAGCGCTCGGTAGAAGGCGATCGCCCGCGCGTTGTCGGCCCAGACGTGAAGCGTGACCGATCCAAAGCCTTGCTGCTTCGCCTCCACGATGACGGCTTCAACCAGGCGAATGCCGACACCTTTCCTGCGCCAGGCCGGATTCACGGCTATGTTGTTGAGCAGATAGCTGCGCGGATCGTTCAATCGGGTCCGCGCCTCCAAATGTTCCTCGCGCGCCGTCAATGTCATGCTTCGGTCATTGTCAATGATCCGAGCCGGAAATGCATTCGCGAGTCCGACGACCTTGCCGTTGGCCTCGACCGTGAAGCAGTTACGGTGTGAAAAGAGGCCGGTCTCACTCGCGATCATCTTGCGATAGATCGCCCGGGCATCCGCAGTCGGATCGATCCCCCTTGCAATGAACGCCAGCGTCTCTCCTCCCGCGATGTCCGCAAGGACGGCAAGCGCATCGCTGTCGGTTGCTGTCGCCTTCCGGACCACTAAACTGGAAACGTTCCCTGCCTCCCAGACCCCAACGGTGTCTTCCTGGGACGAGCCTGCATTCGTTTCGCGCCGGACGTTGCCCTCGGTCATCGGCGGCTCCATTGTGCATACAATCCTTCCATCGCCACTCCCGCTCAACCCCGCCTGACGCCGCCGATCATGTGGTCGGCGGCGTCGAACTGCGGGCGTTTTACTTCTGCTTCTCGATCTTGGTGACGGTGATGCCAGCCGTTTCTCGTTCGGCCTGGAATTGCACCTTGTCGCCGACCTTGACCTGCTTGAGCATCGTCGGGTCCTGAACGCGGAACACCATCGTCATGCCCTCATCCATGCCAAGGCTCTTGATCGGGCCGTGCTTCAAAGTGATCTTGCCTGCGGATTCATCGATCTTCTTGACCTCGCCCTTCACCATGTCCGCCTGCGCCATCGCAGCGGCCGACAACAAGGCGAAGCCGATCGCGAAAATTCCCGCCATGAAGTTGCGTGTTTTCATCGTTACTCCTCTTCAGTTACTGCGCCTTCCCTCGGAAGGCCTTCTTCCACGCTGCCAGCGTTGGACCCTGTTGCGCGCGTCGCGGAGGGCGAATAGTCCTCCCACGACCACGCGCGCGGTCACGTCGGGGCAGTAGTGAAATTCCCGGACGGCAAGCAGAACGCCTCGTTTGCCCGCGAGTCCCTTTTTGAATTGTCGAATTCCCGGATCGCCGGGCCCGCCGAGTTCGTACCAGCGCACCTTCGTGTTTTCCCGCAGCCAGCGCATGACGCGCCATTGCAGGACATATCCGGCGTTCAGTGCGGTCGCCTCGTCGCTGGTCGCACCGAAGACGTAGTACGCAAGATCACCGACGACGCCGAACGCGATGCCGCCGGTCGGCTTTCCGTCGTGATGCGCCAGCGCGATCCGCATCTTCATGCGGTCCGGAAGCCGCATCAGGTCCGGAATGGATGCTGGCAGATCGACTCCCGGATAGTTCAGGTTCTTGCGCCGAACCATCTCGGCATAGATGTCCTGGAACGTCTTGACGTCCGCTGGGGCGTCGCCGATCCGGACATCAAGATTGTGCGCGAGACCCTTGCGGAGATTGTAGCGCCATCGCTGGTCCAGGCTTTTGTGCTGTTCCGCTTCATCGAGCGATGCATCGACGAAGTAGCGATCAAGCATCGATGACTTGGATTCAGTCAGACCCATTTCGGTGAGGATTTGCGCCTCGACCGGGTAGAGGTCGGGATGCGGCCGCGGTCGAAGGACGAGGTAAAGCTTTCGTCGTCGGCAGTATTCGTCCACCAACGCCGCCACCGCAGTCCGGTAACGCTCCGGGTCGGGAGCATCGTCGAAAGTACGCCAGAACGGCGCGAAGCGCACGAGCGCCATGCCGCGACCGAGATAAGGCACGAGATAGAGGCCTACCCGGGCGCCTGCGACAGCAGCGCCCTCGCATCGCAGGAGAATGTGGCTCGAGAGCTCGCCCCGTTGTCCGGAGCCGTAAATCGCCGTCTGTTCGTAATGAACGTCAGCAAACGTCGCCATCGCTGCGTGCCAGCCGTCGTCCGGCACGCAGTCGATCTGGCGTTCGCTTATGGCCCCCTGCATTGCAAACGTCATCGGATTACTTGACCTCGACCGTACCGATCATTCCCGCTTCGCGGTGACCGGGGATCAGGCATGAATATTCAAACGTGCCACGCTTCGTGAACTTCCAGACGATCTCGCCGGTCTTCTTGGGCGCAAGACGCAGGCCGTTCGGATCCGCATGCTCCATATCCGGATTTTTCTTCATCGCTTCTGCGTGCTTGAGGTTGTCGGCCGTCGTCGCGAGGATGAACTCGTGGTCGAGTTCGCCATTGTTGCGCAGGACGAACTTGACCTGTTCGTCCTTCCTGACCTCGACCTTGTCTGGCGTAAACGTCATCTTGCCGTCGGATTCGCCCATAGTGACCTGCACGATTCGCGCAGGCTTCTTCGCATCGCCCGGTTCGCCTGCGGAGAACGACTCGTCATAGCCGTGCCCAGTCGGGCCCGCGCCCGCCCATGCTGATGAGCAAATGGCGGTTGCGCTGATCAATGCGATTCCAAATTCGCGCCAATTCTTCATGTTTCGTCTCCTTGAGTACTCGTTCGAACCATATTTGAGGCCGACGCCTCGGGACGTTCCGCGGAGCTACATTCCCTTCATTCCCTTCATGTTCATTTCCTTCTTGGGTTTCTTGTCTTCCGACTTGCCGGTTGGCTTCGTGCCGCTTTGCCGCGGCGGCTGGCCATTCGGAACATCGACCTCGTAAGCGACGGTGCCGGCGGGAAACTTGTAAGGGCCGGGATCGCTGTAATCGTCGCGCGCCATGCCTTCGCGGATCTTCATCACTGTAAACATGCCGCCCATCTCGATCGGCCCGAATTGTCCGGTACCGGTCATCATCGGGAGCGTGTTATCCGGCGCAGGCATCTCCATTTCGCCCATCGCCATTCCGGTCGAACCCATCACCATCGCGTCCGGAGCGAGCTTGCCGACGGCTTTGGCGAGATCCTTTTTCGACACGCCGATTAGGTTGCGCATGTCGTGCCCCATCGCGTTCATGGTGTGATGCGACTTGTGACAATGGAACGCCCAGTCGCCGGGATTGTCGGCGACGACGTCGAAGGCGCGGATGGCCCCGACCGGGACGTCAATCGTCGTTTCGGGCCACTGCGCACTTTCCGGCACCCACCCGCCGTCGGTGCAACTCACTGCGAAATGGTGTCCGTGCAGGTGAATCGGGTGATTGGTCATAGTGAGATTGCCGATCCGCACCCGGACCTTGTCGCCGAGCCGCACGGGCAACGGGTCGATGCCCGGAAACACGCGACTGTTCCAGGTCCACATGTTGAAATCGGTCATCTCGTTGACCTTGGGCAGATAGGTGCCGGGGTCGATCAAGTATGTGCTCATGACGAAGACGAAGTCGCGATCGACCGGACGGAACGACGGGTCGCGCGGATGCACCACGAACATCCCCATCATCCCCATCGCCATCTGCACCATTTCGTCGGAGTGCGGGTGGTACATGAACGTCCCGCTGTTCTTCAGCTCGAATTCGTAGACGAACGTCTTGCCCGGCGGGATGTGCGGCTGCGTGAGGCCGCCGACGCCGTCCATGCCACTGGGCAAGATCATGCCGTGCCAATGCACGGTCGTATGCTCGGGCAACTTGTTGGTGACGAAGATGCGGACCTTGTCGCCTTCGACAGCTTCGATCGTCGGCCCCGGGGATTGTCCGTTGTAGCCCCACAGGTTTGCCTTCATGCCGTCGGCGAACTCACGCACCACGGGCTCCGCGACGAGATGGTATTCCTTCCAGTCGCCGTTCATGCGCCAGGGCAGTGACCAACCGTTGAGGGTCACGACCGGACGGTAGTCCGGACCACTGGTGGGATGCAGCGGCGGCTGCATCGTCACCTTGTCCATGATCGGCGCTTCCGGAATGTTCGCCGCCTGCACGCGGCCGCTCACCGCGCTGGCGCCGACCAGCGCGGCGGTCCCCAGAAATCCTCTTCGCGATAGCATGTTGATCTCCATCAATGGCCTCCGCCGCCGCCAGCTTGGGCGGTCGTCGTCGGACGAGACTCCGTTGGTGTTTCTCCCGAGCCGCCGCCGTTGACAGCGGTCTGCAGGTCGGATTGGGCGAGCCAGAAGCTGCGCTTGGCGTCTATGCCGGCGCGCATCGATGCGATGCGTTGTCGCGCCTCGGTCAAAAGTGCGAAGACGTCGACCTGCATGCTCGAGAAGCGAAGCTGCATCTCTTCGGTGATGATCTTCCGGAGCGGCAGAACCTCGCGCTCATACTGCCGGGCGATCTCGTAACTCGAGCGATAGGTCCGGTACGCGTCGCGTGCTTCCGAGCGGACGTTGATCGCTTTCTCAGTCAGGCGATTGAAGGCCTGGTTGTAGGTCTCGGTCGCTTGCCGTACCCGGACCTCGCCACCGTCGAAGATCGGGATCTGAAACTGGATGTCGAAGCCGCGTTCGCGAAACCGAGAGCCATCGGGGTCCTTGGTGGTCTTCGCAATTCCCGCAATATCGAGCAGCGTGACGAAACGGCTCGCTTCCGTGAGGTTAAGTGCCTTCGCCAGCGCCTCAAGTTCGATGCGTGCGATCTGAAGATCGATCCGGTGCGTCACCGCATCCACTTCGATCGACGGCAACCCTGAGGGACGCCGCGGCAGCGCTGGGAGCGTATTCGGAAGGCGGAAGGTGAGATCGCCATCCCAAAGGCCCATCAGCCGCGCAAGACGTTCGCGCGAACTGGTCGCCTCTTGACGCGCCGAGGCCAGATCAGCCGTCATCTCCGCGTAGAACACTTGCTCGCGAGCCTGATCGAGCTTGTTGAGCGAACCGGTCTCACCCAACTTCGAGGCCAGCTTGGCGGTCGCCTCCGCCGTGGACTTGGCGTCGGTCAGAAGACCGACCATCTCGTTGGCGCCGACCGCACGATAGTAGGATCGCCGCACATCGGACGCGAGCCTCAGGGTCTCCAATGCGGCCCGCAATTGCGCCTGATGGAATCGTTGCCGCGCGATCTCAGAGCGGAATGGCAACGTCGCCAGCGCAAGAATGTCACCGACGACCTGACGCTCGATTTCGACCGCCCCGCCGCCTGCAATTCTGGATATCGAAAAGGACGGATTGGGCGGAAGGCTGTCCTGAACAAGATCGGTTTCCGCCAACGCCAGTTCATTGTAGGCCGCTTGCAAGCCGCGATTATTGAGCAGCGCGACCTGAACCGCCGTATCCACGCTAAGCGTCCGGCGCAACAGACGCT
Source organism: Xanthobacteraceae bacterium (assembly GCA_039808365.1). Taxonomy (GTDB): domain Bacteria; phylum Pseudomonadota; class Alphaproteobacteria; order Rhizobiales; family Xanthobacteraceae; genus 62-47. Next base: position 4,947 of record JBDHSX010000025.1, on the reverse strand, counting down.
TGACGGCGTCGTCCGCACGTTGCGCATCGTCCGCCGAGCGGATCGCGACCACGTCTTTCTTGAGCGTGGTGTCGGCAATATCGGCGACGACGCCCATCCCTCGATCCGGCGAGAAACTCGCGCAGCCGGAAAGAAGCAGGGAAACGGTGAGCATCAGCACTGACCGATTGTTTCGGAGAAAGCTCTGATGCGGCAGCACGCCATGGATGATTTTCATGACGTGCTCCTAATGCTCATGTCCGGATTTCGGTGACGGCGTGACGCTCTGGTTCTGCTCCTTCCAGCCGGACGGTGTTGTCGGACGAAGGCTAGCGTAAGGGGCGATGGTCGACCGGTAGCCGACGCCCGCGACCTTTGCCCCAGGATCGGCAGGGTCCGCGCCGACGAGCGGCGCCAGCTGTACCGCACAGCCACCCAGGGTCATGGCTGCCAAAGCCACCCCTGTGAATGTCCCAAATCTTCTTCCGAATATTCCGCGCACCACCGAACCAACGGTGGCGACAGTCGCCCCAATTTGCGCTGACATAAAAATCCCCTGAACTGACGATGGACCACAGACGCACGTGCCCCGAAACGGGCACGGCACCGCGTCATGCTGTTGTCAGGTCAGGAATTTGGGGGACGATAAAGCCGCGGAGGTGCATTGTCCGCCAGTTTCCGAAGGACGTCGGAGATCCGGACGGCGCTCGGCACGGATGGCTTGGCCACCGTGACGAGGGTTGCGGGAAGCGCGGTGACGCACATCAGGCCGCAGCACTTTCCATCCGCCGCATGCGGCGCCTTTGCCGGACCGGCGTCGCTCTTCAGCGCAATCGGTTTCGCATCATGATTCGCGGATGAATCTTCGTGAACCTGGACGCCGGAATGATGATGGGTATGTCCATCCTTGTGGACGTGCATGACGCCTTCATGATGGACGTGGACCGTGCCGGGCACGTGATCCTCGTCGGTCAGGCAATAAGGCGTGGCCTGACTGCCCGGCAAGGCGAAGGATAGCGTCGGCGCCAGCACGCAGAACAGATAAGCCAGGGCAACAAACCACCCTGCTCTCCGCCGCTGCCTTCTGGTCAACCCAGCCAACATAGATCAATCAACGCCTTCGATGTGCCGCGCCCTGAACTTCGAACCATAGTCGCGAATCTTCGTACCGCCAAGACGGAACCTGGGTTCATCGTTCCGCACGTCCGACCACCGCCATCAATTCCGCGATCTTGCGGCGTTGATCCGCCTTATCGCCGCTCGCGATCGCGTGTTCGACGCAGTGGGCAACATGGTCCTTCAACACCTCCTCCTCGACGCGGCGCAACGCGGCACGAACGGCGGAGATTTGCGTTACGATATCGATGCAGTAGCGGTCCTCCTCCACCATCCTGGCGAGGCCGCGCACCTGTCCCTCGATTCGGCTCAGGCGCTTCTGACACGACGTCTTGATGTCTTTTCGCATGCGCCTTATATACCCCTACTGGGTATTGGTTTCAAGCCACTGAGGAGACCTAGATGACCGGGACACGAAACGCAAGTTCCATGGGCCAGCCGGTCCGCTCCTCGACGGCAGCTCCGGGACACGAAACCAGATCGGCCTGCTGCGGCGGTCACGGCGGCCATGGGCACGGCGACCATGGACATCATCAACCTCCTGCGGAAAGCGGCAAGGTTCTGGACCCGGCTTGCGGAATGACCGTCGACCCGGCGACGAGCAAGCACCGGTTCGATCACCAAGGTCGCACCTATCATTTCTGTTCGGCGGGTTGTCAAACCAAGTTCGCGGCGGCCCCGGAAACCTATCTCGACAAGTCCAAGGCCACACCGAAAGAGCCCGTTCCGGAAGGCGCCGTTTACACATGCCCGATGCATCCGGAGATCCGGCAGATAGGTCCCGGCAGTTGCCCCATCTGCGGCATGGCTCTGGAGCCCGAACTGGCAACGCTGGACGCCGCGCCGAATCCCGAACTGGCGGACATGACGCGGCGGTTCTGGATCGGCCTCGTGCTGGCGCTGCCGGCGGTCGTCCTCGAAATGGGCGGGCATCTGGTCGGCGGTCACGGCTGGGTCGACCAAACGCTGTCGAACTGGATTCAGTTGGTCTCGGCGACACCCGTCGTGATCTGGGCGGGTTGGCCCTTCTTCGTGCGCGGCTGGCAGTCGCTGATCACCCGCAACCTGAACATGTTCACCCTGATCGCCATGGGGACCGGCGTCGCTTACGTCTACAGCGTGGTCGCCACCATTGCCCCGGAGGTGTTTCCGCCCGCGTTTCGCGGCCATGACGGCGCCGTCGCCGTCTATTTCGAAGCGGCGGCGGTGATCACCGTCCTGGTGCTGCTGGGGCAGGTACTTGAGTTGCGTGCCCGCGAGGCAACGTCGGGAGCGATCAAGGCCCTGCTCGATCTCGCCCCGAAGACGGCGCGTCTCGTGGCCGAGGACGGCACCGACCATGAAGTCCCGCTCGATGGTCTCAACGTCGGCGACAGATTGCGCGTCCGTCCCGGCGAAAAAGTCCCGGTCGACGGCGTCATTCTTGAGGGACGGTCATCGATCGATGAATCCCTGGTGACCGGAGAGTCCATGCCCGTCACCAAGGACACTGGTGCCAAGGTGATCGCCGGGACCCTTAATCAATCTGGAAGCTTCGTGATGCAGGCCGAGAAGGTCGGCCGCGATACGGTGTTATCGCAAATCGTGCAGATGGTCGCGCAGGCGCAGCGGTCGCGGGCGCCGATCCAGCGTCTCGCCGATCAGGTCGCGGGCTGGTTCGTGCCTGCGGTGATCGTGGCCGCGCTCGTCGCCTTCGTGGTCTGGGCCATGGTCGGTCCAGAGCCGCCCTTGGCGTTCGGTCTGGTGGCGGCCGTCAGCGTGTTGATCATCGCATGTCCGTGTGCGCTCGGCCTCGCAACCCCGATGTCGATCATGGTCGGCGTCGGACGCGGCGCGCAGGTCGGTGTCCTGATCAAGAACGCCGAAGCGCTCGAACGCATGGAAAAGATCGACACGCTCGTCGTCGACAAGACGGGCACCTTGACCGAAGGCAAACCCAAGGTCGTTTCCATCGTACCGTCCGCCGGATTCCGGGAGGATGAATTGCTGCGTTTCGCAGCGAGCGTCGAGCGCGCCAGCGAACATCCGCTGGCTGACGCCATCGTTCGTGCGGCCAAAGAGCGCGATCTGGCGCTGGCAAACGTGGAGGAATTTGATTCCCCCACGGGCAAAGGCGTGACGGGCAAAATCGACGGCAGAAATATATTGCTCGGCAACGTCGGCTACATGCAGTCGCTCGGCGTTGAAACTCAATCGATGGAAGCGCACGCCGAAGCGCTACGCGGCGACGGCGCCACCGTCATCAATATCGCGATCGACGGAAAGATAGCCGGACTCTTCGCCATCGCCGATCCCATCAAGCCATCGACGCCCGATGCCTTGAAGGCGCTGGCCGCAGACGGCATCAAGGTCATTATGCTGACCGGAGATAACAGGACGACGGCCAATGCGGTCGCGAAGCGGCTCGGCATCTCGGAGGTCGAGGCGGAAGTTCTGCCCGACCAGAAGAGCGCTGTCGTCGGCAAACTGCAGAAGGCTGGCCGCATCGTCGCGATGGCAGGCGACGGCGTGAACGACGCCCCTGCCCTCGCCGCGGCCGAAGTCGGAATCGCGATGGGCACCGGCACCGACGTCGCGATGGAAAGTGCGGGCGTAACCCTGTTGAAGGGCGATCTCGGGGGGATTGTCCGCGCGCGCCTCCTGTCGGAAGCGACGATGGCCAACATCCGTCAGAACCTGTTCTTCGCCTTCATCTACAACGCCGCCGGAATACCGATCGCGGCGGGCGTGTTGTATCCGGTGTTCGGCCTGTTGCTATCGCCGATCATCGCCGCGGCGGCCATGGCGCTGTCGTCGGTGAGCGTGGTCGGAAACGCACTGCGCCTGCGAATGGCTAAGCTGGAGACTTGAACGGTAAGCACATCATCCTGGGGGTATTTCGGTCGCGCTGGACCGACTCAGAAGAGTGCAGGTCGGCTACAGACCCAGTCTCCGCTGCCGCCCAAGCTGCCACGAGACAGACCCGCCCTGGACCACGCCTATGACCTCCCGGCCAAGCTGACGGTCGATGACCGGCCGCCACGGGACAAGCGTGAACTCGTGGCTCTTTTCGACGATGGCGAACTTACCGCTGGATAGCTGGACTGTCCCGGTGAACTTGCCGCTGACGGTCTCGCCGTCCGCAGCCGCGCGGAATGGCAGCGCCTTGGCCATCGCCATCTCCGATCCCGCGCGAGCGATCTCGCGCCCGCGCAGCGTGGCGAGGAGATTACGACGATAGGCAATGCGCCCGTCCTGCTGCCGCGCCGCGTCGCCGTGGTCGATATGATGCTCGCGCCGCCGCTCCATCGCGTCGCGCACCTGCTGACCGAAGCCGGCCGGCGCGAGATCGGATGCGTCGGGTGATACCAGCCGCCGGTCGAGCCAGGTCGCGCCGTCCGCCGTGATCTGACTTTCCAGATCGAAGGTGGTGATGACGCGGATATTGGCCTGCGTGTTGCGGATGGCATCGTATGCCGCGCTGCGTTTATCGAAGTCCTCGGGAATGCGCCATTGATCGGCGTCGATCCGCTCGGCAATCCCGGCGCGGCGCAACGCCTCCAGCCGGCGCACATGGGCATCGACGTAGCCCTCGTAGTCGCCGCCCGGAACGCGGCCCTCGAACTTGGCCTGCTCCAGATGGCGGCTTGGCCGATAGATGCCGTCCTCGGCGATGGCTGCAATGGCGCGATCGGATGGCCGGGCGCTCGCCTCGGCCCGGCCGATCTCGATGACGCTGCCGATCCGGGCATCATCCAACTGCCTGGGATCGATATTGGAAATGTGGTGCGTCCGACCGTCGATCCCGTCCACGACGACGGTGAGATTGTCGCCCAGTTCGTTGGCGAGATATTTGTCGAGCACGCGGCCGGT
>JBDHSX010000024.1:0-31454 GCA_039808365.1 Xanthobacteraceae bacterium | reverse complement strand
GCTCAGACGTGCTGGCCGCCGTTGATGTGGATCTCGGCGCCGTTGACGTAGGACGAGGTTTCCGAGCACAGCACGTAGATGATCTTGGCCACCTCGTCCGGGGTGCCGAGGCGGCGCAGCGGGATCTGGCTCTCGACAATCTTCTCGGTGCCCGGCGACAGGATCGAGGTATCGATCTCGCCCGGCGCGATGGCGTTGACGCGGATGCCGAAGCGGCCGAAGTCGGAGGCCATCTCGCGGGTCAGCGCGGCGAGCGCGGCTTTCGAGGTGGCGTAGGCCGCGCCGGCGAACGGATGCACACGCGAGCCGGCGATCGAGGTGACGTTGACCACCGAGCCCTTCGCCGCCTTCAACTCGTCGAGCAACCCGCGCGCCATCATGATCGGCGCGAAGAAATTGACCCGGAACACATGGCTCCAGGTGTCGGTGTCGGTTTCGATCGAGCCGAGCCGGCTGCCGTCCGGAGCCTTCGGCGAGATCGCGGCGTTGTTGACCAGCGCGTGCAGCGCGTGGCCCTCAAGCCGCTCGCGGATCTCGGCAATGGCGCGCTGGGTGTCGTCGTGGCTGGCGAGGTCGACCTGGATGTGGTCCTCCGGCCCCGCGCCCCACGGACATTCCTCCGGGAACGGATGGCGCGAACAGGTCAGCACCCGCCAGCCGGCGCTGGAAAAGCGGATCACCGTGGCGTGGCCGATGCCGCGGCTGGCGCCGGTCAGCAACATGGTTCGTCGCGGCGCGTTGCTAAGGTTCTGCATCAAGGTTCTTTCGGGGCCGAAGAAAGAGCTGGATTGCTTCGCTTCGCTCGCAATGACGGAATGGCCCGGGGCGAGCTCGGCTACAACGATTATTCTACGGATACATGCGGGTTTTGCTCCACGCCATGTCGGCGGTGTCGCGGCGGAATTCAATGCGGTCGTGCAGCCGGAACGGGCGATCGTGCCAGAATTCGATGCGCAACGGGGTGACGCGCCAGCCGCTCCAGCCCGGCGGGCGCGGCACCTCGCCGAGGGCGTAGCGGGCGGCGACCTTGGCGATGGCCTGCTCGAACGCGAAGCGGCTTTCCAGCGGCTGCGACTGCTTGCTGGCCCAGGCGCCGATCTGCGCCTGCTTCGGCCGGGTGGCGAAATAGGCGTCGGCCTCGGCCGCGCTCACCGGCGTCACGGGCCCGCGAATCCGCACCTGCCGGCGCAGCGATTTCCAGTGAAACAACAGCGCCGCCTTGGGGTTGCCGGCGAGTTCGCGGCCCTTCTGGCTGGCGAGGTGGCTGTAGAACACGAAGCCGTCGGCGTCATAGCCCTTCATCAGCACCATGCGCACGTCGGGAAGGCCGTCGGCGTCGACGGTGGCCAGCGCCATGGCGTTGGGGTCGTTCGGCTCGCTCGCCTGCGCCTCCTTAAACCATTCGGCGAACAGGCCGAACGGATGCTCCGCCGCGGTGAAATCACCGGACGTTAACCCTCCCGGGTGTTTCATGGAGGCCTGATCGGTCATGTTCGGAGTTCCACGTTGTTGCCGCCCTCAGCCCGGAGTCGCGCGAGACTCTTGCATCGGCTCACCCTATATAGGGGAAGGCGGCGTTTTGGCCTAACGGCGATCCGTCCGGCCGGCATGCTGATGACAGCGATTCTAATCGGCGTGGCGCTGGGCGGGTGCAGCGTCGGCCGCTTCGACGCCCTGTCGGCGGCCGGTGGCGGCGTCGCCGAGGGCGGCCGGGGCGACGACGTCACCGGCTCGATCGCGCCGCCGCCGGCGGAGCGCGGCGACCAGCCGACCGCCGCCGATCTCGCCTTCGCCCGCCTCGCTGTCTCCGACGTGCTGACCAAGGGCGACAAGGATTCCAGCCAGCCGTGGGAAAATCCCTCGACCGGCGCGCGCGGCTCGGTGACGCCGCTCGCCAGCGCCTATTCGGCCGAGGGCCGCACCTGCCGCGACTTCCTCGCCAGCTACGTCAACGGCACCTCGGAAAGCTGGCTGCACGGCGCCGCCTGCCGCGCCGAGGACGGGGCCTGGGAAATCCGCCGTCTGAAACCGTGGAAACAAAGCTGACCGAGGGCCTTGATCGGGGCGAGGCCCGTTGCAAAAATGCCACGAACTTCCCAGATGTAACACCGAACACGACCGGCCGTTCGGCCACATCCCGACTTTAAGGAGACGACACGGATGCGCGACCCCTATGAGGTCCTGGGGGTGCAGCGAAACGCAAGCGCTGCGGCGATCAAGAGCGCCTATCGCAAGCTTGCGAAGAAGCATCACCCCGATAACAACAAGAACGACCCCAAAGCGGCGGCCCGCTTTTCCGAAGTGAATTCGGCCAACGAGATTCTCGGCGACGAGGACAAGCGCAAGCAGTTCGACCGCGGCGAGATCGACGCCGAGGGCAAGCCGCGCTTTCAGGGTTTTCCCGGCGGCGGCGGCCCGCAAGGCGCGCCGGGCGGCGGCTTCGAGCAGTATCATTTCCGCACCGGCGGCGGCCCCGGCGGGGCGGGCGGCGGCGCGGCCTTCGAGGACATCCTCAACAGCATGTTCGCGGGCGCGGCCGCCGGACGCGCGCGCGGCGGCCGTGGCGGCGCCCAGACCTTTGAGTTCGACGGCGGCGGCTTCGGCGTGCCCGACCTCGACCTCAACGTGGCGATGACGGTGTCGCTGGAGGAAGCCGTCAACGGCGGCGAGAAGCGGGTGCGGCTGCCGACCGGCAAGGAATTGAACATCAAGATTCCGGCGGGCGTCACCTCCGGCCAGCAGATCCGGCTCAAGGGGCAGGGCGAGACCGCGCCCGGCCACCCGCCCGGCGACCTGTTGATCGCCATCACCATCGCGCCGCATCCGCTGTTCAAGGTCGACGGCGACGACCTGCGCGTCGACCTGCCGGTGACGCTGTACGAGGCGGTGCTCGGCGGCAAGGTGCGGGTGCCGACGCTGGGCGGCGCGGTCGAGCTGACGCTGCCGAAAAACACCTCCAGCGGCCGCACCTTCCGCCTCAAGGGCAAGGGGCTGCCGAAAGGCGGCGGCGGCCGCGGCGACCAGTTCGTCACCACCCGCATCATGCTGCCGGACGGCAACGACGCCGAACTGGAAGCGTTGATGCAGAAATGGCGCGACAACCACCCCTACAACCCGCGCAGCGGGATGGGGTGAGGCCCCGTTTCCGTCATTGCGAGGAGCGGAGCGACGAAGCAATCCAGGCTTTGCCTCGTGGCCTTCTGGATTGCCTCGCGGAGCCTGTGCTCGGACGGCGCGGAGCGCCGATCCGAGTGCTCGCGATGACGGAGGATTGATGACGGAGCATCTGGGGCAGGCGCGAATTACGTCTCGTTGAGAAACGCCTCAAGCAGCGCGTTGAATTTGTCGGGCTGCTCCCACTGCGGCAGGTGGCCGGCGTCGTCGAACACCTGCACCTTGCCGCGCCACAGCGTCGGCATCGTCAGGGTGTCGAAGTAAGCGCCGTTGATCAGTTGCTCCTGCGCGCCGTGCAGCACCGCCAGCGGCTGCTTGAGATCGGCGATCACCTTCACCTCGTCGCGGAAACCATCGGGGCCGATGCTGGCGGCGAGCTGGGCGCGGGCGCGGCCGTCGGTGCGCAGCACGTCGTCGATCATCTCGCGCGGCAGGTCGGTGACGCCGGGCCGGAACGCGGCGGCGACATAGGCGCGCGCCTGCTCCTCGTTCAGCTCGGGGGCGAAGGTATAGGCCATCGCCGGCGTCGGCAGGAACGCCTGCTCCATCGCCGGCGGAAATGCCAGCGGCGGCGTGCCGAAAATCGCGAAACCCTTGGCGTTCGGCAGGTCCGGCGCGGCCTCCAGCACGATATGGCCGCCGAGGCTCCAGCCCGCGAACACCGCGTTCTCGACGCCAAGTTGCTTCGCCACCTCGCGCAGCACCCGCGCGTAGCCCGGCATGTTGTAGGTCGCGGCGGGATCGCGCGCGTTGTCGGATTCGCCGTGGCCGGGCAGATCGAAGGCGATGACGCGATACTTTTGGCCGAGCGCGCTATCGAACTGTTTCGCGAAGGCTTTCGACGACGCCGAATTGCCATGAACCAGCACGAGGGCCGGCCCGGTGCCTTCGGAGTCGTGGCAGACGATCTTGCCGGCGTGGCTTTCGAGCGTGGTGGTTTTCATGGGCGTCCTCCTGAGCGGCGAGAGTGGCCCGAAAATCGCGGCGGCGAAAGAGGGAACGACGCCATTTCGTTTCGTCATTCGCGGCCTCCGGATTGCGTCGTCGCCTCGCTCCCGGCAATGACGGCGAACCCGCTACCGCCCGACCTTGCGCAGCACGGAATCGACGAACGCCGCGAGGTCGCCGCCCGCGAACAGGAAGCCCGGCAGCCCGGCGGCTTGCGCGGCTGCGATGTCGCTCGGCTTGTCGCCGATGACGAAACTGCCTTGGGTGCGCACCGGCCACGTCGCCATCAGCGCGCGCAGCAGGCCGGGCTTGGGCTTGCGGCAGTCGCAATCGCGCGTGTAGTCCGCGACCGATCCCGCCGCGTGATGCGGGCAGAAGCGGATGTCGTCGATGCGCGCGCCGTCGCGCCGCAATTCGCCGCGCATCCAGTCGTGCAGGGCGTGGACGTCCTGTTCGCTGAACAGGCCGCGCGCCACGCCGGACTGGTTGGTGACCACGAACACGAAATAGTCGGCCGCGTTGAGGGCGCGGATCGCGCGCGCGACGCCGGGCATCCAGCGCACGCGATCGCGGCTGCCGATATAGCCGTCGTCGATATTGAGAACGCCGTCGCGGTCCAGAAACGCGGCGGGGCGGGATGTCTCGTTCATGGCCGCAATACCGCGCGCACCGCGTCCCACACGTCGGACACCGGAATGCTGGCGATATAGGAGGCGTCGTCGCGCTTGGCGATGGAGTGATAGGGCATCTCGACGCCGCGCAGGCTGGCGGGTTGCACCGCGGCGGCGAGCGGGTTGAGCGGCGCCCAGTGCCACGGGCTGGTCGGGCCGAAGATGCCGATGGTCGGCGTGCCGGTGGCCGCCGCCACGTGCATCAGGCCGGAGTCGTTGGACACCGCGAGATTGGCGCCGGCGATCGCCAGCACGCCTTGGCGCAGGTCGGCGTTGGTGAGGTCGCGGGCGTGGGGACCGGCGGCGGCGACGATGGCGCGGGCGGCTTCCGTCTCGCCGGGGCCGCCGACCACCCAGACCTGAAACCCTTCCGCCGTGAGCCGCCGCGCCAGTTCCGAATAGCCCGGCCAGCGCTTGTGCGCGCCGACCGAGCCGGGGGCCAGCGCCACCGCGCGTTCGTTGCCAAGGCCGCCCGCTTGCCGCCATGCCGCGACGTCGGGGGCGGGCACCCGCAATTGCGGTTCCGGCCATTGCGCCGGTCGCGCTGCCCCTCGCGGCAGCGCCAGCATGGCGGTCTTGTCGATCAGCCGGGGCAGCGCCCGCTCGCCCCAGCGCCAGCGGTTGAGAAGCCCGAACCGGACCTCGCCGACGAAGCCGACCCGCTCCGGAATCCCGGCCAGCGCCGGGGCCAGCGCCGATTTCCAGGTGCGCGGCATCACCAGCGCGGTGCCGTAGCCCTCGGCGCGCAGCCGGCGGGCCAGTTGCCGCTGGCGACCGACGGCGAGGCGCGAGCGCGGCAGGTCGTGGACGATGGCCTGCCGCACGCCGGGCATGTAGTCGACCAGCGGGGCGCACAGCGGCGTGGTCAGGATGTCGACCGGCCGGTTGGGCCACCGTTGCCTCGCGACCCGGACCACGGTATGACCGCGCACGAAATCCCCGATCCAGTTATACGGCACGATCAGCAGCGGCCTGGTGTCCGCGGCGTCAACCGGGCCGAAAGATGGATCGGAATTAAGTGTCATGGCTTGATCTGATGCGACCGGGGTTGGGTCGGGAGGTAGTGGTTAGCCGCTCCCCGCCATCAGGTAAAGCGTTGCAGCGGCCCGTTCGCCGGGCCGGTCCGCGTCGGCGAGGGGAACAGATGCTGCTGGTGACCGGAGGCGCCGGATTTATCGGGTCGAACCTGGTCGCGGCGCTCAACGCCGCCGGGCGCGCCGACGTCGTGGTCTGCGACTGGCTCGGCGGCGAAGGCAAGTGGCGCAACCTCGCCAAGCGGCAACTGGCCGACATCGTTCCGCCCGAGCAATTGATGGCCTGGCTCGACGGCCGCCGGCTCGACGCGGTCTTTCATCTCGGCGCGATCTCCGAGACCACCGCGACCGACGGCGATCTGGTGTTCGAGACCAACTTCCGGCTCTCGATGCGACTGCTCGACTGGTGCGCGGCTCATCCGACGCCGTTCATTTATGCCTCCTCCGCCGCGACCTACGGCGACGGCGAGCAGGGGTTTGTCGATGATCCCTCGCTCGCGGCGCTGCGCCGGCTGCGGCCGATGAATCTCTACGGCTGGAGCAAGGCCCAGTTCGATCTCGCGGTGGCCGAGCGCGCGGCGCGCGGCGAGAGCTTGCCGCCGCAATGGGCCGGGCTGAAATTCTTCAACGTGTTCGGTCCCAACGAATACCACAAGGGCGCGATGATGAGCGTGCTGGCGAAGAAGTTCGCCGACATCAAGGCCGGCCGCGCCATCCAGCTGTTCAAGTCGCACCGCGACGGCATTGCCGACGGCGACCAGCGCCGCGATTTCATCTATGTCGATGATGTGACACGGGTGATGACGTGGCTGTTCGCCTCGCCCGACGTCAGCGGTTTGTTCAATGTCGGCACCGGCCGCGCGCGCAGTTTTCGCGAGATGATGCTTTCGGCCTACGCCGCGCTCGGCGCGCCGCCGAACATCGACTACATCGACATGCCGGAGAGCATTCGCAACAGCTATCAGTATTTCACCGAGGCCGACGTGACGCGGCTGTGTCAGGCCGGCTATAACGGCGGCTTCACCCCATTGGAGGACGCGGTGGGCGCGTATGTCGGGGAATTCCTCGACCGCGCCGACCCGTTCCGCTGAGCGACGACGGATTCCGATGCTGGATTTTGACACGCTGTCGCGAACGCTGGCCGGCAAGACGGTGCTGTGCGTCGGCGACATCATGCGCGACGAATTCGTCTATGGCGAAGTCTCGCGCATCTCGCCGGAAGCGCCCGCGCCGGTGATCGCGGTCCGGCGCAGCGAGAGCAATGTCGGCGGCGCCGGCAACGTCGCCCGCAACATCGCGGCGCTGGGCGCGCGCTGCATCTTCGTCGGCCTGGTCGGCGACGACGAGGCCGGGCGCGCGCTGCAGGCGGCGCTGAAGGAGGAAGCGCGGATCGAGCCGGTGCTGATCGTCGATCCCTCGCGCCCCACCACGCGAAAAGTGCGTTTCGTCTCCGAGCATTTCTCCACGCACATGCTGCGGGCCGACTGGGAACAGGCCGCGCCGGCTTCGCCCGATATCGAGCAGCGCCTTCTCGACGCTGTCGCGGCGTTGCTCGCGCGGGCCGACATCGTGCTGCTGTCGGACTACGCCAAAGGCGTGCTGACGCCGCGCGTGATCCGTAGCGTGATCGACGCGGCGCGTGCGCGCGGCGTCCCTGTCATCGTCGATCCGAAAAGCCTGCACTTCGAACTCTATCGCGGCGCGACGCTGCTGACGCCGAACCGCAAGGAATTTTCCGAAGCGACCCGCAGCCGCGCCGAGACCACCGCCGAGATCGCCGCGTCGGCGCAGGAGGTGCTGCATCTCGCCGAATGCGATGCGCTGCTGGTGACGCAGAGCGAGCGCGGCATGACGCTGGTGCCGCGCGGTCGCGAGGCGATTCACGTGCCGGCGCATCAGGTCAAGGTGCGCGACGTCTCCGGCGCGGGCGACACCGTCGCCGCGGTGATCGCGGTGCTGCTGGCCTGTAGCGCCGACTGGGACGTGGCGCTGCGCGCCGCCAATGCCGGCGCCGCGGTCGCGGTCGGCAAGCAGGGCACTGCCACGGTGACGCTGGACGAGTTGCGCCGCAAGCTGTTGCCGGAGGCCGCGCTAGCCGCCGAGGAGAAAATCGTCGGCAGTCTTGAGGCGCTCGACGCCCGCGTCCGCGCCTGGCGCGAGGACGGGCTGCGCGTCGGATTCACCAATGGCTGCTTCGACATCCTGCATCCCGGCCACGTCAAGGTCATCACCGAGGCGCGGGCGACCTGCGACCGGCTGATCGTCGGGCTCAACAGCGACGCCTCGGTGCGCCGCCTGAAGGGCCCGGATCGCCCGGTGCAGAACGAGCGCGCCCGCGCGGAAGTGCTGGCGGCGCTGGAGGCGGTCGATCTGGTGGCGATCTTCGAGGAAGACACGCCGCTGAACCTGATCGCGCGCATCAAGCCGATGGTGCTGGTGAAGGGCGGCGACTACACCCGCGAGCAGGTGGTCGGCCACGAGCTGGTGACGGCGCAGGGCGGCGAGGTGGTGCTGGTCAACATTCTGCCCGGTTTCAGCACCACATCGCTGGTGACGCGGGCGCGCGCGGGCGGCGGCTAGCGCGGCTTTTAAACGGAATCGTCATGCGCGGGCTTGACCCGCGCATCCATCAAAAGGAGAGTCGTCTCAAGAGGATGGATTGCCGGGTCAGGCCCGGCAATGACGGGTTTTGTTCCATCAAGAGGCAAGCTGCTTTGGCGCGGCGATCGCATGATCCGATGCCGGGCCCTATCTGTAATCGTTTGAATCAAAACGTGTTTGTCATGGTCATTCTGCCGTTCCCGCGAGCGGCGGCGGCATGGTACGAACACGCTGGCGCGGCCCGCTGCATGAGTCGCCTTCGGAATTGAGGTTGTCGAGCATGAGTTTCGTGGAACCGGATTCGCCGTCTGTGGCGAACAGCGACGATGCGCTGCGCGTCGGTGTCATCGGCGCGGGTGTGATGGGCACCAATCACGGCCGCGTTCTCGCCGGGCTGCCGCATGTCGATCTGGTCGGCATCGTCGATCCGCTGGACGATCACCGCAAGCGCGCCGACGAGCTAATTGGCTGCCCGGTGTTCGCCGATCTCGACGGCTTGCTCGCCGCCGGCGTCGATGCGGTGACGATCGCCGCGCCGACCCACCTGCATCACGAAATCGCGCTGGCCTGCATCGCGCACGGCGCGCATGTGCTGGTGGAGAAGCCGATCGCCTCCACCGTCGAGGAAGGCCGCGCCATCGTCGCCGCCGCGCGCCGCGCCAACGTCACGCTGATGGTCGGCCATGTCGAACGGTTCAACCCGGCGGTCGCCGCGATCAAGCGGGCGATCGAGGGCGAGGACATCCTGTCGATCGCCATCACCCGCGTCGGCCCGTTCCCGCCGCGCATGTCCAATGTCGGCGTGGTGATCGATCTCGCCGTCCACGACATCGATCTGATCCGCTGGTTCACCGAATCCGATATTGTCGACGTGCAGCCGCAACTGTCCAGCGCGGTGGCCGAGCGCGAGGACATCGCGCTTCTGCAATTCCGCACCGCCTCCGGCGTGCTGGCGCACATCAACACCAACTGGCTGACGCCGTTCAAGGCGCGCAACGTCACCGTCGCCACGCGGCACAAATACGTGCAGGGCGATCTGTTGACGCGGCAGGTGACCGAATGCTTCGGCTTCCAGCGCGACGGCAGTTATTCGATGCGGCATCTGCCGGTCGGCCACGACGAACCGCTGCGCGCCGAACTGATCTCGTTCGTGGAAGCGGTGCGCAGCGGCAACGCCCCCGCCGTCACCGGCGAGCAGGGCGTCGCCAGCCTGGAAATCGCCACGCAATGCCTGGCGACGCCGACGAATTCCGCTCACGCCGTCAAGGGGTCGCGCCGCGCCGCCGGCTGAGACCCGTGTTTCGCCGCGCCGCGCCATGCTGTAGAAGCCGCTGATGCTCAGGCGAATCTTCACCGTCGGCGGCTTTACCCTGTTATCGCGCGTCACCGGCTTCGCGCGCGACATCATGCTCGCCGCCATTCTCGGTGCGGGGCCGGTGGCCGACGCCTTCTTCGTCGCGCTGCGGCTGCCGAACCATTTTCGCGCGATCTTCGCCGAGGGCGCGTTCAACGCCGCGTTCGTGCCGGCCTACGCCCATGTCGCGGGCAGCGGCGGTCCGGACGCCGCCCGCTTGTTCGCCAACCGCATCTTCACGCTGCTGTTGGCGTCGCAGATCATTCTGCTGGCGGTGGCGTGGGCATTCATGCCGCAGGTGATCGCGCTGCTCGCGCCCGGCTTCGTCGGCGACCCGGCGCGCGGCGATCTGGCGGTGACGCTGACGCGGATCACCTTTCCCTATCTGCTGCTGATCACGCTGGTGACGCTGTATGGCGGCATGCTGAACGTGGTGCAGCGTTTCGCCAGCGCCGCCGCAGCCCCCATCCTGCTCAACCTGTCGATGATGGCGACCTTGGCGCTGGCCGCGTTCTTCCCCGGCGTCGGCCACGCCGCGGCGTGGGGCGTGCTGATCTCCGGGTTCCTGCAATATTTTCTGCTGGCGGGCGACGTCGCGCGGCAGGGGCTGCTGCCGCGCCTGGCGCGGCCGACGCTCGACGACGACGTGCGCGGTTTCTTCCGCGCGCTCGGCCCCGCCACCATCGGCTCGATGGGCGCGCAGGTGGCGATGTTCGCCGACACCATCATCGCGACCTTTCTCACCGCCGGCGCGGTGTCGGCGCTGTACTACGCCGAGCGGCTCTATCAACTGCCGATCGGCGTCATCGGCATCGCCATCGGCACCGTGCTGCTGCCGGAGATGGCGCGGCGGATCACCGACGGCGACGACGCCGGCGCGATGGGGGCGCAGTTGCGCGCCTTCGAGTTCTCGCTGTTGTTCTCGGTGCCGTTCGTCGCGGCGTTCCTCACCGTGCCCGACATCATCATGCGGGCGATGTTCGCGCGCGGCGCGTTTTCCGCCGCCGACGCCGCCGCCGCCGGCGCGACGCTCGCCGCCTATACCATCGGCCTCGTTCCGGTGGTGACGATCCGCAGCGCGGTCGCGGCGTTTTACGCGCGCAAGGACACCGCGACCCCGGTGAAAGCCTCGCTCACCGGGCTCGCCGTCAACCTGCTGCTCAAGGTGTTGCTGATGGGATCGCTGGCCCAGGTCGGGCTGGCGCTGGCCACCGCCGTCGGCGCCTGGGTCAATCTGCTGCTGGTGCTCGGCTTCGCCGTGCGCGCGGGCTATCTCGCCTTCGATCGCCGCTTCACGCTGGCGCTTCTGAAATTCGCGGTGGCGGGATGCCTGCTCGCCGCGGTGTTCTGGCTGACGCCGCTGGTCGCGGGCGGCTATCTCGCCAAGCTGAGCGCGTTCCGCGACGAGGCCATGCTGCTGGTGCTGATGGTTGCGGGAACCATTGTCTATGGCGTCACGGTGCTTGCGCTGTTTGGCCGCAGCGGATTGCGCGCCTTGATCCGGGCCTGAGAGCAGGCGCTGAAATGCGACGAACGCCCTCAGGGTTCGTCATTGCGAGCGCAGCGAAGCAATTCAGCCTTTCTTCAGGAGGCTGGATTGCTTCGTCGCGGAGCCTGTGCCCGGACAGTGCGAGCACTGATCCGGGGCACTCCTCGCAATGACGAAGATGTTGGGCTTTGCGGGTGGGGGATGGCAACCGTCTGCTTTTTTTGGCTGGCCCTGACGCGAAATTGAAGTTGCCAGCGCGGCTCCGCAATGTAGATTCGATCTAAATTGCATATGGGAGCAGCCATGGCCCGGATCAGCACGGCCCCGGTCAAGTTCGGCGTCGGTCAAAGCGCGCGGCGCAAGGAAGACGACGCGCTGGTGCGCGGTCGCGGCCGCTACACCGACGATCACGCGCCGATGCCGGCGTTGCACGCGCTGATGCTGCGCTCGCCGCATGCCCACGCCCGGTTCAGGATCGACGCCACGCCGGCGCGCGCGCTGCCCGGCGTCGCCCTGGTCCTCACCGCCGCCGACATCAAGGACCTCGGCGGCCTGCCGTGCCTGTTCAATTTGCCGGACACGCCATTCACCCCGCCGCCTTATCCGATCCTCGCCCAGGGCGAGGTGCGCCATGTCGGCGACGCGGTGGCCTTCGTGGTCGCCGACAGCCTCGCCCACGCCCGCGACGCGCTCGAGTCCATCGCCGTGGAATGGACGCCGCTGCCCGCCGTGGTCGGCGCGGCGAACGCGGTGAAGGCCGGCGCGCCGGCGGTGTGGCCGCAATTTCCCGACAACGTGCTGTTCGACGTCGACATCGGCGACAAGGCGAAGGCCGAGGCCGCCTTCGCCACAGCCGACGCGGTGGCGGAAATCTCGATCGTCAATCCGCGCATCGTCACCAACTACATGGAGACCCGCGCGGCGGTCTGCGAATACGACGCCAAGCGCGATCATCTGACGCTGACCGTCGGCAGCCAGGGCAGCCATCGCCTGCGCGATATCCTGTGCCAGAACATCCTGCATATCCCGGTCGAAAAGATGCGGGTGATCTGCCCGGATGTCGGCGGCGGCTTCGGCACCAAACTGTTTCCCTACCGCGAATATGCGCTGCTCGCGGTGGCCGCGCGCAAGCTGAAAAAGACGGTGCGCTGGACCGCCGAGCGCGCCGACCATTTCATGGGCGACTCGCAGGGCCGCGACAACGTCACCACGGCGCGGATGGCGTTGCGCAAGGACGGCAAATTCCTCGGCATGGACGTCGACCTGATCGGCGACATGGGCGGTTATCTGTCGACCTTCGGCCCGTTCATTCCCTATGGCGGCGCCGGGATGCTGCCGGGGCTCTACGACATCCAGGCGTTCCACTGTCGCATCCGCACCGTGTTCACCAACACCGTGCCGGTCGATGCCTATCGCGGCGCGGGGCGGCCGGAAGCGGCTTACGTGATCGAGCGGCTGGTCGACGCGGCCGCGCGAAAACTCGGCATGACGCCGGAGGCGATCCGCCTGAAGAACTTCATCCCGCCGCGCGCGCTGCCCTACACCACCGCCACCGGCAAGGTCTACGATTCCGGCGATTTCGCCGCGCACCTCAAGCGGGCGATGGAGATCGCCGACTGGAAGGGATTTCCCGCCCGCGCCAGGGCAGCGAAAAAGCGCGGGCGGGTGCGCGGCATCGGGCTTGCGAGTTACGTCGAGGTGTGCGGCACCATGGGCGAGGAAACCGCCAATGTGCAGCTCGACCCCAATGGCGACGTCACCGTGCGGATCGGCTCGCAATCGAGCGGGCAGGGCCACCAGACCGCCTATGCGCAACTGGTCAGCGAGCAGTTCGGCCTGCCGCTGGAGCGCGTCCACGTCATTCAGGGCGACACCGATCAGGTCAAGACCGGGCTCGGCACCGGCGGCTCCAGCGCGATCCCGTCCGGCGGCGTCAGCGTCGAGCGCGCCACGCGCGGCCTCGGGGTCAAGCTGAGGGAGATCGCCGCCGAGGCGCTGGAGGCCGGCGCCGGCGATCTGGAAATCGACGCCGGCGTGGTCCGCGTCGCCGGCACCGACCGCGCGATTTCATTCGCCGATCTGGCGAAACGCCCCGATGCCGACCCGTCCAAGCTCAACGCCAGCGCGGCGTTTTCCAGCGCCGACGGCACCTATCCCAACGGCACCCACGTGGTGGAAGTCGAGATCGATCCCTTAACCGGCGTCACCCGGCTGGTGAATTACGTCATCGTCGACGATTTCGGCGCGACGCTCAATCCGCTGCTGCTGGCGGGGCAGGTGCATGGCGGCACCATGCAGGGCATCGGTCAGGCGCTGATGGAGCGCGCGGTCTATGACACAGCCGACGGCCAGCTCGTCACCGGCACCTTCATGGACTACGCGATGCCGCGCGCCGGCGACGGCACGCCGATCACCTTCGAGACCCATAACGTGCCCTGCGCCACCAATCCGCTGGGCGTCAAGGGCGCGGGCGAGGCCGGCGCCATCGGCTCCTGCCCGGCGGTGGTCAACGCCATCATCGACGCGCTGTGGCGCGACTACGGCGTCGATCACATCGACATGCCGGCGACGCCGGAGCGGGTCTGGGTCGCCATCCGCGAGGGGCAGCGGCGGCGCGGCGAGGCGGCCCGATAGGGCGCGCGATCACGCGGGAACCTTTTCAGGGACATCGTCATCAAAGACAGGCCGCCGCGACCGCGGCGGCTCAGCCAGGGAGAAAGGAAGCCCATGAAGCGGATATTCGTGACGGTGGCGGCGGTGCTGCTCGGAATGGGCGCGGTCTCCGCGCAACAGGACATCGTCAACCAGCGCCAGGCCGAGATGAAGGAGAACGCCAAGAACCTCGGCGGCGTTCTCGTCGCGATGGCCAAGGGCGAGAAGCCCTACGATCAGGCGGCGGTCGATGCGGCGCTCGCCGTGCTGGTCGCCAACGCCAAGTCCTTGAGCACGCAATTTCCCGACAGCACCAAGGGGCTGAGGTCGGGCGACAAATACAGCGCGTCGCCGAAGATCTGGGAAAACCGCGCCGATTTCGACGCCCACCTCGCCAACTTCGCGAAGGTGGCCGGCGAGGCCAAGGCCAGCGTCAAGAGTCTCGAAACGCTGAAGGCCACCGTGCCGCTTCTCGGCAAGCAGTGCGCCGCCTGCCATGAGACCTATCGGCTGAAGGACGGTTAGGGACTGATAAGTTTAACCCGTCATTGCGAGCGCAGCGAAGCAATCCAGTCCCTTCTTCGCGGCCCCTGGATTGCTTCGTCGCGGAGCTTGTGCCCGGACAGTGCGAAGCACCGATCCGGGTACTCCTCGCAATGACGCATAAAGCAGCCGGTGGACGCACGTCGCGCGAGACCCTCATCACAAGAAGGCGCAACGGAGCCCATGATGCGACGACTTTCCATTCTGGCCGCCCTCGTCATCGTCGCGGGCTTTGCGCTCTATTGGTGGCTGACGATGCCGGTGGTGATCGCCGCCAGCGCCTTGCCGGCGCGCACGGCGGATCTCGCCAACGGCAAGACCGCGTTCAACATCGGCGGCTGCGCCTCCTGCCACGCCACGCCGAACCAGCCGGACCGCACGAAACTCGGCGGCGGCCTGCCGCTGGCGACGCCGTTCGGCACCTTCCACGTGCCCAACATCTCACCCGATCCGAAGGACGGCGTCGGCGGCTGGAGCGAGGCGCAGTTCGTCACCGCCGTCATGGAAGGGGTGTCGCCGCAGGGCGCGCATTATTTCCCGGCGTTTCCCTATGTCTCCTATCATCGCGCCAGGCTCGCCGACATCCGCGACATGTTCGCCTATATCAAGACGTTGCCCGCGGTGAGCGGCCGCGCGCCCGATCACGACATCGCGTTTCCCTTCAACATCCGGCGCAATCTCGGGATCTGGAAACTTCTGTTCATGGAGCGGCGGCCGTTCGCGGAAGTCGCCGGCCAATCGCCGCAGTGGAATCGCGGCGCCTATCTCGTCAACACGCTCGGCCATTGCGCCGAGTGTCACAGCCCGCGCAATGCGCTCGGCGGCATCAAGGCGGCGCAGCGCTTCGCCGGCGGACCGAATCCGGAAGGCAAGGGTTTTGTGCCGAACATCACCCAGAAGGGCCTCGGCGACTGGAGCGAGAAGGATATCGCCTATTTCCTCGAAAGCGGGCTGTTGCCGGACGGCGATTCCGCCGGCGGCTCGATGGCGAGCGTCATCAAGAACACCGCGCAACTGAGCCCGGAGGATCGCGCGGCGATGGCGGTCTATCTCAAGTCGCTGCCCGCCGTCGACGGCCCGCCGCGCCCCAAGGCGAAATGAGGCGGGGTGAACCCGGTTAAGCCGTCATTGCGAACACCCTGATCGGCGTTTCACGCCGTCCGAGCATAGGCTCCGCGCAGCAATCCGGAAAGCCACGAAGCAAGGACTGGATTGCTTCGTCGCTTGCGCGCCTCGCAATGACGAACAGATGAGCCGCCACCTTCAATGCATTGTGGGCTAACTGACACCGAACGCCTTGAAGGTGATGATGGTGCGGGTGTCCTGGATGCCCGGGATGATCTGCACCTTCTCGTTGACGAAATGGCCGATGTCGGTGTCGTTCTCGACGTAGAACTTCACCAGCAGATCGAAATCGCCCGCCGTGGAATAGATTTCCGAGGCGATCTCGGCCTCCGCCAGCGCGTTGGCGACGCGGTAGGACTGACCGAGCTTGCACTTGATCTGCACGAAGAAGGGAACCATCGCGATTGTCTCCGAACGGCGCTTGATGTCGCGCACTAAAGCCGGAAACGCCGCGCCGATGCAAGGCGTCAGGCCAGGCGCGTCATGGCCGGGCTTGACCCGGCGATCCATCTGTCTTCAGAGTCCGACTGAAAATGAGGCGTCATCGTCCGCCAACGGGTCCGCGCAGAGCGCGGCCCGATGACAGGCTCCGGCGGACGATCCAGTAACCCCGGCAAGCGCATGAGACATTTGATCGAACACGGAATACTGGATACTCCGCTTTCGCGGCGTATGACGTTCCCGTGCTGCAAATCTGGTCCAAAAGTAAATTTCCGGTCCGGCCCTCAGGAGACGGGTGCCGGGATTGCGTCAGGGCTTGGCGTTCGTTGGACGGGACAATGACCATTCCGATTGCGCTGACCATCGCCGGCTCGGATTCCGGCGGCGGGGCCGGCATTCAGGCCGACCTCAAGACGTTTTCCGCGTGCGGCGTCTATGGCGCCTCGGCGATCACCGCGCTGACCGCGCAGAACACCCGGGGCGTCAGCGGCATTCACGACGTGCCGGCGGCGTTCGTCACCGCGCAGATCGACGCCGTGTTCGATGATCTCGACGTCCGGGCGGTGAAGATCGGCATGGTGTCGCGGCGCGACGTGATCGAGGCGATCGCCGCCGCGCTGGCGCGCTGGTCGCCGCGCCATGTGGTGGTCGATCCGGTGATGGTCGCGACCTCCGGCGACCGGCTCTTGGCCCCTGACGCCGTCGACGCCGTGCGCCGGCTGCTCATTCCGCGCGCGGAAATCATCACGCCGAACTTGCCGGAGGCGGCGGCGCTGCTCGACGGCGCGGTGGCGACCTCCGAAGCCGATATCGAGAAACAGGGCGAGCGGTTGCTGGCCCTCGGCTGCGCGGCGGTGCTGGTCAAGGGCGGGCACGGCGACGGCCCGCAGAGCATCGACTATCTGTTTCGCCGCGACGGCGTGGTGCGGCTCGCCGCGCCGCGCATCGCCACCCGCAACACCCACGGCACCGGCTGCACGCTGTCGTCGGCGATCGCGGCCGGGCTCGCCAAGGGGCGGCCGCTGGAGGCCGCCGTGCGCGAGGCCAAGGCGTATATCAGCGCCGCCATCGCCAGCGCCGACCGGCTCGACGTCGGCCACGGCCACGGCCCGGTGCATCACTTCCACGCCTTTGACGCGGGCGCGGCCTGATCCGCGCCCTTGCCTGCGCGCGGCGGGGCGCGTAGCACTTGACATATGGATCACTCGCCGCCGCTTGCCGTCACCGCCGCCGATATCGACGCCGCCGCGCGCGTGCTCGCGCCTTACGCGGTGCGGACGCCGCTGTTGTCGTCGCCGGCGCTGGATGCGCTGACCGGCGCGCGGGTGCTGTTCAAGGCGGAAGTCTTGCAGTGCACCGGATCGTTCAAGTTTCGTGGCGCGTTCAACAAGATGTCGGCGATTCCGCAAGCCGCGCGCGAGGGCGGCGTGGTGGCGTTTTCCTCCGGCAATCACGCGCAGGGCGTCGCGAGCGCCGCCCAACTGCTCGGCATGCGCGCGACCATCGTGATGCCGGCCGACGCGCCGCTCGCCAAGCGCGAGCGCACCAAGGCCTATGGCGCGGAGGTGGTGCTGTACGACCGCCATCGCGAGGACCGCGAGGCCATCGCGCGCCGGCTGGCCACCGAGCGCGGCGCGACGCTGGTGCCGCCTTACGACGATGCCGAGATCATCGCCGGGCAGGGCACCGTCGGCCGCGAGATCGCCGAGGATTTGCAAGCGCGCAATATCGTGCCGGATATCGTGGCCGCGCCGGCCTCCGGCGGCGGGCTGGTGGCCGGCATCGCGGTGGCGATCAAGGCGCGCTATCCGCGCGCTTCGGTGCTGACGGCGGAGCCTGCGGGCTTCGACGACCACGCGCGGTCGTTGCGCGCGGGGGATCGCGAGGCCCATGACGGCAAGGGGCACACCATCTGCGACGCGCTGATGGCGTCGATCCCGGGCGAGATCACGTTTTCGATCAATCGCGCGCTGGGCGTGCGCGGCGTGGTCGCCACCGACGCCGAGGTCGGCACAGCCGTCGGCGCGGCGTTTCGCGAGTTGAAGCTGGTGGTGGAGCCGGGCGGCGCGGTGGCGCTGGCCGCCTTGCTGGCGGGGCAATGCAACCCGCGCGGCAAGACGGTGGTGATCGTGCTGTCCGGCGGCAACGTCGACGCCGACCTGTTCGCGCGGTTGATCGTGTAAATGAGCAAGTTGCTGCCGTGCCCCGGGGCGCGCCGCGGCACGAAGTGACGCCGCGCACGCTGCATCGCGCCCGGGACACGGCGGAGATGAAGGTCGAACCCGGTCGCTTTCGATCGCCGGCCTACGAAAACAGCGCCACCTTCTCGGCCTGGCTGAGGCGTTGAATGGCGGCGAAGCGGCCGGCGCCGGGCGGCAGCGCGCCGCTGGCGAGGACGGCGGCGCCGAGCGAGGCGGGGGTCTCGTTGTGATGGTCGCGCGCCGCGTCCGGCGTGTCCGAATGCGCCGTGGCATCGGCATCCATCGCGGCCGCATCGATCGCCGCCGCATCGTTATCGTCGTCGGCGGCCGGCGCGCCCATTTCCATCGCGACCATGTCGAGCACCGCGAGATCGTGGGCCTCCTCGGCCTCGGCGATGGCGGTCTCGTCAGGGAATGAGGGAGCCGCCGCGCCGCCGGCGATGGCTTCGAGGCCCCGGATCAGATCGTCGAGGATCGGCGCGACGGCGTCGCCGGGCGCGAGGTGATCGAGGCTGCGGTCGATGGCGTTGGCGTGGGCGTCGAGGCGGTCGCAAAGTCCGGTCTCGGGGCCGGATTGGCGCAGCGTCCAGGCGATTTCGCGGATGGCGCGCAGGCTGCGATAGGCCACGGCAAGTCTTTCCGCCGACGGCGGTGCTTGCAGCGCCGTGTCGACCCGCTGTCTGGCTTTTGCGATCGCGTCCCCGACCGCCGCGACAATTCCGGCCGGGTCGGCAGGCGTCTCTTTCTCCGGCCGGCGCGACTGTTCGATCCGCGCCACGGCGTCGAGCACCATGCGGATCTCGGCATTGCGGTTGCGCTTGGCGAACTCGGCGAGAAACCAGCGCCCGCGCGCGGTCGCCGTCAGGGCATCGCGGATCGCCTCATAGTCCCGCTCGCCGTGCGCAGACGCGGATCTGACAAGCGAGGATTTGGCATGCGCTTCGTCAGTCATGGCGATCTCGCCGCATCTGTCGGTCTCGCTCCGGAAACCGGTTTCGGATCGCACCGGTTCCATGCCAATGTCGATTCCCGCTCCATCCGTCCAGATGCGCCTTTCGGAATGCGCCGCTCGAATTGCCGACCCGCACGCGCGACGGATTCGTCCTCCGTTCAACGATCAACACGATCCGCCGCGAATCGCAATTGCTTTGATGATGGCTCGCTCCGAAATCCCCACGCCGGCCGCGTCGGAAGCGCGGCGATACGCGATCCGCCTGCGGCTGTTCTACGCCGCCGTGTTCGCCTTGATGGGCGTGCAACTGCCGTTCTTCCCGGTCTGGCTGCAAGCGGTCGACGTCGGCCCGGCCTGGATCGGCGTGATCGTGGCGGTGCCGGCCTTGACGCGCTTCACCGTGCTGCCGCTGGTGACCGCGCTGGCGCAGCGCCGGCGGTCGTTGCGGCCGGCGTTGATCGCCACCGCGCTGCTCACCGCCATCGGCTTTTCGACGCTCGGCCTGTTCCACGCGCCCGTCGCGATCCTGATCGCGTTCGCGCTGACGGCCTGCGCCTGGACGCCGATCCTGCCGTTGACCGACGCCTATGCGCTGCAAGGCGTCGCCCGCCACGGTCTGCATTACGGGCCGTTGCGGCTGTGGGGATCCGGAGCCTTCGTGCTGGGAACGCTGGGCGGCGGGCTGTTGGCCGATCGTCTCGATGCGGCCTATCTGATCTGGCCGATGGCGGCGCTGGCGGTTTTTGGCGCGGCGGCGGGTTTGGCGTTGCGGCCGCTCGATGTCGGTGACGTCGCCGTGGCGGCGCGGCGCGCCACGCGGCCGTTGCTGCGGCAACCGGCGTTCCTCGCGGTGATCGTCGCGGCGGCGCTGATCCAGGGCAGTCACGCCGCCTATTACGGTTTCGCCTCGATCGCGTGGCGGGCGTCCGGCCTCGACGGTGCCACGATCGCCGGTTTGTGGACGCTGGGCGTGCTGACCGAGATCGTGATTTTCCTGCTGTCGCCGCGCATCAAAATCGCGCCGGCGTGGCTGATCGCGATCGGCGGGCTCTGCGCCGTGCTGCGCTGGCTGGTGACGGCGCAAGCGCCGTCGCTGCCGGTGCTGGCCGCCGTGCAGGCGCTGCACGGCGCGACCTACGGCGTGACCCTATTGGGGACGATGGGGCTGCTGGTGCGCATCGTTCCGATCCACATGATGCCCAGCGCCCAGGGCTATCTGGCGGCGGCGTCGGGCATCGTCATGAGCGGCGCGTCGATCCTGACCGGCGCGTTTTATGCGCGGTTCGGCGTGGACATCTATCTCGCGATGGCGCTGATGGCGGCGGCCGGCGTTTGCGTCGTGGCGCTGGCGTGGCGCGGCCTGCCGCCGTCCACCGAGCCTCAGCCCCACAGCGCGGCGTCGGGTGGATCGACGATGCTGCCGTCGTAGCGCAGGCCGTGCGCGCGATCGGCGGCGAGCAACAGCGGCCCGTCGAGATCGACAAAGCGGGCGCGGGGCGCGAGCAGCATCGCCGGCGCCATCGCCAGCGAGGTCGCCACCATGCAGCCGACCATCACCTGCAACCCGAGCGCCTCGGCCGCGTCCGCCATCGCCAGCGCCTCGGTCAGCCCGCCGGTCTTGTCGAGCTTGATGTTGACGGCGTCGTAGCGGCCGCGCAGGCCGGCGAGCGAGGCGCGATCGTGAACGCTCTCGTCGGCGCAGACCGGGATCGGCCGCCGCACGCCCGCCAGCGCGTCGTCGTGGCCGGCGGGGAGCGGTTGCTCCACCAGCGTCACGCCGGCTCCAGCGCAGGCCGCGAGATTTTGCGCGAGATTGTCGGCGCGCCAGCCCTCATTGGCGTCGACGATCAGTTGCGCATCGGGCGCGGCGCGGCGCACCGCCTTGATCCGGGACGCATCGTCGTCCGAACCGAGCTTGATCTTCAACAGCGGCCGATGCGCCGCCGCGCTTGCGGCCTCCGCCATCGCCTCGGGCGACCCCAGCGAAATGGTGTAGGCGGTGGCGCAGGATTTGGGCGGCGGCTGGCCGAGGAGGTCCCAGGCGCGCGTTCCCGAGAGCTTGGCTTCCAGATCGATCAGGGCGCAGTCGAGCGCGTTGCGCGCGGCGCCGGCGGGAAGCAGCGTTTGCAGCGTGGCGCGGTCGAGGCCGGCGGCGATGCGGGCCTCAAGCGACAGGATGTGTTGAAGCGTCGTCTCCGGCGTCTCGCCGTAGCGGGCATAGGGCACGCATTCGCCGCAGCCGCAATGGCCCTCCGCATGGATTTCCGCGACTACCACCACCGCCTCGGTCTTGCTGCCGCGGCTGATGGTGAAGGAGCCTGCGATCGGCCAGCGTTCGATCCGGGCTTGCAGCGTGGGCGCGGGGGATGGCGTCATCGGTCTCGAACGGTTTTCGCGGTCGCCCGAGCGGCGCGGCGAATCAAATCGGCCTCGGCAAAATACAACAAGGCGGAGGCCGTGACGCCCCCGCCTTGTCGATGCTGCCTGTCAGTCCAGCGCCGAAGCGCCGCGCGTCAGTTCAGCCGGCCGGCGGCGTGCGCCAGCAGGGTATAGACCAGTCCGGTCTCCGAGGTCAGGTGGCTGCGCAGCAGCGCCGGGCCGCGCTCGTCGCGCGCGACTTCATCCAGCAGGCGTTCGAACTCGACGATATAGCGGTCGACCGTCTGCTTGAAGTTGCGATCCGCCCGGTACTTCCGTGCGACTTCGTCGAAGGTCTTCTGGCCCGCCGGCGCGTAGAGCCGCTTGGAGAACGCCTTGTCCTCGCCGCGCTGGTAGCGGTCCCACATCTCGGCGGCGAGATTGCGATCGACCAGGCGGCCGATGTCGAGCGACAGCGTTTCCAGCGGATCGCTCGCGGCGGCGGCCGGTTGCGCGGTCCGCACCCTTTCGCGTTCCTCGGCGACGGAATCGTCGGCGCGGCTGAGCAAATCCGACAGCCAGGCGTCGCGGTCGTCGTTGGCCTCGCCGATGTTCGGGCTGACCGACGGCGCCTCGGTCCGCTGCGGCATCGGCATGCCGAGATCGGGCGGCGGCAGGGTCGAGGCGCTGCCATTGTCGCGGCCGCGCGGCGCGGGCCGGACCGGGGCTTCAGTGTGGCCGCCGCCGACGGCGGCCATCTGCGGTTCCTCGCGCCGGCGGGGGGCTGAAGCGCGCGGCGCCTCGACCACGTCGACCCCGCGGCCGTGGCGCGCGACGATCCGGTTCAACTCGGCCAGCGCCTCGATCTGGTCGACGATCACCTTGCGCATCTGCGCGGTGTTTTCGGCGGCCTCCTGCGGCAACTCGAACACGCCGCGCCGCAGCTCCTCGCGGGTCATCTCCAGTTCCTGGTGCATTTCCGCGGCCATCTGCTTCATGCTCTGCACCATCGCGGCGAACTTGTCGGCGGATTGCCGGAAGATCGTCTCGGTCTCCCGCGTGCTCTGCTGATAGAGCGTGTGCAGCGTCTCGGCGGTGGCCTGGCGCTGCTCCTCGGCGGCGGTGCGCACCGCCTCGAACTGCCGGGTGATGGCGGTCGAGCCGCTGCCGGCGGTCTCCGCCACCACGCGGGCGATGTCGCGGGCGCGTTCCTCGGCGGCGGCCAGCGATTCATCGAGCAGCGCGGTGAAGCGCGTCAGCCGCTGGTCGAGGTCGAGGGTGCGGGCGTCGATGGTGCTCACCAGATCGTCGATCGCCGCCTTGCGCTCGACGATCGAATGGTCGGTGTTGCGGTTGCTCTGCTCCATCGCCGCCGCCGCCGCGACCAGCGCGCGGCCGTGTTCCTCGAACTGGCTCGATAGCCCGGCCAAGCCTTCGATGGCCTTCGAGGTCTTGGCGTGGAACATCGTCAGTTGATCTTCCAGGCTCTGGGTGGCGTTGCCGCTGCGGGCGCTGACGTCGGTGATCGCCGAGACGAATTCGGCGACGCGGGTGACCATCGCGCGCTCCAGCGAGTTGAGGTTGTCGTGCGCGCCGGTCAAAACTTCCTGCAACAGGATGTTGCCTTCGCGCAGCCGCTCGAACAGCGCCACCGTGTCGGTGCGCAGCACCTTGCTGGTCTCCTGCATCTCGGTCACGGCCGCCATCGACACCTGACGCGATTGCTCGATGCTGGCGCGGGAGGTCTGTTCGAGGTCCTTCAGCGATTTGTTCACCGCGCCGGTGGCGAGTTCGCCGGCCGCCGTGATGGCGCGCGCCACCGTCGAGCCGTTGGTGGCGATCGACTGCGAGAAGTTCATGCCGCGGCTTTCGATCGCCTTCAGCGCCTCCGAGGTGACGCGCTCGATATCGACCAGCAATTGATTGCTCTTGCCGCCGATGGTTTCGACCAGCGAGCCGCGCTTGCTGTCCAGCGTCTGCGCCAGCCGGTCGGTCTGCTGCGCCATGTAGCCGACGATTTCATCGGCCTTGCCGCCGAGCACCGTCTCGAACTTGTCGCTGGCGCCGAGCACCGATTGTTCGATCTCCGCGGCGGTGGCCTTGGCTTTCTTTTCGGCCTCGTTGGCGGCGGCGAGCAGCTTGTCGTGGACGGCGAGGGCGCCGCTGCGGATCGTCTCGACCGAACTGGCGGCGGTCGTGGTCAGCGACTGCTCGACGGTCTCGGCCAGCGACTTGATCTGGCTGGTGGCGTCGGTGGTGGTCGCGACCAGCGAACCCGACAGCGTCTTCATCTGTTCCGCGGTGTCGGCGCTGGCGCCGGTCAGCGCCTCTTGCGCCTCCCGTGCGCTGCGCAGGATCCGCGTCGCGGTGTCCGATCCGACACTCGACAGCGTGCGCTCGACATCGGCGGACAGCGACCTGACATGCTCGGCCGCGTTGCTGGAGGCGGCCATCAGGGTCGCCTGCGCCTCCTGCGCGCCGGTGAGCACGGCGCCGACGGCGGCGTTGCCCACCGTCGACAGGTTCTGTTCGAGATCGGCCGACAGCGCCTTGACCTGGCCCGACATCTGATCGGTGAGGGCGATCAGCGTCATCTGCGCCGACCGGGCGCTGCTGGACACGGTGTCGGCGGCGTTGCTGCTGACCGTCGACAGGTTCTGTTCGAGATCGGCCGACAGCGCCTTGACCTGACCCGAGACCTGATCGGTGAGGGTCATCAGCGTCATCTGCGCCGACCGGGCGCTGGCCGCCACGGCGTCGGCGGCGTTGCTGCCGGCTTCCTTCAGGCTGCGCTCCATCTCGCCGGAGGCCGCCGTCAGGGTCGCCTGGGCGTCGCGGGTGCCGCTGAGCAGGGCCGCGGCGGTCGTGGCGCCGGTGCCCGACAGGGTCTGTTCGATGGTCGCAGACAGCGACTGCATCTGCGCCGCCAGTTCGCTCGACGTGCCGGTGAGGACGCTTTGGGCCTCGCGCGCGCTGGTCAACAGCGCGCTGGCGGTGGCGCCGCCGGCCGAGGTCAGGGTGCGCTCGACGTCGGCGGTGAGCGACTTGATCTGGTTGGTGGCGTCGCTGGACACCGACAGCAGCGAGGCCCGCGCCTCGGTGGCGCTGCCGAGGATGGCGGTCGCCGCGGTGGTGCCGACGTTGCCGACGGTCTGCTCGACCTCGGTGGACGCCTGACGGAGCTGGGTGGTGATGTCGGCCGAGACCGCCAGCAGCGATTGCTGCGTGCTCCGCGCGCTGCTCTGGATCGTCTCGCTGGTCGACAGCATCAGGCTGGTGAGCGACTGCTCGGCATCGTCGACATGCGACTTGATGCTCGACGACAGTTCCTCGGCGCGCGCCACCAGGGTCTCGCTGGCCTGGCGGCCGCTGGTCTCGATGCGGCCGGCCACCGCCTCGACGCGGGAGCCGAGCAGATCCTCGAACTGTGCGATACGGGTGTCGATGTCGCCGGCGACCGCGCCGGCGCGGCTTTCCAGACTCTGGTGGATGTCCTGGAAGCGCGCCGTGATGGTGTCGGCGAGATGCGCGGTGCGGCCGTCGATGGTCTGCGTGACGTCGGTCATGCGCTGATCGATCGCCGCGAGCGCAGTCGTGGTGCCGTCGTTCAGGGTCGACGACAACTGGGCGAGGCGGGAATCGATCGAATGGATCGCCTGGGTCGCGCCATCGGTCAACGACGAGGTGAGCCGCGTCAGCCGGATGTCGATTTCGCCCAGCGTTTGCGTCGCGCCCTCGGTCAGCGACGCGGTGAGCTGCGTCAGGCGGGTGTCGATCTCGCCCAGCGTCTGCGTCGCGCCTCCGGTCAGCGACGCGGTGATCTGCGTCAGACGGGTGTCGATCTCGCCCAGCGTCTGGGTCGCGCCCTCGGTCAGCGACAAGGTGAGCCGCGACAGCCGGCTGTCGATTTTGCCCAGCGTTTGCGTTGCGCCCTCGGTCAGCGACGCGGTGAGCTGCGTCAACCGGCCGTCGATTTCGCCGAGCGTCTGGGTCGCGCCCCCGGTCAGCGACGCGGTGAGCTGCGTCAGCCGGCCATCGATTTCGTCGAGCGTCTGCGTCGCCCCTTCGGTCAAGGTCGAGGTGAGGTACGTCAGTCGGCTGTCGATCTTGCCAAGGGTCTGGTTCGCGCCGTCGGTCAACGACGCGGTGAGCCGCGACAGCTTGCCGTCGATTTCATCGAGCGTCTGCGTCGCCCCTTCGGTCAAGGTCGAGGTGAGATGCGTCAGCCGGCTGTCGATCTTGCCAAGGGTCTGGCTCGCGCCGTCGTTCAGCGTCGAGGTGAGGTGCGTGAGCTTGGCCTCGATGCTGTCGATCGCGGTCTGGGTGCCGCCTGAAAGCGAGGCGGACAGCGCGCCGAGCCGGGAATCGACGGTCTCGGTCACGAACCTGGCGCGGGTATCGAAGTTCTGTTCGAGCGTCCTGAGCCTGCCGTCCACGGATTCGTCGAACGACTTGATCTTGGCGTCGAGGGCGCCGTCGAGATCGCTGACGCGGGTGCCGAGCTGCACCTCGAACTGTTGCAGGCGCTGGTCGAGCGTCGCGGTGATCTGGCCGCTGTTGGAGGTGAGGCGGGTGTCGAAAGTGTCGACGTAGGTTTTCAGACTTTCGGCAATCTCGCCGGTGCGCTGGCCGAGGCGCTCGACCACTTCGCCGCCGTAGGTCTTCACGGTGCGGTCGAATTCGGAGATGTGCCGGGTGATCAGGGCGCCGAGGGTCGAGCTGTCGCGCGCGAATTTCTCGGCGAGCTCGGTGCCCTGCTGCCGGATCAACTCGTCGAACGTGCTCATCTGGAGGCTGAGCGTGTCGTGCGCGGTTTCGGTCTGGCTCACCACCCGGGTCACCAGCGAACTGACGGTGGCGTCGAGCGCGTCGCTGGCGCGGTCGCCGCTGGTCAGGATGCGATCCGCCAGCCGCTGGCCGGCTTCGTCGATCTTGCCGGCGATGTCGCCGCCGCGCAGTTCGAGTTCGAGCAGCAGCGAGTCGCCGGAATTGCGCAGCGAGTCGTGAAGCGCTTCGGTGCGGTCGGAAATGCTGTCGACGATCGAGGCGGACTTCTGTTCGAACTCCGAGGTGATGCGGTCGAGCCGGTCGTTCAGCATGTCGTGGACGCGGTTGGCCAGATCGACGAATTCGTCATGGACGTGGCCGGTCTTGAAGTTCAGGCTGGCGGTCAGCCGCTCGCTGGCGTCGAGCACCGCGCGGGTGGTTTCGCCGCTGGCTTCCTCAAGGCGGTCGAGCAGGTCGCCGCCGCGTTCGCCGAGCGCGAGGATCATGTTGTCGCCGGCGCTGCCGAGCGCGCGCGTGATGTGCTCGCCGCGTTCTTCGAGCGCGCTGGTGATGTTCTTGGCGACCTCGTCGACGCGCGAGGCGATGGCGTCGCTGATCAGCGCGATGTCATGGCGCAGGTCGATCTGAACGCCGGAAATGGCGCTGCGCACCTGTTCGGCCTGGCCGACCAGGTTGTCGCGCTGATGGGCGATGTCCTGCAACAGCGCGCGGATCCGCACCTCGTTGTCGGAATAGGCGCGCTCCAGCGCCGAGACCTCGTTGGCGACCAGCGTTTCGAGTTCGCCGGCGCGCGCGATGGCGCGCTCCATGCCGTCGCCCATGGCGGCGACCTCGCGGCGGATGGCCTGGCCCACCGTCACCATGGAATCGCTGGCGGCGTGTTCGGGCTCCGAGAACCGCATCGCCACCTGCGCCATCGACTGCGCGATCATGCGCAGCTCCTGTCCACGCCAGGCGAGGCTGGCGAGGAAATAGAACAACAGGATCGGCGCCAATAGCACCGAGATCAGGCCGACGAAGGCCAGCGCGCCGCCGTTCTGCCCCAGCGATTGCAGCGAGGGATAGAAGGCGAACGCCAGCAAGCCGGCGCCGATCAGCCAGACCACGGTGAAAATGGTGGCGAGCGTATAGATATTGCGCGCCGGACGGCCTTTCTGAATCGCTTGCAGAATCTGGCCGATGGTCTCGCGGTCGTCATTGGCGGCGTCGCGGTTGAAGCGGGGCTCGTCGGACAACGCGTCCGGGAACGGCCGCGAACTGAACGTCGCCTCGTCGCGCGGCGGTTCGGGAATGGTGACGGAGGGCGCGGTAGGCTGGGCGGTGGCGCTGTCCGAGGCCGGCGTCTCGCCGATGTTCAGGGCTTCCTGAATCGCCGAAAGCGCCACCTCGGTGGGGTCCTGAGCCTTCTTGGGACTGTTCGCCATGGTACTCTACGCCCTTGTTTATACAGCCGGAAGTTTCGCCGCCGGGCCGACCGGAGGGCAACTTTGCCCGCGACGATCGACGCTGGCCGGACCGCACGTCCGCGCCGCCCGGTTTGTGCGCGACTTCCCCCAACATCCTATTGGCTTGCAGGCGCGAATGAAATGGATGTGATTAATACAATTTTAACGATCCTTAATCATCGTTAACGCGAAACCGCCTTGAGGCGCGCGCGGCGGGAAAATCGCGCCAAATCGGGGCAATTGCGGCTGAAATCGGTCTGATTGACGGCTTTATCGTGGCGGTTCGTCCGGCGGATCCGTTAACCAAATCGACAGTTCGGGCGGATGGTGCGACGATTTCCGGCCGCGGTCGGATGGCCGTCGCTTGAAGGGAAGACGTCCATCGATGCCGCCGCATTCCGCCGCCGCCGCCGGGCCGCCGATCGATCTCGATCATCTTCGCGAGGTGACGCTGGGGGATCCGGCGCTGGAGCGCGAGGTGCTGCGTCTGTTCGTGGACCAGACCGCGGCGCTGATGCGGACGCTGGCCGCGCTGCCGGCGGACGCGGCTCACCTCGCCCACACCTTGAAGGGATCGGCGCGCGCGGTCGGCGCGTTCGGCGTCGCGGACGCGGCGGCGGCGCTGGAGGCGGCGCTGGGGGACGCGGCGCGCGCGCGCGACGCCGTGAGCCGGCTCGACGCCGAGGCCGGAGAGGCGCTGCGGGCGGCGGCCGCGCGGCTTCAACGATAGGCCGCCGCCGCGATCGAAAAGCAGCGGCGCATGAGCGTGGCGGCTGGCGCGGGGCGGAGTGAGCCGCTATAGGTCAGCGAGCAATCCTCTTTCGAGACAGCACGAGCAGCCATGGCGAAGATTCACTATGTTGACCACACCGGCCAGACCCGCACCGTCGACGTCGAAAACGGCGCGACGGTGATGGAGGGCGCGATCCGCAACGCCATCCCCGGCATCGAGGCCGAGTGCGGCGGCGCCTGCGCCTGCGCGACCTGCCATGTCTATGTCGACGAAGCCTGGCGCGAGAAGGTCGGCGGTCCGACGCCGATGGAGGAGGACATGCTGGACTTCGGCTACGACGTGCGCCCGAACTCGCGGCTGTCGTGCCAGATCAAGGTCACCGACGAACTCGATGGGCTGATCGTGATGACGCCGGAGCGGCAGGCTTAGGCTGCGCTTTCGCCGCGCATCATCCAGCGCTGGAATTTGTCGATCACCGAGGGCGTCAGCGGCGTCGGCTTGCGGGTGCGGGAATCGACCAGCACCGTCGTCGCCTGCGCCGAGGCGACGCAGCGGCCCTGCGAGAACACCACCTGATCGAACGTCACCGAGGTGCGCCCCAGCCGTCGCACGCCGAGCCCGGTCTCGATGGTGCCGGGCCAGTGCAGTTCGGCGCGATAGTGGATGTCGAGGCGAACCATCACCCAGTTGGCGCCCGCCGGCGTCAGGCCGTTCGCCGTGTCCCGTATCAGGATCACCCGGCCGGATTCGAAATAGCTGGCGTAGACCGCGTTGTTGACGTGGCCGTTGACGTCGAGATCGGCGAAGCGGACATTGTCGTCGAGGCGAAGCGGGTAGTCGTCGAGGCGCGGCGTCGGGGCGGAATTGGTCACGGGGCAATCTCCAGTCTCCATGCAGTTACATGGAAATCGCGGCGGCCGGCAAGGGGCTCCGCCGGCCGGATGGCGCGGCGGCATGCGTGACGTCTTCCCACCTCGCCCGAAAAGGCTGTAGATTTGCCTGAAGCCCTCCTATCAAGCCTCCCCATTCTCCAATCAGCGAAGACGGCGAGATGAGCGAAACGATCAAAACCGATGTGTTGATAATTGGCGCCGGCCCTTGCGGCCTGTTCGCCGTGTTCGAGCTGGGTCTGCTCGACATGAAGGTTCATCTCGTCGACATCCTCGACAAGATCGGCGGCCAGTGCGCCGAGCTTTATCCGGAGAAGCCGATCTACGATATTCCCGGCATTCCGATGGTCACCGGCCACGGTCTGACGGAATCGCTGATGGAGCAGATCAAGCCGTTCCATCCGACCTTCCATCTCAACGAGATGGTGGAGAGCATCGAGAAGATCGGCGATCCGCTGTTTCGCGTCGCGACCGACGCCGGCACCGTGTTCGAGGCCAAGGTGGTGGTGATCGCGGCGGGCGGCGGCTCGTTCCAGCCGAAGCGTCCGCCGGTGCCGGGCATCGAAGCCTATGAGGGCACTTCGGTGTTCTACGCCGTCCGCAAGATGGAGCAGTTCCGCGACAAGGACCTGTTGATCGTCGGCGGCGGCGACAGCGCGCTGGACTGGACGCTCAACCTGCATCCGATCGCGCGGCGGGTGACGCTGCTGCACCGGCGCGACGATTTTCGCGCAGCGCCCCACAGCGTCGAGCAGATGCGCGCGCTGGTCGCCTCCGGCAAGCTGGATTTGAAAATCGGTCAGGTCACGGCGCTGGAAGGCGAGGCCGGCCAGCTCACCGGCGCGATGGTGAAGGGCAACGACAACGCCGTGACGCGGGTCGATTGCAACACCATGCTGCCGTTCTTCGGGCTCACCATGAAGCTCGGCCCGATCGCCGACTGGGGCGTCTCGCTGGAGAACAACCTGATCCCGGTGGAGACCGCTTCGTTCGAAACCAACGTGCCGGGTATCTTCGCCATCGGCGACATCAACACCTATCCCGGCAAGCTCAAGCTGATCCTGTGCGGCTTCCACGAGGGCGCGCTGATGGCGCAGAAGGCGCATCGTTACGTCTATCCCGACAAGCGGCTGGTGTTTCAATACACCACCTCGTCGTCGAGCTTGCAGAAGAAGCTCGGCGTCAACTGAACCGGTCGATGGGAGACAGTGTCGGAGGCGCGGGATTCATGCGGCGAAACGGTGTCCGTCCTTGAACCCGGCGCGCGGGTCTTGCGACGGAATTGTGGCGGACGGAACGCCGCGTTTTCCCCGGCGTTTCCCGCGAAATCGCCACAGTCTTCCGCGACCCTCGACGTTCGACCCGATGAGAGGCGAGGCCCGATGGTAAAGTTCAAGACCGGATTTCGACGCAGCATTCCCGCCGCCGCGATGCTTTCAGCCGCGTTGCTCGGCGCGAACCTGGCGCGCGCGGCCGAGCCGACCGCCGCCGGGCTTTGGCAGAAAACCGAGGACGGCAAGCCGGTGGTCTGGGTGCTGGTGGTCGATCACAACGGCGTCTTCGAGGGGGCGATCGCCCGGACCTTCCCGACGCCGGGCGAGCCGGACAATCCGGTTTGCAGCAAATGCACCGACGACCGCAAGAACGCGCCGATCCTCGGCCTGTCGTTCATCCGCGACATGAAGCGCGCCGGGCTCAAATACGAGGACGGCAACGTGCTCGATCCGCGCGACGGCGAAATCTACCACGCCAAGATGACGCTGAGCCCGGATGGGCAGTTGCTGACCCTGCGCGGCTATGTCGGCATTTCCCTGCTTGGCAAGAACGAGACCTGGCAGCGGCTGCCGGACACCAATCTCGCGATCCTCGATCCGACGGTGGTGGCGAAGTATATGCCGGAAGCGGCCCAGCCGCCGCTGCCGCCGCCGGGCGCGCCCAAGTCGGCGGCCAAATCGAAGGCGCGCACCACCGGCTCGGCGCAGCATCCGCCGCGCTGAGGGTTATCGTCCTGACGCCCTCGTCATCGCGAGCACTCGGATCAGCGCTTCGCGCTGT
>JBDHSX010000023.1:0-31984 GCA_039808365.1 Xanthobacteraceae bacterium | reverse complement strand
CTACTGGAACAGCCGCGACAGCCAGTCGGCCGGGCCGGGCGGCGGCGGTAGCGGCGGCGGGGCGTAGCGGCGCGGCGGCGGCGCGGCGTCGCCGAACCGCGGATCGCCGGTCCGGACCACGATGTGCTGACGTTTCGGCTTGTCGCCGGACCGCGCGGCGGTGGCGGTCGCGCCGTGCGCCGGCGGCGCGGTGGCGACCACCGGATCGCCGGCGCGCTCATAGCCGACCTCGCGGCGCGGCCATGCCGCGTCGTCGGCGCGGCCGGGCGGCGGCGTCAGCGCATCGCCCTTCACCAGCGCCTTCACCGCCAAGGGATCGACCGACACCGGGCGGACATTGGCGGCGCCGAGCAATTCGTCGCCGCCGACCGTGGACGCGACCAGCGGGATCACCGGCCCGGCGATCGGGCGCGGCGCCGGGCCGCCCGGCCGGGTTTCGGCTTCGGGCGAACCGGGCTCGGTGGGAATTTCGATGGTGGCGGGGCGGCCCGCCAGCACGCGGTTGATCTCGCGCTCGACATAATGCGCCAGCTTGCGCGCGCCGGCCTTGGTGAAATAGACGCCGTCGTTGGAACGCAGGCGGCGAATCTGGCCCTCGAAGTCCGGGCCCTGCGCCAGATAGCGGCCGGATTCGTCGACGAAGCCATCCCACAGATCGACATAGGTGATGCCGGCGCGGCCGGCGGCGTCGCGGTACAGCGTGTTGAGGTAGAGCGCGTCCGAGGTCGATTTGGCGCCGCGGATCGAGGGCAGGCCGACCCACAGCACCGGCACGCCCTTGCTTTTCAGCACCGCGATCGTCTCGTCGATCTTCTTGCTGTAGAGTTCGCCCCAGCGTTCGTCGCGGAACTGGTGCACGCCGCGCGTGGTTTTCTCCGGCGCGGCGATCTGCAAATCGGGATCGCCGTCGTCGGCATCGCCGGGCTTGGGATCGCCGGGTTTGGGGTGATCGCCCGGCTTCGTCGCCGCGTCGGCGTGCTTGTCGGCGGCCGGCTCGCGGATCGGCATGCGGTCGTGCAGGCCGATCATCATCACGATCACCTCGGGCTTTTCGGTCGCGAGAATCTCGCGGGCCGCCGCCGCCCAGTCGGCAGGCTCGCCCTTGGGCTGATAGCGGATCAGGCCGGACACCGTCCTGTGGCGGCGGACCACGCCGAGCTCCGGCGTTTCGCTCAAGGCGTCCTCAAGGCCGTAGCCGAGCCAGTCGGCCATGGCGTCGCCCAGCACCAGCACA
The DNA here is from genome assembly GCA_039808365.1 of Xanthobacteraceae bacterium. Lineage (GTDB taxonomy): Bacteria > Pseudomonadota > Alphaproteobacteria > Rhizobiales > Xanthobacteraceae > 62-47. The sequence goes on along the minus strand of JBDHSX010000023.1, from coordinate 30,750 downwards.
TAGCGGTCGGGCTGCGCCTCGCGCTTCTCTGGCGGCGGGGCGCGGGAAAAATCCTGCCGTTCCGCCGGGCGCTGCTGCTGCGACGGCGGCTGCTGGAACGGCGCGAAAAACGGATTGTCGAAGAAACCGCCGCCGCCGCGCGGCTGCGCGCGGGGCTGCGGACGCTGCGGCTGGCCGCCGCCGAAGAACGGGAACAGTTGCGCCGAGGCGGGCGCGGCGATCGCGAACAGCATCAACCCCGCGATCGCGAGCACGGCGAGCGTGGCGCGTTCGCGGAAGGGACGTCGCGGTGGTTTCAGCTTCGACATGCGCTCATTCGCCAGGATGACGCGATCATCTTTTGGTTAAGCATGATCTGATCCGAAAACCGGATTCCACTTCTCGGGATCATGCTCTAGCAGCCAAATCGGGCCGCAACCGGGCAACCGTGTCCGCTGCGCCGGACATAAGGGGGCGGCGCGGCCCATCGTCAAGACCGTCGCGATACCGTCCGGTCAAAAGCGGAACGCTTCTAGGACCTCTGGTTACCCGCCTCGGCGGCGTCGGCCGGCGTCCACGCCATCCGCAGCACCGGACGGCCCGAGGTCGGGTTGACGTCCTCGCCGGCATGGGCGAAGCCGTTGCGCTCGTAGAAGCGGATGGCGCGGGCGTTGTCCTTGTTGACGAGCAGCGTGACCCCCTCGGGCGCCAGCCGCTTGGCCTCGTCGAGCAGGGCGGCCGCCAGCGTCGATCCCCATTGCTCCGGCGCGACCACGATCTGGTCGAGATAGCCGGTCGCGTCGATGGTGACGAAGCCGGCCATCACGCCGGCCGCCTCGGCGACCACGATTCGCGCGGCGGGAACCAGTTCGTCGCGCCAGCGCGCCCGCCACCACGGCACCCGCGCGGCGAAGTCGATCGACGGATAGGCCAGTTGCCAGGTCCGCCGCCACAATTCGATGGCGGCGTCCTCATCGGCCTCGCGATAGGGGCGCAGTTGAAACGAGGGGGTCATCTTCTCGCAGCCGTCATGCCCGGACTTGATCCGGGCATCCATCGATCTTTCAAAGCAGGATGGGTCGCCGGGTCAAGCCCGGCGATGACGCCATCCCAATCCAGCCGGCATCGCCCTCACCGCTCCGTCAGCTTCAATTCGATGCGGCGGTTGCGCCGGTAGGCTTCCTCCGTCGCGGCGGTGTCGAGCGGCTGGAATTCGGCGAAGCCGGCGGCGACCAGGCGCTGCGGCGGCACGCCCAGCGACACCAGATATTGCACCACCGAGATCGCCCGCGCCGACGACAACTCCCAGTTCGACTTGAATTGCGGGCTGTTGATCGGCCGCACGTCGGTATGGCCGTCGACCCGCAGCACCCAGGCGATTTCGCTCGGGATCTTGCGGTCGAGCTCCTTCAGCGCGTCGGCCAGCTTGTCGAGTTCGGCCTTGCCTTCCGGCAGCAGCACCGCCTGCCCGGTATCGAAGAACACCTCGGACTGGAACACGAAGCGGTCGCCGACCACGCGGATGTCGGGGCGGTCGCCGAGAATGGCGCGCAGCCGTCCGAAGAATTCCGAGCGGTAGCGCGACAGTTCCTGCACCCGCTGCGCCAACGCCACGTTGAGCCGCTGGCCGAGATCGGTGATGCGGCTCTGCGCGTCCTTGTCGCGCTTCTCGGATGCATCGAGAGCGGCTTCCAGCGCCGCGAGCTGCCGCCGCAGCGCGCTGATCTGCTGGTTCAGCACCTCGACCTGCGCCAGCGCCCGCGCCGACAATTGCTTTTCCGAATCCAGCGCCTTGTTCAATTCACGGGCCTGGCCGGCGGCGTCGTTGCCCGTGCTCGCCAACCCCTCGTAGAGGCCCTTGGCGCGGTCGCGCTCGGCCTCGGCGGTGGCGAGCCCGGCGCGGGTCTGCGTCAGTTCGTCGGAGAGGTTGAGTTGGGTGACCTTTTCCAGCGCCAGCAACTCGTTGAGTTGCGCGATCTTGGCGTTGAGCTGCTCCAGCGCCTTGTCCTTGCCGGAGACTTCCTGCGACAGATAGAACTGCACCACCAGGAACACCGACAGCAGGAACACGATGGCCAGCACCAGCGTCGACAGCGCGTCGACAAAGCCCGGCCAGTAGTTGAAGCCGGAATCAGCGCGGCGGCGGACCAGCGCCATCACAAATCTCCGCTCAGGTGCCGTTCGGGCTGCACCGCGATGCGCTCCAGCAACTTCCGGATCTCACGGTTCTGCTCGCCCTGGCCGTCGGCCCATTCGCGGATCATCTGCTGCTCGCCGCGCATGTGCTGCACCAGTCCCTGAATGGCGTCGGCGAGGTTGGCCATCGCCGCGGTGGTGCCGCGGCTCGATCCCATTTCCTCGACGGTGGAGCGCAGCCGTTCGATCGCCGCCTGCATTTCGCCGCCGGCCGGGGCGTGGCCGCCCTCGCCGGTATATTCGCGCACGGTGGAGGCCAGCCAGTCCTCAAGGTCGGTGTAGAAGCGGTTCTGCGCCTGGCTCGATTGCAGGTCGAGGAAGCCGAGGATCAGCGAGCCGGCGAGGCCGAACAGCGACGACGAGAACGAAATGCCCATGCCGCCGAGCGGCGCGGCGAGGCCATCCCGCAGCGTGTCGAACATCGAGCCGGCGTCGCCGCCGACCTTCAGGCCGTCGATGATGTGGCCGACGGAACCGACGGTTTCGATCAGGCCCCAGAAGGTGCCGAGCAGGCCGAGAAACACCAGCAGGCCGGTCATGTAGCGCAGGATGTCGCGGGCCTCGTCGAGCCTCGTCGCGATCGAATCGAGCAGGTGCCGCATGGTCTGCTGCGAGATCGTCATCCGCCCGCTGCGCTCGCGGCCGAGGATGACGGCCATCGGCGCCAGCAGCACCGGCCGCCGGTCGAGCGCGAGGCCGGGATCGGCGATGCGGAAATTGTTGACCCAGGCGACCTCCGGATAAAGCCGGATCACCTGCCGGAACGCCAGCAGGGTGCCGACCAGCAGCACCGCGAGGATCAGGGCGTTGAGGCCGGGATTGGCCATGAACGCCGTCATGATCTGCCTGTACAGCACCACCGCGACCAGCGCGCACAGCACCAGGAACACCACCATGCGGACCAGGAAGATGCGCGGCGACGACAGCTTGGTCAGTTCCAGTTCGAGAGAGCTGCGGGATGCGGAGCCTTGCGCCATGGTGCTTTCATCGGGTTCGAGAAACGCGGGTCGGTCGCAATATGGCACAGCGGGCGCGTCCCTGCCATTCTCGCAAGTCCCCGGCAATACGACAACATCGTGGTTGTTTTGCCGGGCTCGGCGGGTCATCTTTCCGGGCTCCGGTTCGATGTCGTTGCGCGCGGCGGGCTGTGCGTCCGTGTGCGCGGTGTGGCGCATTTCAGGGTCGGGACATCGGATGCAACGCCGCCATGATGCCAGGCAACCTCTTGTGTGGTCGAGATGCCTAAAGCTCCCGTCAAACCATCAGTCGCCAAGCCATCGGCCGCGACGCGGCTGCCGTCGCTCAGCGTCCGCATCGATTTCGATTCGGACCGCCGGCTCGGCCCCGGCAAGATCCAGCTCCTGGAAAACATCGCCGCCTGCGGGTCGATCTCCGCCGCCGGCCGCGCGATGGACATGTCCTACAAGCGGGCCTGGGATCTGGTGGATGAGATCAACCGCATGTGCGGGCAGGCCGCCGTCGCCCGCCAGACCGGCGGCAAGCACGGCGGCGGCGCGACGCTGACGGCGTTCGGCGCGTCGCTGGTCGAACGCTACCGGCGTATCGAGCGCGCGGCGGCGACGGCGGCGCGCAAGGACCTCGTGTCGCTGCGATCCGATATCGGGCGTCGCGGCAAGGCCCCGGCATAACGGCACGCGCCGTCCCGTCTCCTCGATCGGGTGCCGATGTCGGAGCCTGACCGGGAATTCGCCGGGCGCGCGGATTTACAACATGAAAGATCGTCAGACCGTCAGCGGGTCGGCACCGGCTTGTCGCCGCGATAGTCGTAGAAGCCGCGTTGGGTCTTGCGGCCGAGCCAGCCTGCCTCGACGTATTTCACCAGCAGCGGACAGGGCCGGTATTTCGAATCCGACAGCCCGTCGTGCAGCACCTGCATGATCGACAGGCAGGTATCGAGCCCGATGAAGTCGGCCAGTTCCAGCGGCCCCATCGGGTGGTGCGCGCCGAGCTTCATCGCGGCGTCGATGGCCTCGACGTTGCCGACGCCTTCGTACAACGTATAGATCGCCTCGTTGATCATCGGCAGCAGGATGCGGTTGACGATGAAGGCCGGGAAATCCTCCGACACCGCGATCTGCTTGCCGAGCGAGGTGACGAAGTCGCGCGCGGCGTCGAAGGTCTGGTCGTCGGTGGCGATGCCGCGCACCAGTTCGACCAGTTCCATCACCGGCACCGGATTCATGAAGTGGATGCCGATGAAACGCTCCGGCCGGTCGGTGGAAGCGGCGAGCCGGGTGATCGAGATCGAGGAGGTGTTCGATCCGATGATCGCCTCGGGCTTCAGGATCGCGCACAGATCCTGGAAAATCTTGCGCTTGACGTCTTCCTTTTCGGCGGCGGTCTCGATGACGAGATCGCAGTCGGCGAAAGGCTCAAGGCTTTCGCAGGCTTCGATGCGGCTCAGCGCCTGCTTGTGCGCCTCCTCGGTGATGATCTTCTTGGCGGCCTGACGGGTCAGGTTGCCGTTGATGGTGGCCATCGCCGACTTGAGGCGCTCCGGCGAAATGTCGTGAAGCACCACGTCATATCCGGCCAACGCCGCGACATGAGCAATCCCGTTGCCCATCTGACCCGAGCCGATCACGCCGACCTTCTTGATCATCACCGCCATCTCGTTGTTCTTGCCGAAGCAGGCGCGGAAACGCCGCCCGCGCCATTCTGGCATAAGCGCCGGCCGGAGTCCGCTCCGGCCGGCTTATGCTTTTGGCTCAGCGCCTAGCCGTTCAACGCCCGGCCTTGGCCAGTTCGTCGGTCAGTTCGGGCACGGCCTGGTAGAGATCCGCGACCAGGCCGTAATCGGCGACCTGGAAGATCGGCGCGTCCTCGTCCTTGTTGATCGCGACGATCACCTTGGAGTCCTTCATGCCGGCGAGATGCTGGATCGCCCCGGAAATGCCGATGGCGATGTAAAGCTCCGGCGCCACCACCTTGCCGGTCTGTCCGACCTGCCAGTCGTTCGGCGCGTAGCCCGCGTCCACCGCCGCGCGCGAAGCGCCGACGCCGGCGCCGAGCTTGTCGGCCAGCGGCTCGATGTACTTGGCGAAGTTCTCGCGGCTCTGCATCGCGCGACCGCCGGAGACGATGATCTTGGCCGAGGTCAGTTCGGGGCGATCGCTCTTGGCGACCTCCTCGCCGACGAAGCTCGACAGGCCCGGATCGGCCGCCGCCGCCACGCTCTCCACCGCCGCGCTGCCGCCCTCGCCGGCCGCGGCGAAGGTCGAGGTGCGCACGGTGATGACCTTCTTGGCGTCCTTCGACTTCACGGTCTGGATCGCGTTGCCGGCGTAGATCGGCCGCTCATAGGTATCGGGCGCGACCACCTTGGTGATCTCCGACACCTGCATGACGTCGAGCAGCGCGGCGACGCGCGGCATCACGTTCTTGAAGCGCGACGTCGCGGGCGCGACGAAGGCGTCGTAGTTCGGCGCCAGCGACACGATCAGCGCCGCCAGGGGCTCCGCCAGATCGTGGGCGTAGGCGGCGTTGTCGGCCAGCAGCACCTTGGTCACGCCGTTGAGCTTGGCGGCGGCGTCGGCCGCGCCCTTGGCGTTGTCGCCGGCGACCAGCACATGCACCTCGGCGCCGAGCTGGCTCGCGGCGGTGAGCGCCTTGTTGGTGGCGTCCTTCAGCGAATTGTTGTCGTGTTCGGCAATCAGCAGCGTGGTCATCAGATCACCCCGGCTTCGTTCTTGAGTTTCGCGACCAGCTCGGCGACGTCCTTCACCTTGACGCCGGCCTTGCGGCCACCGGGTTCAGTGGTCTTGAGCACTTCGAGGCGCGGCGTGAGATCGACGCCGTAATCGGCGGCGGTCTTGTCCGCGATCGGCTTCTTCTTCGCCTTCATGATGTTGGGCAGCGACGCATAACGCGGTTCGTTGAGCCGCAGGTCGGTGGTGACGATCGCGGGCCCCTTCAGCTTCACCGTCTGCAAGCCGCCGTCGATCTCGCGCGTCACCTTGAAATCGGACCCTTCGACCTCAAGCTTGGAGGCGAAGGTGGCCTGCGACCAGCCGAGCAGCGCGGCCAGCATCTGGCCGGTCTGGTTCGAGTCGTCGTCGATCGCCTGCTTGCCGAGAATGACCAGGCCCGGCTTCTCCTCGTCGACCACGGCCTTGAGCAGCTTGGCCACCGCCAGCGGCTCGACCGTGCCTTCGGCCTTGACCAGGATACCGCGGTCGGCGCCCATGGCGAGGCCGGTGCGGATGGTTTCCGACGCCTGCGCGGGGCCGATCGAGACCACCACCACCTCGGTCGCCTTGCCCGCCTCTTTCAGGCGCAGGGCTTCCTCGACCGCGATCTCGTCGAACGGATTCATCGACATCTTGACGTTGGCGAGTTCGACGCCGGATCCGTCGCTCTTGACGCGGACCTTGACGTTGTAATCAACCACGCGCTTGACCGGTACTAGAACCTTCATCGATCCTCTTTCGTGCTGGGGTGGTTTGTTCGGCTTGCAATATCAGCTTGGCGCGGAACCTAGATCGCCCGCCAATCGCGGTCAACCGGGCTGAAAAGCGGCCTAACGTCAGGCCCCCCTGCCGCATGCCGCTCAGCGGTTTTGGCCCGGCACCCACAACACGTCGCCGGCCCCGTTGCCGTTGACGGCGCGCGCCGCCACGAACAGGAAGTCCGACAGCCGGTTCATGTAGTGAATGACCGCCGGGCTGACTTTTTCGCCCGGCCGCGCCGCGAGTTCCACGATCAGGCGTTCCGCCCGGCGGCAAACCGTCCGCGCCAGATGCAGGTAGGCGGCGGCCGCCACGCCGCCCGGCAGGATGAACGAGTTCAGCGGGGCGAGCCTGGCATTCAGCGCGTCGATGTCGCGCTCCAGCCGCTCGACCTGGCTCGCCACCACCCGCAGGCGTTCGGCCTTGCCCTCGCGCTCCGGCACCGCCAGATCGGCCCCGAGATCGAACAGGTCGTTCTGGATCCGGCCCAGCATGGCGTCGAGGTCGGGCGCCTCGGCGAGATGCAGCCGGACCACGCCGATCACGGCGTTGGTCTCGTCGGCGGTGCCGTAGGCCGCGACCCGCAGATCGTATTTGGCGCGCCGCTCGCCGCTGCCGAGCGCGGTGGTGCCGTCGTCGCCGGTCCTGGTGTAGATGCGATTGAGCGTGACCATGATCTAGCGCCCCAGCGCCCACACCGCCGTCATGGCGACGATGATGGCGATGAACTGCAGCAGCACCCGCATCCGCATCAGCTTCTGCGACCGGTTGGGCGAGCCGCCGCGCATCATGTTGAGCAGGCCGAGCAGCAGCACCACGGCCACCGCGATCAGCGCGATCGGCAGGAGAAAATTCGCGAGGAATGTAAACATGGCCGCTACATACACCCGCGACGCAAGCACGCCAATGGCGGATCTGCCCCCGCCGCGACGGGGCGGTCTCGCGGTCGCGGCAGCCGGCGGCCCTGTTGCGGAACAAGGCCGTGGTCGCGCCGACGGTCGCTTTCCGGTGAAAATCGGCCGATAAAACTGGTAAGAAAGGCCCGTCGGATGACCGGCGTCGATTCGAGAATTCAGGGTGAAACGTGAAACTGCTTCGACGCCTCTACAGGATCGGACTCGACGCCTTCTACACGTTTCTGGCCGATGACGGCTGGGCCATCGCCAGTCACATCGCGCTCTCCACCCTGATGGCGTTGTTCCCCTTCCTCATCGTGCTGACCTCGCTCGCCGGCTTCTTCGGCTCCAAGGATCTGGCGGATCAGGCGGCGGAGATGATGTTGCAGGTGTGGCCGGAGGAGGTGGCGAGCCGGCTCTCCACCGAAATCCACGACGTGGTGACCACCACGCGCGGCGACGCGCTGACCATCGGCGCGGTGTTCGCGCTCTACTTCGCCTCCAACGGCGTCGAAAGCCTGCGCATCGCGCTCAACCGCGCCTATGCCGTGACCGAACAGCGAAGCTGGTACTGGCTGCGGCTGGAATCGATCGGCTATACGCTGATCGCCGCCGTCACCGCGCTGGCGCTGGCGTTCCTGATCGTGCTCGGGCCGCTGATCCTGGAGACGACGCGGCGCTACATCCCGCTGGTGGTCGAATCCAACGAACGGTTTCTGATCATCGTGCGCTACGGCACCGCCGTCCCGGCGATGATCGTCGCGCTGTTCCTGCTGCATGCGTGGCTGCCGGCGGGGCGGCGCAGTTTCATGCAGATCCTGCCCGGCATCCTGTTCACCATGGCGGCCTCGCTGGTGTCGAGCATCGCGTTCGGCGAATATCTCGCCCGTTTCGCCAACAACTACGTCACCATGTATGCCGGCCTCGCCTCGGTGATGATCGCGCTGGTGTTCCTGTATTTCATCGCGGTGATCTTCATTTTCGGCGGCGAACTCAACGCCGCGATCATGAAGGCGCGCGCGCGCCGCGCTGAATCGAAATCAGCGCCGTCGCCAGGGCGCGGGGCGACACCGGCTTGAGCAGGAAGGCGTTGGCGCCGGCCTTGCGCGCCGCGGCGTCGTCGGTCTCCTTGCCCGAGATGCCGATGATCGGAATGCCGCGCGGGGCGGAGCGCAGCGCGCGAATACGGCGGATCGCCTCAACGCCGCCGATGCCCGGCAGCACCATGTCCATCAGCACCGCGTCGAAGCCGCCTTGCGCCACCCGCTCGGCGGCGATCTCGCCGCGCCCGACGAACTCGGCGTGATGGCCGAGTTCGGTGAGGATCGCGTTGAGCACAACGCGGCCGAACGGATTGTCCTCGACGCTCAGGATGCGCAAGCCGCCGACGCCGGAAGCCTCAAGCCCATTATTCCCGGCCGCGTCCGCGACCGGCGTGTCGGCCGGCTCCAGCGCGACCGTCAGCGTGAACACCGCGCCGCCGCCCCGGCGCGACGCGACGGTGATGTCGCCGCCCATGGCGCGCGCCAGTTGCTTGACCGACGACAGCCCGAGCCCGGCGCCGCCGAAGCGCGCGGCGATGCCGACATTGGCCTGCGAGAACGGCCGGAACAGCCGCTTGATTTCGGCGAGCGAAAGCCCGATGCCGCTGTCCGACACCGCGAAGGTCGCCATGATGCGGCTCTTGGCGGCGCGCGCGGTCACCTTGAGGCCGACATCGCCTTCCGCGGTGAACTTGACGGCGTTGTCAACGAGGTTTTCCAGCGCCGCGCGCAACCGCACCGGATCGCCGGTGACGAAGGCCGGCAGCCGCTCGGAAATCCGCACCCGCGATCGCAGCCCCTTGGCGGCGGCGCGCCCGGTCAGCGAATCCCCGACGCTGCGCGCCACCGCCCGCAGGTCGAAGAAATCCCGCCGCGCCTCCATGTCGCCACGCTTGCCGCCGCCCCTCGAACGGCTGCGCGCGGCGTCGACGAACAATGTCGCGAGACTGGCGAGATGCTCGGCGCCGGCCTTGATGGTCTCGACCCAGCGGCGCTCGCGTTCGCCGAGATCGGAGGTCGCCAACAGATCGCTGACCGCGAGAATCCCGGTCAGCGGCGTGCGCACCTCATGGGCGAAAACCGCCAGCGCCGCCTCGACCGTCGCCGGCGCATCGGAGCCGGGCTTGCCGCGCGCGGGCTTCTTCGCCGGCCGCTGGCCCGGCGCGCGCTTGCCTCGCGGTGCCCGTGATGTGAGCGCCATGATCCCCCCGACCCGGCAAGTCATAGCATGACGGAACCGGTCAGCACGAGCACGCCGGCGGCGTTTTCAACCGTCCCGCCCGGTCGCCTCAGCCGAGACCGATGCGCCGCCGCACCTCGGCGGGCGTGACGGCCGCGGCGCGCAATTCCCGCAGGCCGGTTGCTTGCGTTGATTTGGACAGTTTGGCGCCGGCGGCGTCGCGCACCAGCGCATGGTGGCGATAGCGCGGCGCGGGCAGACCCAGCAGCCGCTGCAACAGGCGATGAACGCTGGTGGCCCAGAACAGGTCCTGTCCGCGCACCACGTCGGTCACGCCCTGCGCCGCGTCGTCCACCACCACCGCGAGGTGATAACTGGCCGGCGTCTCCTTGCGCCCGAGAATGACGTCGCCCCAGGCTTGCGGCCGCGCCGCGACGGAACCGGATTCGCCGCCGGGCCCCGCGCCGGCCTCGATCCAGTCGAGATCGCCGGCGCGCGCCACGGCCGCCGCCATGTCGAGCCGCAACGCATGGGGCGCGCCGGACGCCAGCAGCGCCGCGCGCTCGTCCGTGGACAGCCGCCTGGCCGTGCCGGGATAAAGCGGCGCGCCGTCGGGATCGCGCGGCCATGGCGCTTGCGCCTCGCGCGCCGCCACCATGCGGGCGATCTCGGCGCGGCTCTCGAAGCTTGGATAGATCAGCCCGAGCGCGTTGAGGCGATCGAGCGCCGCGCCATAATCGGCGAAGTGGTCCGACTGCCGCCGCACCGGCGTCTCCCAGACGAGGCCCAGCCAATGCAGGTCCTCATAAATCGCCGCCTCGAACTCAGGCTTGCAGCGCGTCGCGTCGATGTCCTCGATGCGCAGCAACAGCCGGCCGCCGCCCCGCCGCGCCAGATCGGCATTGAGCAGCGCCGAGTAAGCATGGCCGAGATGGAGGTAGCCGTTCGGACTCGGCGCGAAACGGAAAACGGGTGGCGGCATTGAACTCTTTCGTCGGACGTGGTCGTTTTAGGCTGCCATGACCATCCATCTCAACTCCCAGGCCGATCTTGAGGACGCGATGGCGCTGCTGGTGCGGCTGGACCCGCGCCTTGAGCCGATCCTCGAACAGACCGGGATGCCGGCGCTGCGGCGGCGCGAGCCGGGTTTCGCCGGCCTCGCCGCCATCGTCTGCGGCCAGCAATTGTCCACCGCCAGCGCGGCGGCGATCTGGGGCCGCGTCACCGCGGCTTACGATCCGTTCCACCACGACAGGATCCGCAAGGCGAGAGCCGACCGGCTCGGCCGGCTCGGCCTGTCGGCGGCGAAGATCAAGACGCTGAAGGCGATCGCCACGGAACTCGCCGGCGAACGATTGAACCTCGACGTCCTGGCCGAGGAGGACGCCGACGCCGCGCACCACACGCTGACCGCCCTGCACGGCATCGGGCCATGGACCGCCGACGTCTATCTGCTGTTCTGCCTCGGCCACGGCGACGCCTGGCCTGCCGGCGACCTCGCCGTGCAGGAGGCGGTCCGGATCGGCCTCGGACTGAAGGCGCGCCCCTCCGCGAAGGACATGATTCCGATCGCCGAGCCATGGCGGCCGGTGCGCGGCGCGGCGGCGCATCTGTGGTGGGCCTATTACAAGATCATGAAGAAGCGCGAAGGCGTCATCGCCGGCGGATAAAGCGCCAAAACCCTTCACAATGCGGTCACGGTGCCTGTAGTATTCCTGCGCAAACCGCTTCGCGGCGGTCAAGGAGGCCGGGAGCGTGACTTGAACGCGCATGTCTCACAAGGCGGTTGGCCGGTGCTGGTCCTCAACGCGGACTTCCGGCCACTGAGTTACTACCCTCTCTCGCTGTGGTCGTGGCAGGACGCGATCAAGGCGGTGTTCCTGGAACGCGTCAATATCGTCGAGCATTACGACCACGCGGTGCACAGCCCCTCCTTCGAGATGCAGCTGCCGAGCGTCGTCTCGCTGAAATCCTTCGTCAAGCCGACAACGCATCCCGCCTTCACCCGCTTCAACGTCTTCCTGCGCGACAAGTTCACCTGCCAGTATTGTAACTCGCACGAGGACCTGACCTTCGACCACATCGTGCCGCGCTCGAAGGGCGGACAGACCACCTGGGACAACGTCGTCGCCGCCTGCTCGCCGTGCAATCTCAGGAAGGGCAACCTGACCACGGCGCAGGCCAACATGTATCCCCGGCAGACGCCGTTCGCGCCGACGGTGCACCAGCTCCACCGCAACGGCCGGCTGTTTCCGCCGAACTACCTGCATGACAGCTGGCTCGACTATCTCTACTGGGACACCGAGCTGGATCCGTAGCCTCGCGCGGCGCGCGCCGTTTTGCGCCCGACCGCCCGCTCTGCTAACAAAGCGCCACCACATCAATCACGCCGCCCGCGACGATCGCGCGCGGGCGCGACAGCAGCAGAGGACGAACATGATCGAAACCGTTGGCATCATCGGCGCCGGCACCATGGGCAACGGCATCGCGCAGGTCTGCGCGGCGGCCGGCGTGAGCGTCGTCATGACCGACATCTCCGACGCCGCCGTCGCCAAGGGGCTTGCGGTGATCGACAAGAGCCTGGAGCGGCTGGTCAACAAGCAGAAGATGAGCGAGGCCGACCGCGCCGCGGCGCTCAAGCGCATCATCGCCAGCACCGACAAGGCCAAGCTGTCATCCTGCGATCTGGTGATCGAGGCCGCCACCGAGAACGAGGACCTCAAGGTGAAAATCCTGAAAGACCTCTGCGCGACGCTGCAGCCGCGCGCGCTGGTCGCCACCAACACCTCGTCGATCTCGATCACCAAGCTCGCCGCCGCAACCGACCGCCCGGACCGCTTCATCGGCATGCACTTCTTCAACCCGGTGCCGCTGATGGCGCTCCTGGAACTGATCCGCGGCCTGCAAACTTCCGACGACACCCACGCCAAGGCGGTCGATTTCGCCAAGCGCATCGGCAAGGTGGCGATCACCGCCAAGAACAGCCCCGGTTTCGCCGTCAACCGCATCCTGTGCCCAATGATCAACGAGGCGATCTTCGCGTTGCAGGAGGGCATCGCCAGCGCCGAGGACATCGACGCCGGCATGAAGCTCGGCTGCAACCAGCCGATCGGCCCGCTGGCGCTGGCCGACATGATCGGCCTCGACACCATGCTGTCGGTGATGGAGGTGTTTTACGAGGGCTTCAACGATTCGAAATACCGCCCCGCGCCGCTGCTCAAGGAAATGGTCGCCGCAGGCCACCTCGGCCGCAAGACCGGCAAAGGCTTTTACGACTACGGCAAGCAGGGTTGATCGATAATGGCGCGGGACTCAACCCCGCGCCATTCGGGCCTTGCATCAACGCCAACCACAAAGCACCACCGTCATTCCGGGATGCGCGTTCTTGACGCGCAGGCCCGGAATCCATACGCCCGGCGGTGGTTGTGGATTCCGGACTCGCTCCGAAGAGGCTCGCGCCCCGGAATGACGGGGGATTCGATCCAACGCGAAAACGCTCTGACATCGGACGGAAGCGAAAAGCCGGGCGCGATGCCATCGCGTCCGGCTTTTTTGCGTCAGGGGATAGGCTATCGCCTCAGTGTCCCATGCCCGGCTCGACCACGCCGTCGAAGATCGACGGATTGGGCTCGCCCTCGACCACCAGCATGCCGGCGAGGCCGCGTTCGGCGCGCGACAGCGCGTGATCGACGATGGTGTAGCCGCCCGGCACGTCCAGCTTGAACTCGGTGATCACCGCGCCGCCCGGCGGCACCGTCACGGTCTGGATGCCTTCGAGCGGCGGCGAGATCGTGCCGCCGAGGTTGTAGACCTTGTCGAAGATCTCGCCGATGACATGGAACGACGAGGTGAAGTTCGGGCCGCCGACGCCGAAATAGAGCCGCACCGTCTCGCCGACCTTGGCGTGCAGCGGATGCAGCTTGGTCAGGGCGCCGACCGAGCCGTTGAACACGAAGTATTCCGGCTTCTCGGCCAACAGCTTCTCGACGCTGAACTCCTGGCTGCCGTGCTGGCCGTAGGCCGCGTCGGTGTAGATCTCGCCCTGCATGAGGTAGAACTCATGATCGACCGGCGGCAGTCCGTCCTCCGGCTCGACCAGAATCATGCCGTACATGCCGTTGGCGATGTGCTCGGCGACCATCGGGGTGGCGCAGTGATAGACGTAGAGCCCCGGCTTCAGCGCCTTGAAGCTCATCGACTTCTCCTTGCCGGGATCGACCTGCAACGCCGCCGCGCCGCCGCCGGGACCGGTGGCGGCATGGAAGTCGACCGAGTGGATCATGTTGCTGTCGGCCGCGTTCTTCAGATGCACCTCGACGGTGTCGCCGACGCGCACCCGCACGAACGGACCCGGCACCTTGCCGTTGAAGGTCCAGTAGCCGAACGTGGTGCCTTCGGCGAGACGCCCCTCCATCTCGACGGTGAGCAGATCGACCCGCACCGTCTTCGGATCGCGCTTGCCGATCGGCGGCGGCAGATCGGTCGGCAGCCGTGAGATGTCGGCTTCCACCGTCACCTGGGCCGACGGCGTCGCCGTCACCAGGAACTGGCCTTCCATGCCGGCCAGACGATGGCCCGGCACATCGCAGAAGTAGAGGAAGTCGCCGGCCTTGCCGGCGCGGAACACGATGCTGGTGCTGGCGCCCTTGCTGACGACGCGGGGCGAGCGGGCATCCTGATCCGGAAACACGATGTCATGCTCGGTGCCCTCGCCGTTGATGAGGGTCACCTGCACCACCTGCCCCTCGACGGCGGTGAGGATCGGATTGACCTTGCCGTCGATGGTGCCGCCGACGCCGAGGAACACCATGCGGCCCTCGGCGATGCCGGAACGCAGCGTGTACTTGGCGTCCGACAGATAGGCCGCGACCGGGCGCGCGGCCGCCTGCGGCGCGGGCGCTTGCGCGGCCGGCGCCGGTGCGCTGGCGGCGGGAGCGGCCGGCGCGGGCGTCGCCGCGGCGGCGGGAGCCGCCTCGGACGACGCGGCCAGGAAGGCGATGACGTCAGTGCGATCGGAATCGGTTTTCAGGCCCGGGAACGGCATCTTGTTGCCGGGCACCACCTTCTGCGGATCCTGCAAATAGGCGTCGAGCTTTTCCGGCGTCCAGGTGATGCCGCTCTGCTTCATGGCGTTGGAGAAGCTGTAGTTCGGAACCTCGCCGGCCTTGGTGCCGACGATGCCGGCGAGACTCGGGCCGAGCAAATTCTTGCCCGGCTGCATCGAATGGCACGCCTGGCATTTCTTGAAGACCTGACGGCCGTGGGCGACGTCGCCCTCGACGGTGGTGGCGGCGACCTTGGCGGCCGGCGCCGCGGCGGGCGCGGCCGGCGCCTGCGCCATGCTGTGCCCCATGTTATGTCCCATGTTGTGCGCCGGCGCTTTGGCGTCCGAAGCGGGCGCGGCGGCCACTTTTGGCGCGGCGGGCGCGGCCGCCGGCGGCGCGGCCTTGGGCGCGGCGGCGGGCTGGGATGCGGCAACCTTGGGCGCGGCCTTGGTCTCCGCTGGCGCGGCCTTGGTTTCCGCTGGCGCGACCTTGGCGGCGGTTTGCGCCGCCGCGGGCTTGGCTTGTTCAGACTTGGCTTGTTCAGGCTTGGCCTGTTCAGGTTTGGCTTGCTCGGGCTTGGCGGCGGCCACCGCGGTCGCCGGCTCCGCCGGCTTCGACTCGTTTCGTCCTTGCGACAGACCGGCGTAACCGGCGAGGCCGAACAGCACCACCACGCCGAGGGTGCCGGGCAGCCAGTTCCTCAATTTCGAACGATCCGATGATGCAGCCATCTATATCTCCCTGTCGCCACAACCCTGTCGGCGGCACGCCGCTTCTTTTGAGATCGAGCCGACATTGCCATCGGCCCGCCCACCGCGCTGCGCGGAGGGAAATAATGGAATTGCCAATGCATGTTTTGCACTAAATCAGACTAATTCCAATCCCAAGTTTCCGACTTCCGACGAACCATAACGCTTCACCTCGAAAAGAGATCGACTTGCCGCGACCGGCAAGTCCCTTATGCTTGGAACGCGGCCGGGCCGTCCGGCCGCCGCAGGCGCGACTTGCAAGGAGAGCCGCCATGCCTTCGCCGACCGAATGGAAAGTCCCGCTCGCCGCGCAGCCGAGAGCGCAGGATTACGCCTTCGACCTGGAGCGCGCCTTGAGCGCCGTGGTCGGCCTGCACGCCCTGGTTCCGCCCGACGCCTTTACGGCTCCGACCCTCGGCACCGAACGCGCCGGCAACGGCGTGCTGATCGACGACGGGCTGGTGCTGACCATCGGCTATCTGATCACCGAGGCGGAATCGGTCTGGCTGCATCTCGGCGACGGGCGCATTGTGCAGGGTCACGCGCTGGGATTCGACTCCGAAACCGGGTTCGGCCTGGTTCAGGCGCTCGGCGAGATCGATCTCGTCCCGTTGCGACTCGGCTCGTCCGATGCCGCGCGAGTCGGCGACGCGGTGATTCTCGGCGGCGCCGGCGGGCGCGCCCGCTCGGTCGCGGCCCGCATCGAGGCGCGGCAACCCTTCGCCGGCTATTGGGAATATCTGCTCGACGACGCGATTTTCACCGCGCCGTCGCATCCGAACTGGGGCGGCGCGGCGCTGATTTCGACCCGTGGCGAATTGATCGGCATCGGCTCGCTGCAATTGGAGCGCGAACAGAAGGACCGCCACATCAACATGGTGGTGCCGATCGATTTGCTGAAGCCGATCCTGGGCGATCTCCGCGCGTTCGGCCGCGTCAACAGGCCGGCGCGCCCCTGGCTCGGCCTGTTCGCCAATGATTTCGACGACAAGGTGGTGGTGATGGGCGTCGCCGACCGGGGCCCCGCGAGTCGCGGCGGCATCCAGTCCGGCGACGTCATTCACGCGGTCGATGGCGACGCCGTCTCCAGCCTGGCGGAATTCTATCGCCGGATCTGGGCGCTCGGTCTGGCCGGCGTCGACGTGCCGCTGACGGTCTCGCACGACGGCATCACCTTCGATGTCGTGCTCACCTCGACCGACCGCGCCAAACTGCTGAAGGCGCCGCGGCTGCACTGAGCCTCGGCGTGCTGCAAAATGCCGCGCAATACCAATCGGATTGGTGGCCGCCGCGCCGCAGTGATAGTCATTGTTCGAGGCGCCCCTCTCATCAACGAACGGAGTTCGCCATGATCCGTCTGCTGTCCGTCACCGTGCTGTGCGCGCTCGCAACGCCCGCCTTCGCGCAAAGCCCGCTGCCTTTGTCGAAAATCCTGACGACGGTCGAAGCGGGGGGCGCCCGCGTCGTCGTATCGGCCGACAGGGGACGGCGCGGATGGGACGTCACATCCTGCCCCGCGGGCGGACGCCTGTGCCGCGAGGATCGCATCGACGCCGTCACCGGCGCGGTGCTTGAATCGGAGCGTGAGGGCGTTAGCTCGCTGCCTCCCGCCGACGCCAAACCGGCCTCGGCCGTCGCGGCGCAGCTTGAGGCGTTGGCGATCGGCGCCATCACCGAACTCGAATTCGACGATCGCGTCTGGGAAGCCAAGCTGCGCGACGGCCGCCGCCGCGCTGAATTCAAGCTCGATCCGAGAACCGGCGCGACCCAGCGCTGCAAGGGGAGCCTGTGCCCCCGATGACCGCGGGGCGACGGAGCGGGATCGCGCCCAATCGGCGTTCGCTCTCTCTGTCGTTTCGATGCCTCGGTTCGATGTTCGGGCAAACCGTGGTGTCCGGCTCGACGCCGGAGCCGGAAGGCAGCAACCTCGGCGGCGTCTCCGCGCAGGCGGGGACCGTAACGTCTGAAGTCGATTGTTTTGAAATAACCTCGCCCGGTTGAGGGAGCCGAACCGCTGCGGCGTATCGATCCCCGCCTGCGTGGGAACAGCGCTTGTCGTGTTGAGAATCCGCGCGCGTAACACGACTTGCCGGTCAGGCTCAGAGAAGCCGTCGGGTTGAAAGCGCCGCCACGGCCGCGCTGATCCTCGCATAACTTGCATCAAAGACATTGCGCGGCTCGCGAACTGGTGGCAGCAAGAGGCTGATTTTCAATTGAGCGCGTTGTCGTCACGCGAGCCGGTTCCCGCTTCGCCCGCGACCGCGATGGGCGGCCGTGGATCCCACCACCTTTCTCACCCTGATCATCGCCGCCGTCGCCACGCTGGGCGTGATCGTCCGGCCATGGTCGATTCCGGAATATGTCTGGGCCGTTCTCGGCGCAGCCGTGCTGCTGGTCGCGGGACTGCTGCCGTGGCGCGCCGCGCTCGCCGCCGCCGGCCGTGGCGACGACGTCTACTTCTTTCTCATCGGCATGATGCTGCTGGCGGCGGCCGCGCGCCGCGAGGGCTTGTTCGACTGGCTCGCGGCGCATGCGGTACGCGCCGCGCGGGGCTCGGCGCGGCGGCTGTTCCTGATCGTTTACGCGCTCGGCACGCTGACCACGATTTTCCTTTCCAACGACGCCACCGCCGTGGTGCTGACGCCGGCCGTCCACGCCGCCGCGACCACAGCCCGCGTCGCGCCGCTGCCCTATCTTTTGATCTGCGCCTTTGTCGCCAATGCCGCCAGCTTCGTGCTGCCGATTTCCAACCCGGCCAATCTGGTGATCTTCGGCGCGCAGATGCCGCCGCTGCTGCAATGGCTGGCGCTGTTCACGCTGCCCTCGCTCGCCGCCATCCTCATCACCTTCGTCGCGCTGCGCTGGACCCAACGCCACGCGCTCGGCCGAGCCGTGCATGAGGACATCGCGCAGCCGCCGTTGTCGACCACCGGCCGCTGCGTCGGCGCGGCGATCGCGGCGACCGGCGTCGCGCTGCTGACGGCGTCGGCGTTCGATCAGCCGCTCGGCCCACCGACTTTCCTGTGCGGCGTCGGCGCGACGCTGGCGGTGCTGCTGATCGGCCGCCGCTCGCCGTGGCCGGTGCTGCGCGATGTCGCCTGGGGCGTGCTGCCGCTGGTCGCCGGGCTTTTCATTCTGGTGGACGCGGTGGAGCGGACCGGCGTGCTGCATCCGCTCGCGGCCTGGCTCGGCGAGGCCGCCGCGACCGCGCCGCGCCAGACCACCGTGGTCTCCGGCGTCGCCGTCGCGCTGCTGTCCAATGTGATGAACAACCTGCCGGCCGGCCTGCTGGCGGCGACCATCGGCCAAAGCGCGGAGCTGCCGCTGCGCGTCACCGCCGGCCTCGCCATCGGCGTCGATCTCGGGCCGAACCTGTCGATCACCGGCTCGCTCGCCACCATTCTCTGGCTGATCGCGCTGCGGCGCGAGGGCCTGTCGATCGCCGCATGGCAATTCCTGCGGCTGGGCATTCTGGTGATGCCCCCGGCCCTGCTCGCGGCGCTGCTGATGCTGGCCTTGTCGCCGGTTTAGAAGGCTGCCGCTTATCAGCCGAGCAGTTGCTCCAGCCGGTCGCGCAACTGCTCCTGATGGTAGGGCTTGGCCAGCCGCGGCACGTCGGTCGTCGCGCCTTCGGGAAGGTCGGCGTAGCCGGTCGCCAGCAGCACCGGCAGGCGGGGCCGCACCTGGCGCGAGGCGGCGGCCAGTTCGATGCCGGTCATGCCGGGCATCAGGTGATCGGTCATCATCAGGTCGATCGGCTGATCGCTGCGCAGAATGTCGAGCGCGTGCGACCCCGAGGTCGCGCCGATCACCCGGTGCCCGAGATCCTCCAGCATCTCCGTGGTCGACATCGCGATCAGCGGATCATCGTCGACGAACAGGATCACCGCCGAACGGGGCCGCTTCGGCGGCGACGGCGCCCGGCTGCAGGTCATCACCGGCGCGGTCGCGATCGGCAGGATCAGGACCGCCGTGGTGCCCTTGCCGACGACGCTCGACAATTGCAGCGCGCCGCCGAGCTGGACCGCGAGGCCATGCACCATCGACAGACCGAGCCCGGTGCCCTTGCCGAGCGGCTTGGTGGAAAAGAACGGATCGATGGCCTTGGCGAGAATCTCGGGCGGCATGCCGGCGCCGGTGTCGCGCACCGTGACCTTGAGATAATTGCCGGATCGCAGCGCCGGATCACCGGTGACGCGAAACTTGGCCACCTTGATATCGATGGTGCCGCCATCGGCCATGGCGTCGCGCGCATTGATGGCGAGGTTGAGGATCGCCAGTTCGAGCTGATTGGCGTCGATCGCCGCCGGCGGAAGATCATCGGCGACCGTCAGCCGCAGCACGATGCGCCCGCCGAGCGAGCGTTCGAGCAAGTCGCTCATGCCGCGCACCAGCTGGCCGAGATCGACCGGCGCCGGGTTGAGGTCCTGCTGCCGCGCGAAGGCGAGCAGCCGCTGCGTCAGCGACGCGCCGCGCTCGGCCCCCTGCAACGCGCCGTCGATCAACCGATGCAGGCGCGGATCGTTCGGCACGCGCTTGCGCAGCAGTTCCAGATTGCCGACCACGACCATCAGCAGGTTGTTGAAGTCGTGAGCGACGCCGCCGGTCAGTTGCCCGATGGATTCCATCTTCTGCGCCTGCCGCAACTGTTCCTGCGCCTTTTCGCGGGCGGCCACTTCCCGCATCAGTTCGGCGGTGCGCTGTTCGACCCGCTGTTCGAGCGTCGCCGTCAGATCGGCGAGCGCGGTGCGCTCCGCCGCGAGTTGCGCCACCAGTCTCTCGCGCTCGATCTCGGCGACCTTGCGGGCGGTGACGTCGGACGCGACGCCGATCAGGGTTTCCGGCCGCCCGTCGAGTCCGCGAAAGATCGTGGCATGGGTGTTGATCCAGTGCACCGACTTGTCGGGCCGGATCACCCGGTACTCGATATTGTAATCGGTGCCGTTCCTCAGCGCGCTGACAAAGGCCGTGCGGCCGCGCGCGCGATCGTCGGGGTGGATCGCCGCCTCGAATTCATGGAACGTCAGCGGCTCGTCGGGGCCGCGCCCGAAAAACGATTTGAAGATGTCGGACGCCTCCAGCCGGCGTTGCGGAATATTCATTTCCAGCGCGCCCAATCCGCCGACATCGAGCGCGGTTTGCAGCGTGGTTTGATTCTCGATGAGATTTTGCAGGATGGCGCGGGTCTGATATTGCCGGCGTCGCCCGCGAACGGCGGAACCGACGATACTGATGAGCGTGGTCGGATGGAACGGCCGCTCGATGAAGGAGACGTTGCCGAGAAGCTGCACCAGGCGCGCGGCATCGGGATCGCGCGCCGGTCCGCCGATCCGGTCCCGCAACAGCACGATCGGGAAATCCGACCACGACGGCTGCTCGGTCAGCCACTTCACCAGCGGCTGCAGGTCCGCGGTCTTGATGGCCTCGTCGTCGATCACCGCCACGCCGGCGCCGCGCTCGACCTCGGCGACCAGCGCGGGAAAATCGGGGCACACATTGGCGTAGAGGCCGGCGGCGCGGATCTGCCGGGCGGCTTCCTCGCCGTCCCGCCCGCGCGGCGAGAGAATCACCGCGCGCTCGGAGGACGGCCCCGGTTTCATGGCCGACGCCCCGGCGACGACGGCTCACATCGGGCGATCACACGTTGATCGGGAACCTCGAAGCAAGGTCTGGGCTGTTCTGCGAGAGGGGGCACGTCGACCGAATCCGCGCTTTTAACAAAAGCGAAACGTGCGCCGTCCCAGCCAGTTCCATGGCGGCGTGAAGATTCTTCGCGAACTAGACTTTTGGCGGACGTTTCTCGATCACCAGGCTCTGAATCGCGCGCCCGAAATAACCGCGCTCATCGCCCAGCCGGGCGGCGGCAAGGCCGGCGCCGTCGGGGCCGATCCAGGACTCGCCGTCGAGCAGGATCCATTCGCCGACCGGCTGCCGCGCCAGCGAGATGCTGAGGTCGGCGTTGAGGAAGGTCCAGTGCCGGAAATCCAGCGCCACCGAGGTGGCGTTGCAGAAATCCGACGCCACCGCCGCGCGCATCACCTGCGAGATCGGCGCGCCCTCGATCATGGGCCGGTCCACCCGATACCAGATCGCGCCCGGTCCCGCCGCCTTGCCGAAGCGGCCGCGCGCCGAGCGGATCGACAGACCGGTGACGAACGGGTTGCGCAAGCGTGCGGTCGGCTCGATTACCGATTGATCCGGGAACGCCAGTTCCACCGGCGGCGCGGCGGTCTCCGGCGGCAGATCGGCCATCGCCTCGGTTCTGATCTTCAGCACCGTCCCCTGCACGACGAGGACGCCGTCGGCCTTGAGGCGGACCTCGCAGAGCTGAATCTTGCGGCCCTGCCGCAGCACCTTCGTTTCGATGTCGAGCGGAACCAGGGGCACCGGCCGCATCAGGTCGACGGTGATGCGCGCGATCCGCATCGGCGCAGGCTCAGGCATCGCCTCCGCCGCGAAGGTCACCAGCGCGGTCGGCGCGGAACCGTGCTGCATGTCCGGCGACCACGGCCCGGCGGCGTTCGGACCGGTGATCGCGCGGTTGCCCTCGATGCGGAAGATCGCCTCTTTCGGCGTGTCGATGGTCATGGTCACAGCGGCGGATCGACGGCTTCGTCGTATTCGCGCTTCAACCGCGCGATCAGTTCGGCGGCCGGCACCACCTTGTCGACGCTGCCGATGCCCTGCCCGCTGCCCCAGATATCCTTCCATGCCTTCGGCTTGACGCGCTCGCCGCTGGCGTCGGTGCCGAAATTCATCTTGCTGGGGTCGGACACCGGCAGGTTGTCCGGATCCATGCCGGCGGCGACGATGGAGGGCTTCAGGTAATTGCCATGAACGCCGGTGAACAGGTTGGAATAGACGATATCCTCGGCGGAGGAGCCGGCGATCATGGTCTTGTAGCGGTCGACCGCGTTGGCTTCCGTGGTGGCGATGAAGGCCGAACCGATATAGGCGAAATCGGCGCCGAGGATCCGCGCCGCGCGGATCGCGCGCCCGGTGCCGATGGCTCCCGACAACGCGATCGGTCCGTCGTACCAGCGCCGCGTCTCGGCGACGAAGGCGAAGGGCGAGATCTCGCCGGCATGGCCGCCCGCGCCGGCCGCCACCAGGATCAGCCCGTCGGCGCCTTTCTCGACCGCCTTGTGGGCGAATTTCTGGTTGATGACGTCGTGAAAGGTGATGCAGCCCCAATTATGGGCGGCCTGATTCAGCTCCTCGCGCGCGCCGAGCGAGGTGATCATCATCGGCACCTTGTGCTTCTCGCAAACCGCGAGGTCGTGATCGAGCCGGTTGTTGGACTTGTGCACGATCTGATTGACCGCGAACGGCGCCGACGGCCGCTCCGGATGCGCCTTGTCGTAAGCCGCCAGTTCTTCCTTGATGCGCGCCAGCCATTCGTCGAGCAGCGACGCCGGCCGCGCGTTCAGCGCGGGAAACGATCCGACCACGCCGGCCTTGCACTGGGCGATGACGAGGTCCGGCACCGAGACGATGAACAGCGGCGAACCGATCACGGGAATCGACAGTCGGCCCTTGAACAAGGCAGGCATGGACATGCGGCAAATCCTCTTTCTCTCGATCGCGACCGGCCCGCAATCGGCGGCACGCCACGCGGCTTGTCTTGCGCCCAGGCGCTGAATAGGGCGCTGGGCGCTCACCTTCCACCGTGCCCCGGACGCGGAGCCCTTTCCACCGACAGGCTAGCTAAACGATCTTGAACGCGATCACGAACCCCAGCACCACGACCGCGGCTCCGACGGCGACCCAGAATCCGAGCCGCCGCTCGATCTCGGCGCGGATCACGTCGCCATAGCGGTTCAGCAGCACGGCGACGATGAAGAACCGGCCGCCGCGCGCGATCAGCGAGCACAGCACGAACAGCCACAGGTTATAGCCGGCGAAACCGGAGGTGATCGTCACCAGCTTGTAGGGAATCGGCGTCAGGCCCTTGCCGATGATGATCCACGCGCCCCATTCGGCGTAGGAGGCGCGGAACGCCTCGACCTTGTCGGTCAGGCCGTAAAGCTGCATCAGCCACAGACCGACCGAATCGTAGAGCCCGGCGCCGATGGCGTAACCAAGCAGGCCGCCGGCCACCGAGGCGAAGGTGCAGACCATCGCGTAGAGCCAGGCGCGCCGGGGCCGCGCCAGGGACATCGGAATCAACATCACATCCGGCGGAACCGGGAAAAACGAGCTTTCGGCGAACGCCACCGCGCCCATGATCCAGAGCGCGGAGGGCTTGTCGGCGGCGGCGATGAACCAGTCGTAGAGGCGCTTCAGCATGCCGCGATCAAGCATTCCCTGTGGTCATTGTCCATGATGCGTCATGCCGCGTCCGGGAGGCCGCCGCTCGCTCCTGACATGTCAGGAATCGCGGCGACGCCAGCCCTCAACCCGGCTCGCGCCGGCGGCCGCCGTTGAGCGCGACGACCGGCCGCCGCGCCGGCCGCAACGCGGCGACCTTGCCGAAGTCCTTCGGCAGCTTTTCGGCGATCCCGAGCAGGTGTTCGCGGCGATCCATCTCGCGCCAGACGTCCTCGGGGCGAACCCCGGCCCCGGCCCACAGCACCGCGAGATTGTAAAACAGATCGGCGCTTTCCCGGATCACGGCGTCCGGCTTGGCGTTGACCGCGTCGATCGCCACCTCGATGGCTTCCTCGGCCAGCTTCTTCGCCATCTTGGCCGGCCCCTGCCGCAGCAACCGCGCGGTGCGCGACGCCTCGGGATCCAGATCCCGCGCCGCCAGCACTGCCTGATAAAGCCGATCGAGCGAATCACTCATGTCCGCGATCCTAGCCGAAACATATGGCGAACTTGTAAACATCCGCGCCTTAAACCAACGGCCAGATGATAATAAACGGCTGTATTCCGCCGCGCGTCCGGCTTAAATGCCGCAGCCGCCGCCCCGTTTCAGCCCCGAGCCCGACCGATGTCCCTGCTTCGCCTCTATGCCCGCGTGCTCGAACTGCTCGGCAAGGAGGCCCGGCTCGGCTGGCTGCTGGCCGGCGCCAACCTGCTGCTGGCCGGTGCGCAATTCGCCGAGCCGGTGCTGTTCGGCCGCATCGTCGACGTGTTGTCGGGCAATCCGCCCAACGGCCCGCTGGCCTTCACCTCGACGTCGCCGTGGCCGCTCCTGGCGGCGTGGGTGGCGTTCGGGCTGTTCACCATCCTGTGCGGCGTGGTCGTGGCGCTGAACGCCGACCGGCTGTCGCATCGCCAGCGCCAGGCGGTGCTGACCAGCTATTTCGAGCACATCATGCAACTGCCGCTGACCTTCCACACCGGCACCCATTCCGGCCGGCTGATGAAGGTGATGCTGCAAGGCACCGACGCGCTGTGGCGACTGTGGCTCGGCTTCTTCCGCGAGCACTTCGCCGCGATCATGTCGCTGGTGGTGCTGTTGCCGCTGTCGCTCTATCTCAACTGGCGGCTGGCGATCCTGCTGTTCGTGCTGTGTATCGTCTTCACCATCCTGACCACCATGGTGGTGCGCAAGACGTTCGAGATGCAGAACGAGGTCGAGGAGCAGTACTCGAACTTGTCGGCGCGGGCCTCCGACGCGCTCGGCAACGTCGCGCTGGTGCAGAGCTTCGTGCGCATCGACGCCGAGGTGCAGGGCCTGCGCGGCATCGCCGACAGACTGCTGGCGGCGCAATTGCCGGTGCTGTCGTGGTGGGCGCTGGTCACGGTGATGACGCGCGCCTCGACCACCATCACGGTGCTGGCGATCTTCACCGTCGGCATCGTGCTGCATCAGCAGGGGCTGACCAGCGTCGGCGAGATCGTGATGTTCGTCTCGTTCGCCACCATGCTGATCCAGAAGCTCGAACAAGTGGTGGCCTTCATCAACAACGTGTTCATGGAGGCGCCGCGGCTTCAGGAATTCTTCAACGTGCTCGACGCCGTGCCCGCCGTGCGCGACCGCCCCGACGCCATCGATCCCGGCCGGCTCCAGGGCCTGGTCGAATTCGACAACGTCTCGTTCTCCTATGACGGCAAGCGCCCGGCGGTCGAGGACGTCTCCTTCACCGCGCTGCCGGGGCAGACCATCGCGCTGGTGGGGCCGACCGGGGCCGGCAAGTCCACCGCCATCGCCCTGCTGCATCGCGCCTTCGATCCGCAATCCGGCATCATCAAGATCGACGGCATGGACGTGCGCGGCATGACGCTGTCGGCGCTGCGCCGAAATATCGGCGTGGTGTTTCAGGAGGCGCTCTTGTTCAACCGCTCGATCGCCGACAATTTGCGGGTCGGCAAGCCGGACGCGACACTTGAGGAGATGCGCGCCGCTTGCGCCCGCGCGCAGGCGCTCGACTTCGTCGAGCGCGGCGAGCAGAAGTTCGACACCAACGCCGGCGAGCGCGGCCGCATGCTGTCGGGCGGCGAACGCCAGCGGCTGTCGATCGCCCGCGCGCTGTTGAAGGATCCGCCGATCCTGATTCTCGACGAGGCGACCTCCGCGCTCGACGCGGTGACCGAGGCCAAGGTCAACGCCGCGCTCGACGAGGTGATGAAGGGCCGCACCACCTTCGTCATCGCGCACCGGCTCTCGACCATCCGCAACGCCACGCGGATTCTTGTGTTCGAACACGGCCGCGTGATCGAGAGCGGAACATTCGATGAACTCGTGGCCCAGGGCGGGCACTTCGCCGGGTTGGCGAAAGCCCAGTTCATGGTGCAGCAGGACGGCGGCGCGGCTTGATCGCTTCCGTCATGGGATCGAGAGCATCGATCCGCCGAAATTCGGCCGCCTTCGTTCCGGAATTCACCGCCTCGCCTCTATTCTGACGCAGCCGCCCGGTATAGGCTCCGGCTTCCTGCGAACACGCCGCTGCTCCCGACGAGCGCCCGACGCCACGAAGGCGAACTTGACGTTCGACGCCAAACCTTCGCTGGTCCACCACAAAGGATCGGAACTCAGATCGTGCATTTTCCCCGCGTCCCGTCCCTCAAGCTGTTCGGCTCCCTCATCCTCGCCGCGGGAATAGCGCTCATACACAGCACTCCGGCGGCCGCGCATGCGGAGGCGACCCTGCTGGTCGAGGCGGACAGCGGCAAGGTTCTGGAAGCCGAGAACGCCACCTTCCCGTGGCATCCGGCGTCGCTGACCAAGGTGATGACGGCCTATGTCACGCTGGCCGCGGTGAAGTCGGGCCGGATCAGCCTCGACACCCTGCTCGCGGTGTCGCCCACGGCCGCCGCGCAAAGTCCCTCGAAGATGGGCTTCGCTCCCGGCACGCGGCTCACCGTCGACAACGCGCTCAAGATGATGATGGTGAAATCGGCCAACGACATGGCGGTGGTGCTGGCGGAAGGCGTCGGCGGCTCGATCGACGGTTTCGCCGACATGATGAACCAGACCGCGCAGCAGCTCGGCATGACGCAGACCAACTACGTCAACCCCAACGGCCTGCCCGACGACCGCCAGGTCACCTCGGCGCGCGATCTCGCGATCCTGGCCCGCGCCTTCATCCGCAACCTGCCGGAATATGAATACTTCGTCCACATTCCCGCGATCCGCTACGGCCGCCGGGTGACGCCGAACTTCAACAAGCTGATCGGCCGCTACCCCGGCGCCGACGGCATGAAAACCGGGTTCATCTGCGCCTCCGGCTTCAACCTGATGGCGACGGCGACGCAGAACGGCCGCCGCCTGATCGCGGTGGTGCTCGGCGCGTCGTCGTCGCAACAACGCTCGATCAAGGCGATCAGGCTGTTGGATCGCGGCTTCTCCGGCGGCAATCTGACCTGGCTCAAGCCGGCGCTGGGCACCGTCGACAATCTCGCGCCGATCGCCGCCGCGCCGCCGGACCTGCGCGACGAGGTCTGCGGCCCGCGCCGCAAGCGCCCCGCCAGCGACAATCCCGACGACGACACCCTCGCCAGCGTCGTCACCAACAATCCGGCGCTGAACTTTTTCGCCGACGGCCTCAAGCCGCCGACGCTCCGCCCCGAGGACATGCTGGCCGCGGCCCCGGCGCCGGCCGAGCCGGTGATCGTCTACACCGGACCGACCAAGACCGGCGCCGACCTGGTGGCGACGGCCGCCGCCGATGCCGCCGCCCAGGAGGCGGCCGCGGCAAATGCCCGCAAGGCGCGCGCCGCCAAACGTCGCGGCGGCAAGGGCCACGCCGACAAGCGGATCACGGTCACCGTCGACACCAAGAAACCGGCCGCCGGCGCCAAGAGCGCCGACGCCGGCGACGCCAAGAGCGATTCCAAAGGTGACGCCAAGGCGGACGCGAAGGCGAACGCCAAGAGTGACGCCAAGAGCAACGCCGGCGCCAAGCCGGCCGCGAAACACGCCGCGTCAGCCTCGGCCAAGCCGGCCGACAAACCCTCGGCCCACAAGCCCGCCGCCAAGCCCGCGGCGGCAGCGACAAAGCCGGCGCCGAAGGACAAGCCGAAACAGGCCGCCCGCGAGACCAAGCCGAAGAATTAGAGCGCGATTTCCAGGGTTGACGCGCTCGACCCAACAACACGGGAAACGTCATCCTCCGCGAAGGCGGACGATGACGCCTCATTCGGGACGCGGGCTCCGGGGATGACGGCCAGCGCTCCATTAACAGCGATTATGCTCTAGGTCCGCTTCCGCCGACACCGCCCGCCGCGCTTGCGGCCATGCGTCGTTAGCGCGCAGCCCGCTTGCCAATCGCGCGAGCTTTGCCCGATACTTCGCGGCGAGTTGGCGGCCCGCGACAAAACGGGCAGGTCACGCGAATAAAATCGGATTTCGGCGCTCGGCGCGTTTGCGCGCGGCGTCAGCAAAGGGAAGCGCCATGGAACGGATCTGGCTCAAGCACTACCCGGCAGGCGTGCCTGCGGATATCGACGTCACGCAGTACGGCTCGCTGGTCGAACTGCTTGAGGAGAGCTTCACCAAGTTTCGCGACCGCAAGGCCTTCATCTGCATGGACAAGGCCGTCACCTATCGTGAGCTCGACGAGATGTCGCTGGCGCTCGCCGCCTATCTGCAAAGCAAGGGGCTTAAGAAAGGCGCGCGCGTCGCGCTGATGATGCCGAACGTGCTGCAATATCCGGTGTCCACCGCCGCGGTGCTGCGCGCCGGCTACGCGGTGGTCAACGTCAATCCGCTCTACACGCCGCGCGAGCTTGAGCATCAGCTCAAGGATTCCGGCGCCGAAGCCATCATCGTGCTGGAGAACTTCGCCACCACCGTCGAGAAGGTGATCGCCAAGACCAACGTCAAGCACGTCATCGTCGGCAGCATGGGCGATCTGCTCGGCTTCAAGGGCGTCATCGTCAATCTGGTGGTCCGGCACGTCAAGAAGATGGTGCCGGCCTATTCGCTGCCGGGCGCGACGGCGTTCAACGACGCGCTGGCGGCGGGACGCGGCATGAAGCTGGCGAGGCCCGCGATCACCCGCGACGACGTCGCCTTCCTGCAATACACCGGCGGCACCACCGGCGTTTCCAAGGGCGCCACGCTGCTGCACGGCAATATCATCGCCAACATGCTGCAAAACGATGCGTGGTTGCAGCCGGCGCTGCGCAAGCCGCCGGTGGTCGATCAACTGTTCATCGTCTGCGCGCTGCCGCTCTATCACATCTTCGCGCTGACGGCGTGCTTCCTGCTCGGCGTGCGCGCCGGCGGCGTCAACCTGCTGATTCCCAATCCGCGCGACATCGGCGGCTTCATCAAGGAATTGCAGAAGTATCAGGTCAACAGCTTCCCGGCGGTGAACACGCTCTACAACGCGCTGCTCAATCATCCGGACTTCGCCAAGGTCGACTTCTCCAAGCTGAAGGCCTCGATCGGCGGCGGCATGGCGACGCAGAAGCCGGTCGCCGAAGCCTGGCTGAAGGCCACCGGCTGCGCGCTGTCGGAAGGCTACGGCCTGTCGGAGACCTCGCCGACGCTGACCTGCAACCCGGCCGACACCGACAAGTTCACCGGCACCATCGGCCTGCCGGTGCCCTCGACCTGGCTGTCGATCCGCGACGACAACGGCAACGAATTGCCGCTGGGCCAGGCCGGCGAGATCTGCGCCAAGGGACCGCAGGTGATGGCGGGCTACTGGAACCGGCCGGACGAAACCGCCGCGGTGATGACGGCGGACGGTTACTTCCGCACCGGCGACATCGGGGTGATGGACGATCGCGGTTACACCAAGATCGTCGACCGCAAGAAGGACATGATCCTGGTCTCGGGATTCAACGTCTATCCCAACGAGGTCGAGGAAGTGATCGCCAGCCATCCGGGCGTGCTCGAATGCGCGGTGATCGGCGTGCCGGATCCGAAGTCCACCGAGGTGGTGAAAGCCTTCGTGGTGAAGAAAGACCCCAACCTCACCGCCGAGGACGTCATCAAGTTCGCCGCAACTGAACTCACCGGCTACAAGGTGCCGAAATATGTCGAGTTCCGCAACGAACTGCCGAAAACCAACGTCGGAAAAATCCTGCGCCGCGAATTGCGCGACGAAGGCAAGAAGGCGGCTTGAGGCGTTTTTCTTCGCGTGAGACTCCCACCGCGCGCTCGACGTCATGCGCGGGCATAGCCATTCGAAGAACGGCGTCGCTTCCGCTCGCCTATGCCCCGCGCATCCATCACCCTTCGAAAAGCGATGGATCACCGGGTCAAGCCCGGTGATGACGCTTCATCGCCGCGGACAGATATCGCGGCAACCAATCATCCAGGAATGCCGCCAATGAATCACGATGACACCGTCACCCCCATCGACATCATCACGTTCTGGCGCGAGGCCGGGCTCGCGCGCTGGTACACAAGAGATGAGGCGTTCGACGCCGAGATCCGGCGGCGGTATCTGCCGACCTGGGAGGCGGCGCTGGCCGGCGAACGCGACCGCTGGCAGGACAGCGACGACGGCGCGCTGGCGCTCTTGATCGTGCTCGACCAATTCTCGCGCAACATGTTTCGCGGCGATCCGCGCGCCTTCGCCGCCGACGCCAAGGCCCGCGAGGTGGCGGACCGCGCCCTCGCGCGCGGCGTCGATCAGCGCATCGACGGCGTGATGCGGCAATTCATCTATCTGCCGTTCGAGCATTCGGAGGACATCGCCGACCAGCAACGCAGCGTCGCGCTGTTCAAGGCGCTCGGCGACGCCGAAAATCTGCGCTACGCCGAAATCCACGAAGACATCATCCGCAGGTTCGGCCGCTTCCCGCATCGCAATCCGGTGCTGGGTCGCGCCACGACCGAGGCGGA